>NZ_JBEOSP010000023.1:0-134333 GCF_040303105.1 Kitasatospora sp. NPDC096128 | reverse complement strand
GTGAGTCTGGGGCCGTAGCGGGGGGCGTGGGGGGTGGTGGCCGTCAGGAGGCGGCAGAGGCGGCTCGACAGTCACGCCCTGTCGAGCAGCAGGCGCCGCCGGCCGTACTGCGGTTCGTAGCCGAGACCCGGCCGAGGATATC
Organism: Kitasatospora sp. NPDC096128; assembly: GCF_040303105.1. Lineage (NCBI taxonomy): Bacteria > Bacillati > Actinomycetota > Actinomycetes > Kitasatosporales > Streptomycetaceae > Kitasatospora > Kitasatospora sp. NPDC096128. Next base: position 134,191 of record NZ_JBEOSP010000023.1, on the reverse strand, counting down.
GGTTCGGCCATTCGGGCCCGGGGCCGTGGCAGCCGAATTCGCGGGGCGTCCGGAGGCGTCTCCGGTGGCGCGCACACCACCGGGCCCACCCATCTGCCGACAGCCGTGAACTGCCGGGACCCCCTCGGCCTCGCGCGCCACCTGACCACCCGGATCACCGCGCCGGACGCCGTCCGGAGCGTCGAGACGGCGCCGGTGAGCCGCACCGTTAAGCGGGCCGGAGCGCTGTTGTCACTCGGCCGCCAGATCGGACCCGGAATGTTTACTTCATATGACTGACGCGTTGTCGAAAATTCGTTCACTCACATGGGTGAATCTACATTAAAGGTTTGCCCATGGAGCATTAAAGACCTCATAGTGATGCCACCTCAGTTTGGTCTTGAGAAACCCAAGTTGAGGCAAAATCCTGGTGAGTGAGGAGAGACCCATGTTCCACGGTTCCACTTCTGCGGACCCCGGGCAGCGACTCCGCGCGGCGATCGCCGGCCCCGGCACCACGCCCCTGATCGGCGTCCACGACATGTACTCGGCCTCCATCGCGGCCGAGCACTACGACGGCATGTTCGTCTCCGGCTTCGGCTTCGCCGCGTCCTACTACGGCCTGCCGGACATCGGCTTCATCGCCTGGCCGGACATGGTCGCCTTCGTCGAACGGCTGCGCGGCGCGTTCCCCCGGCACCATCTGCTGGTCGACATCGACGACGGCTACGTCGATCCCGAGGTCGCCTGCCACGTGGTGCGCCGGCTGGAGGCCATCGGCGCCTCCGGCGTGATCCTGGAGGACCAGAAGCGCCCGCGCCGCTGCGGCCACGCCGACGGCAAGCAGGTCCTCCCGCTCGAGGAGTACCTGGCGAAGCTCGAACTCGTCCTCGCCGACCGCACCGACCTCCTGGTGGTCGCCCGCACCGACGCCACCGAGGAGGCGGACATCCTGCGCCGCGCCCGCGCGCTCGCCGAGACGGATGCCGATGTGGTGCTGGTCGACGGCGTGCGCAGCGAGGAGTGGATCCGCCGGATCCGCAAGGAGGTCGGCGACAAGCCGCTGCTGTTCAACCAGATCGCGGGCGGCAAGTCCCCCCGGCTTTCGCTCACCGAGCTCACCGAACTCGGGGTGGACGTCGCGATCTACAGCACGCCGTGCCTGTTCGCGGCCCACCAGGCGATCGACGAGGCGCTCACCGGGCTGAAGTCCGCCGACGGGCGGCTGCCCGCCCAGGCCGGGCAGGCCAAGCCGGTCGGTGTGCGGGAGTCCACCGAGCTGCTGGAGCGCAACATCACGCGCTCCCGCCGGCTCGCGGACGTGACGGCTTGAGCCCCGGGCCGCGCCGGCCCGCCCCGACCTCGGCGGCCGCCGCACTGCGGGCCACCGTCCTGGGGCTGACCGGGGCCTGCGCCCTGCTCGCGGTCGGCGCGGCCCCGGCCGCCGCGGGCGGCAGCCTGATCACGGTCATCGACAACTCGAACGCCGACTCCTGGCTGGAGATCGACCGCACGGCCGACTTCCGGAACGGCAGCGGCTCGGCGGGGAGCGACCACGACGGCGCCGGATCCCCGGTCGGGGGTCCGGTCGGGGGTCCGGTCGGCGGCAGGGGTGGGCGATGACGGCCGCCTCCGGACGCCCGGCCCGCACCGACGGCCCGGCCCGTCCGCCGTGGTGGCGCAGGTTCGACCCGTACCTGCTGGCGCTGGCCGGGACAGTCGGCCTGGCCGCACTGTTCCCGGTCTCCGGCGCCTCGGCCCGGTTCGCCGCGACGGCCTGCGACATCGCGGTGGCACTGCTGTTCTTCCTCTACGGCGCCCGGCTGTCCACCCGCGAGACCCTGGCCGGGCTGCGCCACCTGAGACTGCACGGGCTGGTGCTCGCCGCCACCTTCGCCCTCTTCCCGCTGCTCGGGCTGGCCACCGCGCTGCTCACGCCCGTGCCGCTGACCGAGCAGTTGCAGGCCGGGGTGCTGTTCCTCTGCCTGGTGCCGTCCACGGTCCAGTCCTCGGTGGCGCTCACCGGAGCCGCCGGGGGTGACGTCCCGGCGGCGATCTGCGCGGGGACGTACTCCAGCCTCGCCGGACTGCTGCTCACCCCGCTGCTGGTCGCCGGGCTGCTGGGCTCGCACGCCGGACTGTCGGCGGACGGGCTGCTGCGGATCGGGCTCCAGCTGCTGGCGCCGTTCCTGCTCGGGCAGGTGCTGCGGCCGTGGATCGGCGGCCCGGTGGCCCGCCACAAACGGCTGCTGACCCCGGTGGACCGCGGTTCGATCCTGCTGGTCGTCTACACGGCGTTCAGCGCGGCGGTGGCCCAGGGCATCTGGCAGCGGGCGACACCGTTCGCCCTGCTCGGGATGCTCGTGGTCCTGCTCGCCCTGCTCGCCGCGGCCCTGGCCGTCACCGGGCTCGGCGCGCGCGGGCTGGGGCTCGACCGCCCGGCCGCGATCGCGGCGATGCTGTGCGGTTCGCAGAAGAGTCTGGCCAACGGACTGCCGATGGCCACCGTGCTGTTCGGCTCGGAGGCGGGCGTGATGGTGCTGCCCCTGATGGCCTACCACCAGCTCCAACTGGTCGTCGGCACCGTCCTGGCCGGGCGCTGGGCCAAGGCGCCCGCTCCGGCCCCGGCCGGCCGAGGCGGGCAGTCGGCGGCCGAACTCAGCCGGACGGGCGGGCCGCCAGCGCACGGCTGAGACCCCGGCGGAGCCGGCTGGAGGCACCCGCCAGGTGCCCCAGCCGGTTCAGCCGTTCCTCCGTCAGCTCCGGCCGCCGGGCCAGCTCCAGCACCGCGGCGAAGGGGCGTTCGCCCTCCCGTAGCCGCTCGGCCACCAGCTCGACCACCCCGTCCAGGGCCTCGCCGGTCACCGCCGGGTGGGCGGCCAGCAGCCGCAGCAGGCAGTTGTCGTCCCAGGTGTCGTGCCGCCGGGGCGCCAGGGCGGCCAGCGCATCGAGGGGCGCGGCGGCGTTCCGGGCAATCGCCTGCCAGACGAAGGAGTACTCGCACCGGGCCAGCACGCGCAGCACCCCGGGGTCGGTGGTCCGCCGGGCCAGTCGCAGATAGGCCCCGGGTTCGTGCAGGTGGTCGAGCGCCTCGACATCGCTCAGCCCGTCGATCTCGTGGGTGTCGTCCATATCGGGACGCGAGCCTACTCCCAGCGGGCGGCCGGGGTGCTGAGCGCGGTGTCGGGCAGGACGGCCGGCGGCCCCGGCGGGGGCAGCGTCCAGGCCGCCCGGTCGGGCGCGAACGGTCCTGTACGGTCGTGGAGTTGGGCCAGGGCGCGGTCCCGGGCCCGGTCCACCTGCCGGTGGGTGGCCTCGTCGATCACGCCCAGCCGCCGGGCCTCGGCGTACTCGTCCTCGTCCTTCCAGGTGCGGGAGGCCAGGTCAGGGGTGACGACGAGGTCCAGGAAGAGGTCGAAGGTGTCGATGCCGATGGCCGTCCGCCGGTACGGGAGCTCGAAGTTGACGTACCAGCGCAGCGGGCGGCCCTCGGGGCTGAGGAAGCGGTGGACGCTGAACGGCTCCCCCGCGGTGAAGCGGCTGATCACCACGGTGTCGCGCCAGGTCCACCGGTCGAGTTCCCAGGTACCGGCGGCCAGGTCGTCGATGCCGCGCTTGCGGGCGGCGACGTCCCCGTGGCGACGGGAGGTGGTCCAGCTGGCGGGGGCGAGGCTCTCGGTGCCGGGGCGGGCGGTCAGGGTCAGGGTGGCGCCGTCGTCGGCGAGCACGGTGTACGGCATGGCCGTCCAGATCCGCCCGTCGACGACGTCCCGGCGCACGGCGGTGCTCCCTCCCGGGAAGGGGCGCACCGTCACCGGACGTAGTAGGCGCGGTGGTGGGCAGCCACCGGCGCGGACTGGTAGGTCCAGACCCCGGCAGCCGGGGCCTCGCCGACCAGCTGGGCGAGGTCACGGGCGGCCTCCTCGGCCGGGTTGCCGAGGTCGAGCCGGACCCGGTCGGCGGTGCGGTCGTCCAACGCGTAGTAGCGGTAGGGGTGGTGGACGTGGAGCGGTCCGGCGAGCAGCTTGCCCTCCTCGTCGGTGCCGTAGCCGGTGATCGGGGTGTTGTTCACCGGCTCGGGCGTGAGCCCGACCAGGTCGACGTCCAGGGCGAGGACCTCCTCCTGGTGCCGGCGCAGCCCGTCCGGCCCGAGTTCGGCCCGGCGGCAGGAGATGCTCCACCGTTCGCGCACGGCGGGCGCGTTGAGTGAGGGCAGGGTGGTCTCGAACCAGCCCGGGTGCTTGGGCTCGGCGTACAGCCGGCGCCCGGCGTCGATGGCGAGCGGGTTGTCGCACAGTACGTGCAGCCGGGCGATGCCGAGCAGCTTGGTCTGGTCGTAACCCCGGGCGTACTGCCCGTAGTTGACCACCGGGATGCGCTCTTCGGCGAACGCCGGGTGGGCGATCAGATTGATCTCCAGCTCCTCGGTGATGCCGCCGCCGTTCGGGTACTGGGCGAAGTACAGCTGGTAGTTGAGCGAGACGCAGGCCCCGCCGTCGAAGGTGGCGGCGCTCAGCCCGGGGTGGCGCTTGTCGAGCAGGCGGCGGGCCCGCTCCGGGTCCACCAGGTAGTCGACGCCGATGTTGTGCAGCGCGCCGTAGTGGAAGGGCAGGTGGTACGGCTCCGGGACGGGCGGCAGCGGCAGGCCGGTCATGAGGACTCCGAAAGCGAGGGGGGCACGGGCGGGGAGAGGGTCGCCGGCCTGCGCAGCGCCAGCAGGTCCTGGTGCATCCGGTCGGCGCTGCGCAGGGCGAGGGCGGCCATGGTGAGCGAGGGATTGGAGGTGCCGAGCGAGGGCATCGAACCGCAGCCGACGGCGTACAGGTTGGGGTGGTCCCAGCAGCGCTGCCACTGGTCGACCACGGAGGTGCCGGGGGAACCGCCCATCAGGTGGGTGCCGCCGGCGTGGCCGGCGCCCCGGTAGCCGTACACCGCGCCCCGGTGTTCCAGCCGGCCGGGCCAGCCGGCGCCCGGGTAGGCGGTGTGGTCCTCGGCGCCCAGCAGGGCGAAGAGCTGGTCGGACACGGCGCGGGCGGAGGCCATGCCCTCGCGGACGTAGCCGCCCAGGTCGTAGTGGATCGCGGGGGCGGGCAGGCCGAGCGGGTCGCGCCGGTCCGGGTCGAGGGTGACCCGGTTGGCCGGGTCGGCGGGCTGCTCCAGCTCGAACTGGAGCGAGAACTGCCGCCCGAGCCAGTCGCCGAGGCGTTCGCGCAGCTCCTTGCCGCGCAGTCCGGTGGCGAGCAGCGCGGCCGCCTCGGCCTCGGGGGTACCGCCGGCCCAGGACCAGCCCCAGTTGCCGATCTCGATCCGGAACGGCGCCCGGTGGTGGCGGGCGCCGCCGAAGCGGAAGGCCTCCAGTCCGCTGGTGGAGCCGGGCCCCCGGTAGGGGCCGACCGGGCGGGGCATCAGCCCCCAGGTGAGCAGCGCGGGGTGGTCCATCAGGTTCCGGCCGACCTGGTCGCTGCGGTTGGCCAGTCCGGACAGCAGCAGGAGTCGGGCGTTCTCGATCGCGTGCGCGGCGATCACCACCAGGTCGGCGGTCACCCGGTGCGCCGTCCCGCCGGCCAGGTACTCGACCCCGGTGGCCCGCCCGGTCGCCGGGTCGGCGAGCACCCGGCCGACCACGGCCTCGGTGCGCAGTTCGACGCCGGGCGCCCAGCGCGCCTGGGTGCGCAGCGGGGTGTACTTGGCGCCGCTCGGGCAGGCCGGGACGCAGCTGGCGCTCCCGGCGCAGGGCACGCCGTGGCCGGTGCCGGGACGGGTGGGCAGGCCGTTGCGGGCGTGCGGGGTGAGGGTGACGGCGAGCCGGGCCGGGTCGGTCATGGCGGGGTCGCGGACGGTGCGGCCGTCGAGGGCGCGGGCCAGCTGCCGGTCGAGGTGGCTGGCGGGGATCGCCCGCATCGGGAAGGCGTAGCCGCCCGGGAGCGGCAGGCCGACGGCCCGGCGCTGTTCCTCGGCGTCGGCGGCGACGCCGAGTTCCTGTTCGGCGTCGCGGTAGTGGGGTTCCAGGTCGTGGTAGCCGATCGGCCAGTTGCGGCCGTGGCCGAGGTCGCCGGTGCGGAAGTCCTCGGGGTGCATGCGCGGGGCGAGGCCGGTCCAGAGCAAGCCGGTGCCGCCGTTGGCGCGCAGGTAGCCGCTGGCGTAGGGCAGCGGGCCGTACTGGCGGAGGTGGCCGGTGGCGGTGAAGCCGCCGTCCGGGAGGCCGGTGAGGTCGGTGACGTCGGGTGAGGGGGCGTCGGGGTTGTGCGGGTAGGGCGAGGTGGGCGGGCCGCCGCCGGCCGCGCGGTGGGCGGCGGAGGTCGCGCTGCTCCCCGGCACGGGTCGGCCGGCCTCCAGGACGAGCACCCGCCAGCCCTGGGCGCCGAGGCGCTGGGCGACCAGGCTGCCGGCGAAGCCCGCGCCGACCACGACGGCGTCCCAGCGGGTGCTCATCGCTGCCCGCCTCCGTACGGGGCCTCGGCCCAGCTGCCGTGGCCGGGGGCGGTGGCGCCGGGCGGGTCGGCGCGGAAGGTCCGCCAGACCAGGCCGTGGTCGTGGGCGCGGGCGGAGGTCGGGGCCTCGCCGGGCCAGGCGCCGACGTACCAGAGGTGGACGAGGGCGTGCTCGTCGCGGACCCGGTGGGCCAGGGCGGTGCGGTGGTGTTCGTCCGCCATGCCGGTGGCGCGCAGTTCGGGGACGTCGAAGCCGGTCAGTTCGGCGCAGACGCGCAGGAACTCGTCGAGGTCGGCGAGTTCGTCGTCCTCGACGGGTTGCCAGGGCCCGTACGACTCGTACGGGTCGTACGGGCCGTCGGCCGCGGTGCGGTCGTCGGAGGTCTGGTGCGGGTCGTCGGCTGCGGTGCGATCGTCGGACACGGACACGGGGGCACCCCCACGATCGTCGGCGGACGGCCAAGAGCGAATGGCCAAGACATGACAGGCTCGCGCCGACCGGGCACGGTTGACCTGCTCAGCGCGATCCTCCCGCCCGGGCGGACCACCGGAAGCCGCTTGCCCGAATGTGTCCCATCTTGATCAGTTCATGATCGATCGCCGTCCCTCCACGGCGATTCCCGGACCGTTTCTGCTCAGCCCAGCGCCCGCACCGCCGCCAGCACGTCCAGCCCGAGCACCGGGTCCGCGCCCTCGGGCAGGTTGACGGACAGCCGGGTGACCAGCCCCGCGTACCGGCGGTGGATCTCCCGGGCGGCCTCCTCGACCGTGCCGGACACCGCGAAGGTGTCGAACACCTCGTCGGAGATCAGCGCCGTCATCTCGGCCCAGCGCCCGCGCACCGAGTGGGTGTGCAGCTCCTCCTGCAGCCCCTCCCAGCCGTGCTGCGCCAGCACCGGGCGGTAGGCCGGGGTGGAGGCGTAGAACGCCAGCCGCTCCCGCACTCCGGCCCGGTTGGCCGCCAGCTCCTCCTCGGTCCGGCCGGTGGCGGTGAGCACGTTGCCGACGACCTCGAACGGCCGCCCGGTCCACTCGGCCCCCTCGGCCTCCGCCTGCGCCCGCGCCTCCCGCAGCCCGGGCAGCACCTGCTCGGCCAGATAGGCGGTCGAGGAGAACGGGTGGCCGAGGAATCCGTCGGCCACCGCCCCCGCGGTGCGGGTCATCAGCGGCCCGACCCCCGCGAGCAGGATCCGGGGCACCCCCGACGGGACCGGGTCCGGCGAGAACACCGGCGTCATCACCGTGTGGGTGTAGAACTCGCCCCGGAACCGCAGCCGTTCACCGGTCTGCCAGCTGTGCCAGATCGCCCGCACCGCGTGCACGTACTCCCGCATCCGGGCCGCCGGGCGGTCCCAGGGCATCCCGAAGCGCTTCTCGATGTGCGGCTTGACCTGCGAGCCCAACCCGATGACGGCCCGTCCGCCGGAGGCCGCGTGCAGCCCCCAGGCCTGGTAGGCCAGCGTCATCGGGGTGCGGGCGAAGGCCACCGCGATGCCGGTGGCCAGCTCGATCGACTCGGTGCGGTCGGCGGCGCGGGCGAGCTGGAGGAACGGGTCGTACGCGGTCTCGGCGACCACCAGCCGGTCCATGCCCCGGCGTTCGGCCTGCTCGGCGGCGTCGAGGATGCCCGCCGGGTGCCCGGAGGCGGTGGCGTCGAGGCGGAGGGCGGCGGGTCGGTCCATGCGGGTGCTCCTGGTCACGGGGTCAAGGGGTCGCGGGGTCGCGGGGGCGAGGCCGTACGGTGCGGGGCCGGCGCCGCACGGTCCGGCGGCACACGGTCCGGCGGCGGTACCCGCCCAGCCTGCCACGCCGTCACCGGCCACCGGGCCGGCCCTCCCCGCCGGGGCGGTCCTCCCCGGCGAACAGCCGGTCCAGGTGCCGGTCGACGGCGGTGAGTGCGGCGTCCGGCCCGACCACGCCCAGCTCCAGCAGCGTGGTGAACCCGGTCAGCGCGAGCAGCAGGTCCGTTTCCACCACCGGGTCGCGGTCGGCCGCCACCAGCCCGTCGGCGATCGCCTGCCGCACCACCCGCTCCACCGCCTCGCGCCCCCGCACCAGGTCTCCGCGCGCCCGCGCGTGGACCTCCTCGTCGTGCAGCGCCTCCAGGACGTAGGCGGCGCTCATCCGGCTGGTGACGCGCGAGTCCGGCCGCAGCGGCAGCAGCTCGACCAGCATCGCCCGCAGCACCGCGCGCGGGTGCGGCCGTTCGCCCAGAGCCGCCAGCGCCTCGGCGGCCCGGCGGCCGCTCTGTTCCCCGGCGAGGTCCGTCGCGAAGCCGAGCAGCTCCGCCCGGGTGCCGAAGTAGTGCTGCAGCTGCCCGAGCGAGATCCCGGCCTCCCGGGCGACCTCGCGCAGGGTCAACTGCGCGGCACCGCGCTGCTCCACCACCCGCCACAGCGCGCGGGCGATGGTCTCGCGGCGCTCCTGGTGGTCCACCTGCTTGGGCATGCCCGGCACTCCTCGATACTCCCGACCGGCCGGCCTACCGGTTTCGGCCCGATCCCGGTCCGACCTCGACCCGGCCTTTTCCATACGCTTGACATAATACAGCCGACCGATAACGCTGTTGGCATTCCGAGGGAGGAGCGTTCCGTGCTCGTACAGCCCGTCGCCCACACCACCGGGGGAACCGTCCGCGGTTTCCTGGACCGGGGGCTCGCCGCCTTCCGGGGCATCCCCTACGGCCGCCCGCCGGTCGGCCCGCTCCGCTTCGCCGCCCCCGTCCCGCCCGAGCCCTGGGACGGCGTCCGCGACGCCTTCGAGTTCGGTCCCGTCGTCCCCCAGTCCGGGCCGCTCCAGGCCGAGCCGACCACCGGCACCGACTGGCTGACCCTCAACGTCCACACCCCGGCCCCGGGCTCGGCCGCCCTGCCGGTGCTGGTCTGGCTCCACGGCGGCGGCTTCATCTCGGGCACCGCGGGCGACCCGCTGTACGACCCGACCGAGCTCGCCCGGGCCGGACTGGTCGTGGTGACCGTCAACTACCGGGTGGGCGCCGAGGGCTTCGCGCTCCTGGACGGCGCCCCGGCCAACCGCGCCTTCCTCGACCAGATCGCGGCGCTGGAGTGGGTGCGGGCCGACATCGCCGCCTTCGGCGGCGATCCCGACCGGGTCACCGTGGCCGGCCAGTCGGCCGGGGCCTCCTCGGTGGCCGCCCTGCTGACCATGCCCCGGGCCCGCGGGCTGTTCCGCCGGGCGATCACCCACTCCGTCGGCGGCAACCTCGCCACCCCCGCGCTGGCCGCCGAGGTCACCGCCGCCCTGGCGCAGCGGCTCGGCACCGCGCCCACCGCCGCCGCCCTCGCCGGGACCGATCCCTGGCAGCTGGCCGCGGCCGTCACCGAGCTCGGCGCCGCCCTCCCCGGGCACCTCGACCGCTGGGGCCGACTCGCCCACACCGGCGTCGCCACCGTCCCGGTGGTCGACGGCGAGGTCCTGACCGAGGAGCCCTGGACCGCCCTGGCCGCCGGACGGGCCGACGGCATCGAGCTGCTGGTCGGCCACACCCGGGACGAGTTCCGGCTGTTCGCCGTCCTGTCCGGCCGACACGGCTCCTTCACCGAGGAGGACGCCCGCACCGCCCTGGCGCAGCTGGCCCCACGCCCGGACGGCCCGGACGCCTACCGCGCCGCCTTCCCCGGCGCCTCCCCGGAGGCCCTGGTCGAGGCGGCCTTCTCCGACTCCCTGTTCCGGATGCCCTCGCTCCACCTCGCCGAGGGGAACACCGCGGCCGGCGGCACCTCCCACCTCTTCGAACTCGCCTACCCGGCCCCCGCCCTGGGCGGGGTGTTCGGCGCCTGCCACGGACTGGACATCCCGCTGGCCTTCGGCTCCCTGGACAGCCCGATGGGCCGGCACTTCCTCGGCGACCCGCCCGCCCCGGAGGCCGTCGAGGTCTCCCGGGAGCTCCGGCGGGCCTGGATCGGCTTCGCCACCACCGGCGATCCCGGCTGGGCCGCCCACGAGCCGGAGCAGCAGCTCACCCGGGTCCTGGGCACCCGCTCGCAGACCGTCCGCTACCCCGAGCAGGCCTCCCGGGGCGTCTGGGCGCAGAGCGGCCCCACCCGCTTCGACCTGGTCTGACGCCCCCGGCCCGGGTGGGTCCAGGCCCGGGACGCCCCTGAACCGCCGGGCCCCGGCCCGGGATGCCCCTGACCCGCCGGGCCCCGGCCCTAAACCGCCAGATCCCGCCGCTCCAGCAGCCGGAAGGCCGCCAGCAGTCCCAGCAGCCCCACCCCGATCAGCACCACCGGCGAGGTCCAGGGCAGGCCGCCGTGCGCGAGCGCGTCACCCGGCGCGTAGTAGTGGAACGGACTGAGGTAGCGCAGCGGTCCGGCCGGGGACCAGGCCAGGGCGACGAAGTTGAGCGCGAAGCCGCCCGCGCCGAGGGCGACGGCGGCGCCGACCACGTGCGCCCGCCGCCGGCTGAGCGCGGACACCGCCAGCACCGGCCCGATCAGGCAGAAGGCGAGGGCGCAGCCCAGCAGCCCGGCGCTGAACACCCCGCTCTCCGGGACGGCCTCGCGCAGCTTCGGGGAGAACGCCACCCCGAGCGCGACGGCCAGCGTGGCGGCGGCGTTGAGCAGCACCGAGGCCACGATCAGCGCGCCGGCCCGTTCGGCGAGCAGGCGGCGCCGGGAGACCGGGCGGGTCATCAGCAGTTCGATGGTGCCGGACTCCACGTCGGCCGCGACGGCGGCGGCGCCCAGCGAGCCGATCACGGTCAGCTGGAGCGCGATCCAGACCGGGTGGGTGAGCCCGGCGCCCAGCAGCCCGGGGTAACTGGCGATGGAGACATCGCCGTTGGAACCGCTGAAGGCCTTGAACGCGCCGCCGGGCGGGGTGCGGCGGGCACCGAACAGCTCGCCGTTCGGCACGGCTCCGGCGATCACCACGATCAGGGTTTCGAAGACGACCATGGCGATCAGCAGGGTGAGCAGCATCCGGCGCCGCCGGTGCAGAGCGAGCCAGACCAGCGGGAGGCGGCGGCTGACGGTGCCCGGGGTCATGGCCGGTCCTCCTGCCCGGTGGAGCGGTAGAGGTCGAGGAAGGCCTCGTCCAGGCCCGCCTCCTCCACCGTCAGGTCGGCCACCGGCAGATCGGCCAGCAGGCCCCGCACGGCCGGGACCACCTCGTCGGGCGGCACCAGCAGCTCCACCCGCCGGCCGTCCCAGCGCGGGGACCACCGCTCGGCGGCCCCGAGCGGCCGGGCGCCCTGCCCGTCGGCGAACACCAGGCGCACCCGGCGCGCCCGGGCCCGGCGCAGCTCGGCCACCGAGCGGACGGTCACCAGTCGCCCCCTGCGCACGATCGCGACCCGGCCGCAGCTGCGCTGCACCTCGGGCAGCACGTGGCTGGAGAGGAGCACGGTGCGCCCGGCCGCGGTCTCCTCGGCGAGCAGTTCGAAGAAGGTCTCCTGGACCAGCGGGTCCAGCCCCTCGCTGGGTTCGTCCAGCACCACCACGGCGGGCCGGTGCTGGAGCGACTGGACCAGCCCGAGCTTCTGCTTCATCCCGCGCGAGTACTCCCCCACCTGCCGCGCGAGTTCGGCCGGGGTGAGCTTGAGCCGCTCGCACAGCTCGCGCTGCCGGGGCACCGGGGCGCCCTGGAGGGCGGCGAGCAGGTCGAGGGTCTGCTGCCCGGTGAGTTCGGGGTAGAGGCGCAGCTCGCCGGGCAGGTAGCCGAGCGCGGGGGCGAGCCGGCCGTGGTCGGCCACCGGGTCCAGGCCGAGCACCCGCACCCGGCCCGCGCTCGGTCCGAGCAGGCCGACCAGGCAGCGCAGGGTGGTGGTCTTCCCGGCGCCGTTGGGGCCGAGCAGCCCGAACACCTCGCCGGCCTCGACCGTCACGTCGAGGTCCTCGATGCCGATCGTGGTGCCGTAGCGCTTGGTGAGCGCGCGCAGCTCGATCACCGGCCCGGCCGTGCTCCCCGGCATGCCCACCTCCTGTGACTGGTGCCTGACTGGTACCCGACCGACGCGTGACCGGCACCGCACCGACGCGTCGGACCACCATGGCGCGCCCGGCCCGGGCGGGGCGGGGGACGCGCCCGGGCCCGGCGACGGCTCACCCGCTCACCCCTTGCACACCCCCAGCGGCACCAGCCGGGCCACCCGCCGGGCCAGTCCGGCTCCCTCGGTGACGGCGGCCACCGCGTCCACGTCCTTGTACGCCTCGGGCGTCTCCTCGGCCAGTGCGCGCATCGAGGCGGGCCGGACGGCGATGCCGCGCGCCTCCAGCTCGCCCATCAGCCGCTCACCGCGCACCGTGCGCAGCGCCTGGTGGCGGCTCCAGACCCGCCCGGCGCCGTGGCAGGCGGAGCGGAAGGCCTCGTTGCCGGGCAGGCCGACCATGACGTACGAGGCGGTGCCCATCGTCCCGGGCACCAGCACCGGCTGCCCGGCCGCGGCCAGGTCCGCGGGCAGGTCCGGGTCGCCGGGCGGCAGGGCGCGGGTGGCGCCCTTGCGGTGGACGCACAGCCGGCGCGCCACGCCGTCCACCTCGTGGGTCTCCAGCTTGGCGAGGTTGTGCGAGACGTCGTAGACCAGCTCCAGTCCGACACCGAGGGCGGTGGCGAAGGCCCGCCGGGCGGCCTCGGAGAGCAGCTGGCGGTTCGCCCGCCCGTAGTTGGCCGCGGCGGTCATGGCGCCGAGGTAGGCGCGGCCGCGCGGGGAGTCGACCGGGGTGCAGGCGAGTTGGCGGTCCGGGAGTTCGATCCGGTAGCGGTGCAGCTCGCGCTCCATGGCCTGGACGTGGTCCGTGCAGATCTGGTGGCCGAGCCCGCGCGAGCCGCAGTGGATCATGACGCAGAGCTGGCCCGCCCGCAGTCCGAACGCGGCGGCCGTCTGCGCGTCGTGCACCCGGCCGACGGCCTGCACCTCCAGGAAGTGGTTGGCCGAGCCGAGGCTGCCGACCTGCTGCAGGCCCCGCTGGACGGCCCGGTGGCTCACCTCGCCGGGGGCCGCGCCGGCCAGCACGCCGCGGTCCTCGCAGCGCTCCAGGTCGCGTGGCACGCCGTGGCCGTGCTCGACGGCGTAGCGGGCGCCGCCGAGCAGCAGCTCGTCCAGCTCCGCCGGCCCGGCGAGCTGCCACAGACCGCCGCGGCCGAGCCCGCGCGGGACGGTGCGGTCCAGCAGGTCCATCAGCCGACGGATCCGCTCGGCGTCGAGTTCGTCCCGGTCCACCCCGGCGGCGAGCAGGCGGACCCCGCAGGAGATGTCGAAGCCGACCCCGCCGGGCGAGACCGTACCGCCCTGCTCGACGTCGGTGGCGGCGACCCCGCCGATCGGGAAGCCGTAGCCCCAGTGCACGTCGGGCATCGCGTAGGAGGCACGGACGATCCCGGGCAGCGCCGCCACGTTCGCGACCTGCTCCAGCGCGCGGTCCCCGGCGGCCTGCGGCAGCAGCGCGCTGCTCGCGAAGACCACGCCCGGCACCCGCATCGGCGGGCGCGGTTCGATCCGCCAGCGGTAGCGGCCCGCCTCGACCGGTGCGATCTCCACCTCGCTCACCCCGCTTCCGTAGCGTTCTCCCGGCGATCGCGCACCGCCGTGTTCCCGCGGCGCGGTGTTCCCGTACCGCGGTGTTCCCGTACCGCGGTGATCCCGCAGCGCGGTGGTCCCGCGGCACGTTTCAGACGTCCACCGTGGCCGCGCAGGTCCAGCCGCCCGGCCCTTCGCCCAGCTCCAGGCCCTCCAGCGAGACTGCCTTCGGCACCGCGCCGACCAGGGCGGCGGTCGCCGTGTCGGCCATCCGGAAGCGCACCTCGATGCTCCGGGCACCGTCCAGGCCGTGGACCGGCCCGAGCGCGAGCGCGGCGGGCAGTTCGCCGTCGGCGTCCATCCGGTAGATGACCTCCTCCAGGACACCCGCGAGCAGGTCCGGGTCACTCACCGCGAGCACCGTGCAGGCGCGTTCGCCGACGATCCGCGCGCCGGACAGGTCGGCGAAACCGCCGACCACGCCGCGCACCAGTTCGCCGATGCAGCCCTCGGCCGTCGGCGCCCATGCCTCCACCCGCAGGTCCGCCGTGTGCGGCACGCTCCGGTGACCGCGCTCGGACCGGTCCGCGGGCTGGTGACCGTCCACGAGCTACGCCTCCCGCACCCGTCGCCGTCCTCCCTCCAGCGTCGTCCCGGGAGCGGGCCGGGGGCAAGTGCGGGCTGCCGCTGCCACCGCTGCCCAGCGGCCGGGTGCGCGCTACACGGAGGCCAGGTACGCGGCGGTCAGCTCGGGGGTGGCCAGCCAGGCGGCGTGGTCGCTCGGCTCGGCGTAGGTGTTGGCGAGCCGGCGGGCGACCTCGGGATGCTCGGCGGCGGCCGCGAAGACGCCCCGCAGGTGGTCCGGCATGGTCAGCATGGCGGCGGTGAACTCGACGGCGTGGCGGGCGTGTCGCTGCCAGAACCGTTCGGCGGTGCGACACATCCAGTCCGCGGTGAACGGGGCGTCGCCGTGCTCGCGGATCGCCCGCCGGTACGCCTCCGCCGCGCGGGCCGCGCCGTTGGCGCCCTGGCCGGTGATCGGGTCGTTGACCACCACCGCGTCGCCCAGGCCCAGCACGTGCACGGCGTCGACGCCAGAGCCCAGTTCGGCCACCGGGCGGCGGACGGTCGGGGTCACCGCGCCCCAGAGCCCGGCCCCCGCGTCGGTCGGCTCGGCGTCCCGCCACAGCTCCGCCTCCCACGGCAGGTGCTCGGCCAACAGGGCGCGGATCCGGTCGAGTTGGACCTCCGGGGCGGGCCCGTCGCCGAAGACGTCCAGCGGGCCGCCGGGCAGCGCCTCCCAGAGCAGGATGTCGCACGGGCCGGTGCGGGTCAGGGCCGGCTGGAGGTAGAGCTCGCCGAGGCCGGGCAGGGCGTGCATCCGCGCTCTGGGCCCGGCCGCCGGGTCGGGCGAGCCGACTCCGTGCGCGTACAGGCAGGACAGGGCGCGCTGGGGCCGGTCGAAGGCCGAGCGGCCGGGGTCGCGTTCGAAGATCCCCGCCAGCTCGCCCCGGCCCGCCGCGACCACGGTCAGCTGGTGCCGGCGGGCCAGTTGGTGCAGGCCGGCCGGATCCAGCGTGCGGTACTCGACCCGGGCGCCGCGCTCGGCGAGCAGTTCCAGCCAGCGGGCCAGCTTGATCCGCTGGTCGACGGACTGGGCGGGCTCGTCCAGGGTCATGGTGAACTCCAGTGCCCGGGTGGCGGGCGGGGCGACGAGCGCCGCGTCCACCGACTCCACCGCCGGGGCCTCGCCCGCCCACAGGTCCAGCCCGGCTTCGGCCTCGATCCGCAGCGCCGGGCCGAACATCGCCTGGGTGGACAGCACCCGCCCGCCCCGCACCTGCTCCGGGGTGCGCTCGGCGACCAGCGTCACCTCGCACCCGTCGGCCACCAGCCCGAGCGCGAGCTGCAGGCCGGCCTGGCCCGCTCCGACGACGGCGATCCGGCGCATACGACGGCCTCCCGGTGTCTGTCGACGATCCGCTGACGATCCGCTGACGACCTGTTGACGGTGCGTCGACGAGCACAGTAGTCGAGCCGCCGGGCCACCGGCAGGGGCCGGGCGCGACGGAACGCCCGCCGCCGCCCCCTGGTCGGGCCCCAGGGGGCGGCGGTTCGCGAGCGGCCTTTGCCGCCTCAGCCGCGCAGGTGCGCGGTGAGCAGCCGCACCACGGCGTCCACCTGCTCCGCCACGTAGAAGTGCCCGCCCGGGAACACCCGCAGGCTGAACCCGCCACTGGTGTGCCGCTCCCACTGGGCGACCTGCTCCACCGTGGCATTGGCGTCGGTCTCCCCCACCAGCGCGGTGATCGGCTGCGGCACGACGACGTCCGCCGGGACCTGGTAGGTCTCGATGGCGGTGTAATCGGCCCGCAGCGACGGGATGATCAGCTCGCGCAGGGCCGGCACATCGAGGATCCGCTCGTCCGTGCCGCCGAGCCGGACGATCTCCGCCAGCATGCCGGCGTCCGACATCAGGTGCACCGCGGTGTCCCGGGGCAGCGAGGGCGCGCGGCCGGCCGACACGAACAGCCGCTCCGGCCCGGCCAGGCCGTCACGGGCGAAGCGGCGGGTGACCTCGAACGCGACCGCCGCGCCCATGCTGTGCCCGAAGAAGAGGATCGGACGGTCCACCCACCCGCGCAGCTCCTGGTAGACCTGCTCGGCGAGGTCCGGCACCGAGTCGATCGTCGGCTCCGCGAATCGGTTCTGCCGGCCCGGATACTGGACAGCCAGCACATCGGCGTACGGCGCGAGCGCGTTGGCGTAATCCATGTAGTAGCTGGCCGATCCACCCGCGTGCGGGAAGATCACGATCCGGGCGGGAGCGAAGTCGGACGGGTTGAACCGGCGGAACCACGGGTTGTCGACGGCGGCGCTGCTGGGCATGCGGGGTGTGACCTCTCTCCGTGACGGACTCTGCTCACCCCAGTCTCGCAGTGCGCACCCACCATCGGGCGCGGTTGCGGTCGGCGGCCCGGATTCCGGCGCTCCGGCTGCCCGCGCACCGGTCCTGCTTCCAGGCCGCTGCCCGGGCTGCCGGCCCCGGCCGGTGCCCCGCCTCAGCACGGCCCGCCCGGCCCGGGCCGTCGTGCGGGGTACCGCGCGCGGGTCAGTTCATGGACACGGACGGCGGTGCCGTTGCCGGGGACGGTGGCCTCGCGCTCGGCCCGCAGGCCGAGCTTGGCCATGACGCGCTCGGAGGCGGTGTTGCCGATCCGCGCGATGCTGATGATCCGCTCCAACTCGCAGCTCTCGAAGCCGAACCGCAGCGCCGCCGTCGCCGCCTCGGTGGCGATGCCCCGACCCCAGAAGGGCCGGCCGAGCCGCCAGCCGATCTCGACGGCGGGCAACACCTCGGGCAGGAAGGACGGCACCGACAAGCCGGTGAACCCGGCGAGTTCACCTGTCTCCCGCAGTTCCACCGCGAACAGCCCGAAGCCCTCGGTGTCCCAGAGCCGCTCGATCCGTTCGATCGCCGCGCGGGTCCGTTCCGGGCTGAGGACCTTCCCGTCGCCGATCCACCGCATCACCTCGGGGTCGGCGTTCACCTCGGCCATCACCGGCACGTCGCGCTCGCGCCAGCGCCGCAGGATCAGCCGGGAGGTCTCGATCGTCACCATCCGCCCATCATCCCCGCCACGGCGCCGCGGTCAGGCCCGCCGCACCGCCAGGACGGCCGAACTGCCCGGCGTGGTCAGCACTTCGCTCGCCTCTAGCGCCGGGTGCGTCAGATAGTGCAGGCGCAGCTGGTCGACCCCACCGCCGTAACGGGGCGGCCACTGCGGCGAGGGTGTGAAGTCGTCCATGAGCAGCAGGCCGCCGGGGGCGAGCAGCTCGACCACGCGGTCGGGGTCGTCGCGCTTGCCGCCGCCGTCGCAGAAGAACACGTCGAACGGCGCGTGTTCCTCCAGCAGCCGCCAGTCCCCGTGCAGCACCCGCACCCGCTCGTCGTCCGCGAACAACTCCACTGCTTGCTGAGCGAGTTGCCCGTCCCGCTCCACTGTGACCAGTCGCCCGCCCGGGCCGAGCCCGCTGCGAAGCCAGGCCGTGCCGACGCCCGCGCCCGTGCCGCTCTCGGCGACCGTCCCGCCCGGTTTCGTCGCGGCGGCGAACGCCAGCAGCCGACCGACCTCACGGGTGCAGCTCTTGCCGAACCCCAGCCGGGCGGCGCCCCGCTCGGCCGCCAACACCCGCTCGGGCACGCTCCGTTCCACGTCGTCCGCCATCCGCCCCCATCCCCTTCGACTCCGGCTTCGACTCCGGCTCCGGCTCCGGCTCCGGCTCCGGCTCCGGACGGACCATCATGCCGTGTTCCACCAGCCCCGGGTCGGGCGGCCGGCCACCTCCCGGGCACACTGGCGAGGTGAAGATCAAGGGCATCGCCTACGACACCGGCACCCCGACCGTCGACGGCTCCACCACCCGTCCGGAGCTCACCCGGGCGACGCTGGAGCGCGAACTCGCCGTCATCGCAGGTGAACTGCACTGCACGGCGGTACGGATCACCGGCGACGACCTCACCAGGCTGCAGTCGGCCGCGGAGACGGCCGTCGGACTGGGCCTGGCGGTCTGGCTCTCCCCGATGGCGCCGAACGCCGACCGGGCGACGACCCTCGGGTTGATCACCGCCGCGTCCGAGGTCGCCGGGGACCTCCACCGTGCGGGTGGGGACGTCACCCTGGTCGTCGGCTGCGAGCTGAGCGTCTTCATGGCCGGGCTGGTACCCGGCGAGGACATCGCCGCCCGACTGGCCGCGCTCGCGGACCCGATGGGTTGGCCGCCGGAGTTCTTCGCGGCGGGCCCGCCGCCGGTCCGGTTCAACGCCCTGCCGGCCGAGGCGGTCGCCACAGCACGGCAGCACTTCGCCGGTCCGGTCACCTACGCCGCCGGGCTCTGGGAGGACGTCGACTGGGCGCCGTTCGACCTGGTGGCCGTCGACGCCTACCGCGACGCCGGCAACGCCGACACCCTCCGGGCCGCCCTGGCGGCGCTGCACGAGCAGGGGAAGCCGGTGGTCGCGGCCGAGTTCGGCTGCGCGGCGTTCACCGGGGCCGCCGACCACGGCAGCCGGGCCTGGACCCTCGTCGACCGCTCGAACGGCACCCGGCGGCCGCACCCCGGCCTGGTCCGCGACGAGGCGGCCCAGGCCGCTGAACTCACCTCGCTGCTCGACCTGTTCACGGCCGTCGGACTGGCCGGCGCCTTCGTCTTCACCTACGTGACACCCGCCTACCCGGCGTCCGACGACCCGTCCGAGGACCTCGACACGGTCGGCTACGGCCTGGTCCGCTCCTGGCCGGACGGCCGCGCCACGCCCAAGGCGGCCTTCACCGCCGTCGCCCGGGCCTACGCGCCCGCCCCGGAGTGACCGGGCCCACCCGGGACTTGCCGGGACTGGCCGGGCCGGGCCGGGCCGGGCCGGCAGTACGCTCGACGCCATGACCGAGTGGATCACCATCGCCTCGTACCGGAACCGGACCGGCCGCCCCACCCCCGCCGCCGCCGTCCGCACCTGACTGCGTGACCGGGGCCTCGACAGGACGCCCTTCCCGGCGGAGGAGATCCGTTGGAGCGCGCGCCAGGTGCGCGCGCCGGACGGCGGCCGGCAGTGCTGGATCGAGGCGGGAGTGGCCGCCGACGCCCTGCGCCCACTCGGGCTCCACCCCGACCGACCGTCCGCCGTCGTCAACGGCCCGAGCCCGCCCGACTGGTGGCATGCGGAGGCGGAGCGCCGGGCGCGCCACTGAGCCTCAGCGCTGCGCCCCGAAGGCGACCGTCTCCGCCCTCGACCGGGAGACGGCGTCCAGCAGCAGCACGGACGCCGCCTCCGGGGTGGGCAGCGGCCCACCGGACCGCGTGTGCCGGGTGAACGCCGCCGACAGCCGTGTCAGGCCCCGGTGGTGACGGGCGAAGACCCGGACGGAGGCGTGCCGTCCGCGGGCCCGCTGGCCGTCGAGGGCGGTGGCGGTGCCGACGTCGAGCAGCACCAGGTGCAGTTCCCGGCCCTGCCGGGCCGCCTCCCGGGCCAGCCAGCGGCGCATCCAGGCGCGGCTGCCGCAGTCGTGCACCAGCAGCGGGCCGCCGCGCCGCACCGAGGAGCGGAGCAGCCGGAAGTGCTCCAGCCGCGCCCAGGGCCGGTAGACCGCGTACGGCAGGCGCACGGGCATCACCGCCTCGCAGGCCTCGTGCACGGTCCGCGGGTCCACCGTCGCGGCCTCCCCGGTGGCCGCCCAGCGGCGCAGCAGGGTGCTCTTGCCGGCCCCCGGTAGGCCCGACACCACCACCACGGCCCCGGCCGGGTACCTGGCGACGAACCGCGCCCCGGCCTCGCCCCGCAGGTCGAGCACCCCGCGCGGCGCCACCACCGCCGCCCCCACCCCGCCGCCCACAGCTCCCCCTGCCCCCGTCCCCGTCCGTCCTTGCGTCCGACCGACCCTAACAAGATCGGCGAGCGCGCCGACGGGTGCGCAGGGCGGGCCGATGCCCAGGTGCGCCCGCGGGACGCCGCCGCAGATCCGGGCGCTCCACGACCACACAGGTCCCGGGCGGCCGCGGCCCGGACCACCGCCGCGCGTCCGTGGTGCCGCCACCCACTAGGCTGACGCTTCGTCAAATACGGGGAGAGCGGGCATGTCAGAGGCTGGTCGGACGTACACCGAGCTGGTGCTGGACGGGCTGGCCCGCGATCCGGAGCGGCCCGCCCTGCACCACGCCGGGGCGGTGCTGACCGCCCGGGAGTGCCTGGAGCGGGTGCACCGGACGGCCCGCGCGCTGGAGCGGGCCGGGCTCGGGCGCGGGGACGGCGTCACCGTGCTCGCCGGGAACACTCCGGAGGCACTGCTGGTGCGGCTGGCCGCCAATCTGCTGGGCTGCCGGGTGGCCATGCCGTACCCGGACCTCCCGGTCGCCGAGTTGGTGGCGCTGGCCGATTTCGCGGAGACCGACGCGCTGGTCTTCGACCCGCTGCGGTACGCCGCCGCGGCCGGGGCGGTGGCGCGGGCGCTGCCCGCCGCGGGCTCGCTCTCCCTCGGCCCGGCGACCTTCGGCTCGGACCTGCTGGAGCTCGCCGCGGCCTGCTCCCCCGCCCCGCTGGAGCCGCGCTGCCTCCCCGAGGACGTGATGGCCGTCCGGTTCACCGGCGGCACCACCGGTCGGCCGAAGGGCGTGCTGCGCCGCTTCGCCCGCCCGCCCCGGCCCGCACTGCTGTCCGGCGCGTGCTTCCTGCTCTGCACCCCGCTCAGCCACGGCGGCGGTACCAGCGCCGACTTCGCCCTGGCGGCCGGGGGCACGGTGGTGCTGCAGCAGGGCTTCGCCGCCGAGGAGGTGCTGGCGGCCGTGGAGCGGCACCGGGTGTCCCGGATGTACCTGCCGCCGCACCTGCTCTACCGGCTGCTGGACCACCCGCTGCCGGCCGCGACGGACACCGGCAGCCTGCGCCGGGTCGGCTACACCGGGTGTTCCCCCTCGCCGCGCCGGCTGGCGGAGGCGACCCGGCGACTGGGCCGGGTGCTGCACCAGACGTACAGCCTGACGGAGTGCGGGCCGGTCGCCCGGCTGAGCCCGGACGAGCACCTGGACCCGCGGCTGCTGACCACCGCCGGGCGCCCGTACCCGGACACCGAGGTGCGGATCCTGGACGAGGACGGCGCGCCGCTGCCGCCAGGCCGCACGGGGGAGATCTGCGTCCGCACCCCGACCGCGATGGCCGGCTACTGGCGGGACCCGGAGCTGACGGCGCGGGTACTGCGGGAGGGCTGGCTGCACACCGGCGACCTGGGCAGCCTGGACGCGGCCGGCTATCTGACGGTGGCGGGCCGGCGGGACTCGATGGCGATCGTCGAGGGGCACAATGTGTTCCCCCATCAGGTCGAGGAGCCGCTGCGGACCCACCCGGACGTCCGCGAGGCGGTGATGTTCACCGCCACCGACCCGGACGGCCTGGAGCAGGTGCACGCCGCGGTCGCCGTCGCGCCGCACGCGCGGGTGACGGCGGACCAGCTGCGCCGCTGGGCCCGCGAGCACGGGGACGCCCGATGCGCCCCGGACACCGTCCTGGTCCTCCCGGCGATCCCGCTGAACGGGCTCGGCAAGCCCGACCTGCCGACCCTGCACGCCCTGGCCGAGGAACGGACCGCGAGGACTGGGAGAACCGGACGGACCGAACCGACCGGACGGACCGGGCAGTCCGAACCGACCGGGAGGACCGGGCAGACCGCCACCGCCTCGGGGGCGCGCGAGGTGGTGTGACGCGCCCCTGCGGTGCTTCGAGCGCCCGCGCAGGCCACCTGTTGCGCGGCGCTCGGCGGGAAGAACCGACCGTGGGCGACTCGACCGTGCGGGCCGAGCTGCCGATACACCACGGCGGCGCTCCCTCGCACCGTCCCCAGGAGGCACTCCCTTGACCTGGCTACGCGTCCTGACCGCAGTGGGCATCCTCGCCGTGGCGGCCGGTGCCCTGCTCGTCTTCGCCCGCTGCACCTCCCCCTCCCGGGGGGAGCGCGCCGGCGGCGCCGCGCCGCCCGACCTCCGGAGGGATGCCGAGGGCAGCGGCCTCTTCCCTCGGACGGGCGGCGACGGCTGAGCCCGGCTCGCCGTCGCCGGTCGGTTCCCACGGATCAGCCCCCGCCGGTCAGCCCCCAGTCAGCTCCCCGGTCAACCCCCCGCGATGTCGTCCGGGCGGACCTCGATGTGATCGGCCGCGAGGTCGACCGCCACCCGGTGCTCCATGCCGAGTGCCTCCAGGAACTTGACCGGCAGCTGCACCCGCCCGGTGCGGTCCAGCATCACGTACTCGCGCTCGTTGACCGACTCCTCCCCGTGCTCGTCCGTCACGGTGCGGCGCAGCACCTCGCTGCTGGTCCGCCCGTCCCGGATGGCCACCGTGCGGCGGACCTCGCCCGCGACCATCGGGTCGTGGGTGACGATCACGACGGTGGTGCCGAGCTCCCGGTTGACGGTGCGGAAGGACTCGAAGATCACCCCCGCGGTCTCGGAGTCCAGCTCACCGGTCGGCTCGTCGGCGAGCAGCACCGGCGGGTTGTTGGCCATCGCGACCGCGATCGCGACCCGCTGCTGCTGGCCGCCGGAGAGCTCGTTGGGGCGCCGGTGGGCGAGGTTCCCGATCTCCAGCGCCTCCATCAGCTCGGCCACCCGGGCGGCCTGCTGCTTCGAACCGGCGGCCCCGGCCCGGCGGCCGCGCAGCTGCATCGGCAGGGCGATGTTCTCGGCGGCGGTCAGGAACGGCAGCAGGTTGCGGGCGGTCTGCTGCCAGATGAAGCCCACCACCTCGCGCCGGTAGCGCAGCCGCTCCTTCGCGGACATCTCCAGCAGGTCGCAGCCCGCGACGGCGGCGGTGCCGGCGGTCGGCACGTCCAGCCCGGCGAGGATGGTCAGCAGGGTGGACTTGCCGCTGCCGGAGGCACCGACCAGGGCGACCAGGTCGCCCTGCTGGATGGTCAGTTCCAGGCCCTGCAGCGCTTGGACCTCGATCCCCTCGGCACTGAAGATCCGGACCAGCCGGTCGCAGACGATGGCCGCGCCCGCTCCGTACGCCTTGGGCGAGGCGGCGGCCAGGGCCCGCTGGCGCAGCTCCTGCAGGCTGGGGGCCTCGACCGTCGGCCGCTCCTGGGGGGTGCTCTTCACGGCTGGTCTCCTGTCTCGACGGTCCGGCTGATCCGGCTGATCCGGCCGGTACCGACGCGCGGCCGGCTCCCGGTGTTCTGCACTGTCGCGGCCCGTGCCGCTGGTCCCGATGTCACGGCTGCTCCCCCGCCCGAAGCTCGGTGGCGATCTGGCGCCGGCCGGCGACCAGCGTCTCCAGCACCACCCCGAGGCCGACCAGCAGGGCCAGGCCCGCGGTGGGCAGCAGCACCGGCATCAGCACGGGGGTGATGACCTCCCCGACCTTGGCGCCGACCAGGGTCGAGATGTCGAAGGCACCGCCCAGCAGGGCGACCGCCGCGACCGCGACCAGGCCGCCGCCGACGGCCGCCGCGAGGGTCTGCGGCAGCGCCTCGGTGACGATCAGCGCCAGCCCCTGACGGGGCCGCAGGCCCATGGTGCGCAGCCGGGCGAGCAGGGCCGTGCGGTCGGGTGCGGCCCGGAACAGCGTCAGCAGCACGGCGAGCAGGGCGTACCCGGCACCGGCCGCGGCCGCGTACCAGAACAGCTGCCCGGCGGCGTGCTGCAGCGGGTCGTCGCCGAGCGCGGCGACGGTCTCCCGGCTGCTGTGCACCGTGTATCCGGCGGGCAGGCCGTGTGTCGCCTTGCCGACGGCCGCGGCGTCCTCCGCGATCAGCTTGGCCAGACCGGTCGGCTGGGCACCGCCGTTGTTCCGCAGCACCGCCCTGACGCCTTCGGGGTCGACGTCGCCGACGGCGAACCACTGGTTCACCCGTTTGGCGTCCGGCACCCGGTCCCAGGCGGGGCCGGCGGGGACGACGACGAACGGCTTGCCCGGGTCCGGCAGCGCGGGGGTGGCACCGACGGTCGCGGCGACGGTGAGGCGCAGGTCGTTGCCGTTGGGCGTGCGCACCTGGGACGACCCTTCGGCCAGGCGCTTGCCGAGGTCGCGGCTGACCAGCGCGGGCACCGGGGTGTCCGGGCCGCCGGGCGTCCCGGCCAGCTTGGCCGGATCGAACTCGCCCGCCCCGAGGGTCCGGGCGATCTCGGCGTACGCCGCCGGATCGACCACCTCCACCAGGTAGGCCTCGAAGTAGGTCTGGTCGGCGCCGAGGATGCGGGCCCTGGGTTCGACCCAGACCGCGGTCGAGGCCCGGACACCGGGCAGCTCGCCGGCGGCCTTGGTGAACGAATCGGTCAGGGCGGCGTAGCCCGGGAGGGAGACGCCGATGTCCCCGCCGGTGGCGATGCGCCCGGCGCGGGTCCGCACGTGGTCGACGGTGTCGAGCACCGTGGCGCCGAAGCCGGTCGTGGTGACGGCGATCAGCAGGGCGAGCAGCGGCAGCACGGAGGGCTTGCGTCGACCCGAGTTGTCGCGGGCGGCCCTGGCCAGGCCGAGGAAGCCGATCAGCCCGCGGCCCCGGCCGGCGAGGGCGGCCAGCCAGCCGACCACCACCGGCTCGATCCTCGCCAGCAGCAGCCCGCCGGTGACGGCGAGCAGGAGCGGGGCGGCGACCAGCAGCGGATCCAGCCCGGAGCCGGTACCGACGCCCCGACGACGGACCTCCGCCACGGCCGCGACGGTGACCGCCAGGACGGCGAGTTCGCCGACCAGTCGGCGCCGCCCGCCACCGGCCGCCCGCCGGCGTGCCCACAGCAGGGCCGCACGGGCCGGGAAGGCCAGCAGCGCGATCAGGGTCGCGACCAGGGCCGCCAGCACCGAGCGGTCCCACCGGGGGGTGGGCAGCAGCACCAGGGCGAGGGCCGTTGCGAGCACAGCGGCCGGCAGGACGGTGACCGCACCCTCGCCGACCAGCCGTCGCAGCACTCCGCCGAGGGAGCCGCCCCGGGCCTGGAGCAGCCTGATCTCGGCGGTGCGCCGGTCGGTGCCGAGGGCCGCGGCCAGGAACAGCACCACGGTGGCGACGCCCGCGACGCCGGCCGGGCCGATCGTGCTGAGCGGCAGCGAGGCCCGGTAGCGCTCGTCCGCGCGGGTGAGGATGTCGGGCAGGCTGGAACTGGTGTGCAGGTCGGCGCGCCCGGTCGCGTTGGCCAGCGCCGTGGCGTCGCGCCCGGTCAGGAAGGAGCTGAGGACACCGCGGGTGCGGTCGAGTCGGTCGGCGTGCAGCGAGGCGGTGTCGACGGGCAGTCGCCAGAAGCTCTCGGCGTTCGACCCCCAGTGGGCCATCGCCGGCAGGCTGCCGCCGTCGACGAACCCGCTGGTCATCCAGTGCTCCATCCCGGGGTCGGTCCTCAGGCAGGCGCGGGCCGGGCAGCCGAGATCGTCCCAGAACGGGTCCTGGGGGTCGTTGACCTGGTAGAGGCCGACCACCACGGTGGTCCGCTTGGCGCCCGAACCCTCGACGCCGTTGTCGATGACGTCACCGAGCTTGATGTGGATGGTCTCGGCGGCCTTCTTGCTGATCACGATCGGCAGCGGACCGCCGACGGCACCGGGCGTCGGCCAGGAGCCGTCGGTGAGGGTGGCCCGGACGGCCAGGTCGTGCAGGTAGAGCAGACCGAGGACCGGGTCGGTGCGGTGCTCCGAGAACCGGACGTACTCCGGATTGCCCATGCCGCGGTCGCCCAGGGCGCGGGCACCGTAGGCCTGGCCCGACGGGGCCGGCGTCAGCTGACGGCCGATCGCCTCGGCCAGGGTCTGCTGCACCCGGTCGAGCTTGCCCGCGTCATCGTCGTCGAGGACCTTGGAGGTGGTCTTCAGGCTGCCCTGGTTGAGGCCCTTCTGACTGACGTAGGCCTGGAGCGCCGCGTCCGCGCCCCGGTCCGCGATGCGGGGGAAGGCCGCCGCCAGGAAGACCGTGGCGAAGGCGAGGGCCGCCATCAGCAGCGCGGTCATCGGGCTCGCCCGCAGCCTGGTGCGGACCCAGCGCGCGGGGCGGTGGGCGGTGTCGGGGGTGGGCACGCGGGTGCCGGCCTGGGTGGTCACATCTCCTCCACGTGGCGCAGCCGGTTGGCCACGTCCCGACGGCGGCGTCCGATGAGGAAGGCCGACAACAGCGGGGCGACGGCGATCGCGGCCGCGAACAGCAGGGCCTGACCGAGGGGCAGCTCGATCAGCGCCTCCGGCATCGGCCGGTGGGCCGCGGGCGTCAGGACGACGAACGGGACGATCAGGTGGACGAGCAGGGCGCCGAGGGCGAGCCCGACCGTCCCGCCGAGTCCGACCAGCAGCGCCTGTTCGACGGCGACGGTGCGGGTCACCTGCTTGCGCGGCGCGCCCAGGGCGAGCAGCAGCGAGGAGTCCCGGGCGCGCTCGTGGGCGGAGCCGGCCACGGCGGCGACGAAGCCGATCGCGGCGAGCAGGGCGGTGACGAGTGCGATGGCCATCAGCGCGTTCTGCGGGGCGGCGCCCACCGGGTCGCCGAGCATTCCGTCGGCGACCTCGTCGTAGAGCTGGACGTCCTGGGAGCCCGGGCCGGCCCGCAGGGCTGCGGCCAGCTCGGCCGGAGCGCGGTCGCCCGGCCCCGTGGCGGGCAGCCACCACTCGGTACGGGTGGGCAGCACGCGGCCCTGGGCCGCCAGTAGCCGGGCGGTGGTCGCCAGGTCGACGACCAGTGCGTTGCGCCCGGTCGCCGGCACGGCCTGGACCACGCCGGCGATCTTGACCTGGACGACGGCCCCGCCGAACGGCACCCGGACGACGTCGCCGACCGACGCGCCGACGAGCTTCAGGTAGTCCTGGGTCGCGACGCCGGTCAGGACGCTCGGCACCTCCGCTCCGGCGATGCCGAGGACGGCCCGCAGGGGGACCTTCGACGCGGCGTAGGCGATGCTGAACAGCCGCCCGGCGTCGGCCGGTTCGGGCCGTACGGTGACCGGCGGCGCGGCCCCGGGCCTGAGTGGCGGTCCGTCGACCACGTCCCCCTTCCAGGAGAGGCCGGCCGGCACCGGGACGTCGGCCGCGGGGCCCTCCACGCTGTCCGAGACGGCCAGTCGGCCGACGGTCACCTCGCCCGTGATCCGGTCGCCGTACGAGACGGTCGCCCCGACCAGGGTCAGCGGTGCGGCGACGGAGCCCACCGGGGAGCCGACCAGCGTGCTCAGCGGGGCCGAGACACGCTGCTCACCGCCGGCCGGGACATCGGCGAACGGGGCCTTGTGGACGTAACCGAAGCGGTCCCGCAGCAGCAGCGTCACCTCGGGCGGGGACGGGGCCGGCGCGTTGGGGGCGCCGCTGCCGAACACCTGCCGGACGGTCAGGTCGGCGTCGATCCGCAGCGGGCGTCCGGGCAGTGTGACGCCGGCCTTCGCGCCGGTCGGCGCCGGCTGGGCGAGGGTGCCGAACGCCTTCGCCCGGTCGGTCCCGCCGAGCAGGTCGTCGCGGAACGGGACCCGGTCGGCGAGGGCGGCGGTGTCCGCCGCGAGCATCTGCCCGTTGCCGTTCGAGAGCGCCTGGTCCTCGCGGTCCACCGGGATCAGCCGGTCGCCGCCGGGCAGCGTGCCGTAGTGGCCGCCCTGGCCCATCGGCGCGGTGTGCGAGGCCGAGATGCGCAGTCCGCCGGCCGTGTTGAAGGCGGCCTGGTCGTATTGGGAGGCGGTCCAGGTGGCGTGCTGGCCGAGCGCGAGCACCCCGGTGGCCACGGCCATCACCAGTAGCAGCACCGGTCCGGTGGCCCGGGCGGGCTGACGGGCCAGCTGCCAGCCGACCATGGCCGGCCCGAGGCCGCTGCCCCGGGCGGCGACCCGGGCGCCCAGCCGGGCGACCAGGGGCAGCAGCCGCAGCACCACCAGGGTTCCCGCGCACAGGGCCAGGGTGGGGGTGGCGACCAGCAGCGGGTCGACGCCGAGCCGGCCGGCCGAGTCGGTGGACAACCCGCCGCCGTACTGGTCGAGTTGCTGGTAGGCGAGCACGGCCAGGGCGAGCACCGCGAGGTCCCCGCCGTTGCGGGCGGTGCCTGAGACCATCGCCTGGCGGCGGCCGGCCCGGCGGCGCAGGGCGGCCCCGGCGCCGCGCAGCAGGCTGGGCACGGTGGCCAGCAGGATGCAGAGGAGGGCGCAGAGCACGGCCACCGGCCAGAGCGTCCAGCGCAGTTGGGTGTCCAGGGCGATCTGGTGGGACCGGCCGAGGCCGGCCAGGACACGGACCAGGAACGGCGTGAGCAGGGGCGCGAACACCGCGGCCGGGAGGGCCAGCAGCACCGACTCCAGGGCGGTGAAGCCGCCGAGCCGGGCGCCGGAGGCGCCGCGGGCGGCGAGCAGCTCGTTCTCCCGCTCCTGGCGGGTCGAGATCAGCCGGACGACCAGCAGCAGGGCCGCCGCGGCGAGCACGGCGAGCTGGAGGGCCCCGATCAGCAGGGTGGACCGGGCGACCATCAGACTGGCCGACAACTCGTCGACCAGGCCGGGGAATTCGGTGGTGGCGGTGAGGCCGGCGGTCTTCCGCAGGTCGTCGCCCAGGCGCTGGACCCGGGCGCCGATGGCCTCGGCCGTGGACTGGTCGACGCCCGCGAAGTCGGCGTCGAGCAGCCAGCCGCGACTGCTCTGCGGCAGGCCGCCTGCCGCGAAGGCGCTCTGATCGACCATCATCGGGCCGTAGGTGGTGAAGCCGCGGGTCTCGACCTCGTGGCCGCCGACCGGATCGATACGCCAGTACCCGGCGAACGGGTCGACCGCCCGGTAGGCGCCGGTGACCCGGACGGTCAGCGGCGTGCTGTCGAGCCGGTCGGTGAGTCGGACGTCCGCGGGCAGCGCCTGGGCGGTGAGGCCGAGCCGGGCCAGCATGGTCTGCGGGACGGCGACCTGCGGGACGGCGGACTTGACGGGCCCGGTGGCGGCGCCCGGCCAGGCACCGGCGACCAGGCTCACCCGGGCGCGGTCGAGATCGGCGAGGACCGTCAGATCCGCGTTGGCCGTGCTGGACTGACCGCCCGCCGGGGCGCCGGCCGGGGCTCCTCCCGGTGAGCCGGCGGCCGCGGCGCTCCCGGCCGCCGCGGCGTCGCCGCCCGGCAGGCCGTAGGAGCGGCTGCGCAGCAGGCTGTCAGTGCGCACAGGCAGGTCGCCGAAGAGCTTCTGCCGGTAGGAGGAGAGCGCCTCCTCGTCCTTCTGCCGCTGGTCGAGGCCGTGTTCCGCGGTCACCACCACCGTGGTCCGGGCGTGGCCCGGACCCTGGAGCGACTGCCGCAGGCCGGCCCGGCCGACACCGCTGTTGAAGGTCACCAAGGCGGTCAGCACCGCTGTGGTGATCAGTACCGTCAGCAGGACGGCAGCAGCCAGCGGCAGTCGCCCGCGCAGTCTGCGCACGACGAAGCCGAGCATCAAGTTCCTCCCCCGGTCGCATCCCCGGTCGCGTTCCGGCCCCACCCGTCGATCCGTTCCGGACCCTCATCGGTCACGGACGAACACCCCACGGGCGTACCGGCGCAGTGATCACCGGCATTCGGTCGCCGGATAGCGGACGATGCTGTCAGATTCGATCCGGGAACGGAAGGGACTTGCGCGAATCAAGTAACCAATGAGCAAATTCCTTGCATTGGTGACATCCCCACCGGGGACGATCCTCCAAAATGCCATGCACACTTCATGACTTCGGGTTCATCGACCTCCTTCTGACCAGGGAACTTCTCTTTCGCGAATTCTTCGCTCGGGATGTTGAACCCGCGCAACCACCTCATCCGTTGACCCGGATACAACCGGGTAGTCACCGCCCCAGGGGGACGCCGCATGACGCAATACCAGGCCGCCGACACCGCCCCGACGACCACCGGTCCGATGGTGGCCGTGTCCGATCTGCGGCGCAGTTTCGGCAGCGGCGAGCGGACCGTCCACGCGCTGCGCGGCATCAGCTTCTCGATCGAGCGCGGTGAACTCACCGCGCTCAAGGGCCGTTCCGGCTCCGGCAAGACCACCCTGCTCAACCTGGTCGGCGGCCTGGACGCGCCGACCGGTGGCAGCATCGCGCTGGACGGCATCGACCTCGGCGGTCTGGACGAGGACGGCCGGCTCGCCCTGCGGCGGGAGCGGATCGGTTTCGTCTTCCAGTCCTTCGGGCTGATCCCGATGCTCACCGCCGCCGAGAACGTCGGCGTGCCCATGCGGCTGCGCAAGGTCCCGCCGGCCGAGCGCGAGGAGCGCGCGCACACCCTGCTGGCCCTGGTCGGCCTCGCCGACCACGCCGACCAGCGGCCCGGCGAGCTCTCCGGCGGCCAGCAGCAGCGCGTCGCGATCGCCCGCGCGCTGGCCAACGACCCCGGCCTGATCATCGCCGACGAGCCCACCGGCCAGCTGGACTCGGAGACCGGCCGCTCGATCATGGAGCTGCTGCGCGCCGTGGTCCGCAGCGAGGGCGTCACCGTCCTGGTCGCCACCCACGACCCGACGCTGATGGGCCTCGCCGACCGGGTGATCGAGCTCCACGACGGACGGATCGTCGAGGAGGGGGCGGAGCAGGCGGCGTAGCGCCGACGGCCCTGGGACGGCGGGCGGCGGCCCAGGGCCAGGCGATGCCGCTGCCCCAGACCCGCGATGGCGGCTGCGGCACGTCCGACGCGAAGTGGTGGCGCAGCACCACCCGAAGTTCCCGCCGCCGCGCACGGTCGGCCGCAGCCCGCTGTCCAGCGCCCGATTCGGACCGTCCGGTCGGAGAATTCGTTTCGCATGCCCTTCCCCCACTTTCTCAGGCTCGAGAGAGTATGGCGAGCGGCACGCTAACAGCCGGATTCGGCTTTGTGAATTCATTTACGAATTAATGTGACTGTACGTCATTTCCAGTGCTTCATCGACGAACTGTCGCACCGCCAAATCCGATGGCGATTGTCAGTGGCATCGACTACGGTCCACCACAACTCGCAGGAATCCGCTCCACCGGGAGGTTCGATGACGATCTTCTACCGCGTTCCCCGCGTTCTCCGCGTTCTCCGTGCACTCCGGATCCTCGGCCGCCGCACACGACTGTGGTGGCCGACGCAACCGTCGACCACCACAGCCCCGGCCTCAACGGCCGGTCGTTCGAGGGGAGATCCCTCAGACCGCCGGGAAGATCTCGGCGTCCGGCTTGAGCAGCTGGCCCGGCTGCGGCGCGGTGCCGTCCACCAGGTAGCGGGTCACCAGCGTGTTCAGCGCCTTGCTGCGACCGACGGCGCAGTGCTCGATGGCGTCGACGCTCACCAGCACGGCATTGCCCAGCTCCTGCTGCATCCGCTGGGCGAACTTGTACTGGGTGGCCGGGTCGTAGAGGTTGCCGACCACCATCACGGTGTTGGACGTCTTCTTGTTCCAGGGGCCGCTGAACCGCTCGGCGTCCCGGGCCGGGGCCGGCCAGCTCGCGCACGCCGGGGCGTCGAAGGCCTGGTAGCGGCCGAAGGTCGGCGACTCCTTCTCCCACGCACGGGCGACGTTGGCGAACACCCGGTCGTTCGACGGGTACGGCTTGTCCTGGCAGTTGACGCCCATGTAGGAGTCGTCACCGGCGTACTCGGAGTCGGCCGGGGCCTCGCGCAGCGCCCGCGGGACGTTCACCGTGAGCTGGTTGGCCTCGTCGTCCGGGACGTTCGCCTTCGGTGCCAGCAGGGCGGCCGCGGCCGGCTTCTGCATCACCTGGTAGGTGGCCTGCAGCGACTTCGCCAGCGGAGCCAGCTTGGCCTGCGAGTACAGCGCGCTGGCCACCTCGCTGGTGAAGCTGCTCAGCGTCACCTTGGAGCCGTTGGACAGCGTGATCGGGCTGGTCCGCAGGTGGTCACGGAGCTCGTCGAACTTGGCGCGGGTGTCGCCGTCACCGAAGGCGCAGCGCGGGGCACCGGCGGCCTGGCAGCGCTTGAGGAACTCGCCCAGGGCGATCTCGAAGCCGCCCGCTCGCTGGCGGTCGTACTCCAGGCCGTTGTGCAGGCGCAGGTTGGGGTCGACATTGCCGTCGACGATGATCGCGCGCACCTTGTTCGGGTACATGGCGGCGTACGTCGAACCGATCAGGGTGCCGTAGGAGAACCCGGCGAAGGTGAGCTGGGAGTCGCCGACGGCGCGGCGCATCCGGTCGAGGTCGCGGACCACGTTGATGGTCGACATGTGCTCGATCAGCGGGCCGGCGTTCTGGCTGCAGGCATCGGTGTAGTCCTGGTCAGCGTCCAGGGTGTCGTCGATCTCGGCCTTGGTGACGGGCACGCCCACCATGCGGTTGTTGACCGCGTCGGCCGCTTCCTGGGTCTTGAAGCACTTGAGCGGGTTGCTCCGGGCCACACCGCGGGGGTCGAAGCCGACCAGGTCGAACTTGGACTGCACCTCGGCACCGAAACGGGTCGTGGTCGCCCACATGTAGCCGCTGCCGCCGGGGCCGCCCGGGTTGAGGAACAGCGAGCCGATCCGCTTCGACGGGTCGCTCGCGCGGTGCCGCATCATGGCGATGCCGACCTTCTCGCCCGACGGATTGTCGTAGTCCAGCGGCACGGGGTAGACGGCGCAGTCGAAGCCGCCCGGGTCCGGCTTGCTCGGGTCGGGGTTACAGGGCTTCCAGTCGACGGGGTCGACCTTCGCTTCGGCGGCCGCCGCACCGGGGGCTTGGTCGAACGGCGCGGCCGACGCGGCCACGGCGGTTCCGCTGACAAGGGCGAGCGCGCAGGTGACCGCTCCGGCCAACGTGGATATGCGGGACAAGGAACCTCCTCCGTACTGAAAGGGCGGCCCCAGCCTGTCAGCCGGAGTTCTCCATGTGAAGACCTCGTGGCGGCGGAATTGTTCCGGACTTCATGTCACACTCGCCCGGAACATTCTGTGAATGAACCAACTTGACGGTTGATTGACCTGACGGTGGTTCATCCGCACCGGCCGAGGATCGGCAACTGTCGGCCGGGCCGTGGGCATCCGGCGTCACCCACGGCCGGGGGTCGATCGCGCTATTCGGCGATCGGCTGCGACAGGTTGTCCTCGGCAACGACCTGGCGGACGGCGTTCAGGGTCGGCGGGCCCCTGGTGCAGTCACCGGGCAACCGTGGCGAGGAAGCCACCTGTAGCGCAGCCGGTTATCGCCCCACGGCCCTGACCAGCAGCACGCATTCGGGTTCAGCAAGCTTCAGGTTCAGCAACCGGCGGCCGCCCCGCGCAGGGCGGCCGCCACCAGGCCCTGGAGCTCATCGGCCCCGGTCTCACCCCCACCGACCAGGCGGTCGAAGACCAGTCCGTCGATGCAGGCCAGCAGCGTGGCGGTCCGCCCGTCCGGGTCGGCGACGCCCTGCTCGGCGAGGAAGGTCCGGACCACGGCCCGGCCCGCGTTCTCCCGCGGCACGAGGATCTCCCGCAGCTCGGGGTCGCGCACGCTCTCCACCGCGCAGGCGTACCGGGCGAGCGAGCGCCGCCGCCCCTCACCGGTCAGCCGGTGCCGCATCAACTCCCGGATGCCCTGAACGAGTTCGTCCGCGGAGCGGATCGCCATCCGCTCGCCCAGGGCCTGCAGCTCCCCCTGGTCCAGCTCGACCAATCGTCGCACCAGCGCGGTCAGCAGCGCCTGCCTGGTCCGCAGGTAGGCCGAGGTGGTGCCGACCGGCAACCCGGCCGCCGCGTCCACCGCCCGGTGGGTCAGCCCCCGCACGCCCGCGTCTGCCAGCACGCCGATTGCCGCGTCCGCCAGCACGGTCCGCCGGTCCGGCCGCGCGACACCGGGCGCACCCCCCGCACCGGCCGAAGCGCGCATACCGCCCACGCTCCCCGCACCGCCCGTACCACCCTGCTCCTGCTCCTGCGCCTGCTCCTGGTCCCGATCTCGCCGCATCCCCCCTTTCTACCGGGCCGACGCCCCGGCCCACGCACCCGACCGACCGGCCCCGCCACCGCCGCCCCTCCCCCTCCGCCACCCCCGTAAGCCCGTAGTACGCTCCTTCTACATCTGTAGAAAGCAGCGCGGCGACAGGGGAAGGACCGGTCATGAGCAGCAGCAACAGCGCGGTGGTGGTCGGGGGCGGGATCGGCGGACTGGCGGCCGCGATCGGACTCCGGCTGGCGGGATGGGACGTGACCGTGATCGAGCGGGCCGCCGTCCTGGACGACGCCGGAGCCGGCATCTCGCTGGCGGCCAACGGGATGCGGGCGCTCGCCGCGCTCGGCGTGGACGAGCCGATCGAGGCGGCATCGCGGCGGCAGTACACCGGTGGCACCAGCACGCCGGACGGCCGCCGGCTCGCCGCGATGGACGGCGCGGCACTGGAACGGGAGCTGGGAGCGCCGATCGTCGGCATCCCTCGGGCGGACCTCCACCGGATCCTGCGCGAGGCCCTGCCCGCCGAGGCCCTGGTGATCGGCTCGGAGGTGACCGACCTGGACACCTCCGCCCCCGACCGGATCCAGGTGAGCCACGGCGAAACGACCCTCACCGCCGACCTCGTGGTCGCGGCCGACGGCATCCACAGCCGGATCCGGCGGCGCCTCTTCCCCGCTCACCCCGGGCCGGCCTACAGCGGCTCGACGGTACTGCGGGCAATCACCGAGCGCCCGGTCGAGGGGCTGACCGCCGACTTCGAGCTGACCTGGGGCCACGGCGCCGAGTTCGGCCACATCGCCTTCCCGGACGGCCGGGCCGAGTGGCACGCCGTGATCAACGCCCCGGCCGGGGTCCGCTACCGGGACCCGCTGACCGAGGTCGGCCGCCGCTTCGCGCGCTGGCACGACCCGATCCCCGCGCTGCTGGCGGCCACCCACCCGGAGGCGGTCCTGCACCACGACGTCAACGCGCTGGTCACCCCGCTGCCCTCGTACGTCTCGGGCCGGGTGGCACTGCTCGGCGACGCGGCGCACGCCATGACGCCCCACCTGGGCCAGGGCGCCTGCCAGGCACTGGAGGACGCGGTGACCCTCGCCGCGGCGATCGCCGGGAGCCCGACCGTGGCGGACGCGCTCGCCCGCTACGACGCGGTCCGCCGCCCGCGCAGCCAGACGGTGGCCCGCGACGCCCGCCGGGCCGGCCGGATGGGCCAGCAGCTCGCCAACCCGCTCGCGGTCGGCCTGCGCAACGCGGCGATCCGGCTCACCCCGCCCGGCGCGATGATGCGGACCGTCCTCAAGCACGCCGACTGGACCGCGCCCCGGATCGTCCCGGCCGCCGCGGCCTGACGGCTGCGCGCCGTCGCTCGGCGAGCGATGCCAGTAGCCGGTCGTCGGTAGTCGGCGGTGGAGGCAGCGAGGGGGTCAGGGCGGGGGCAGGTCTGGGGAGGGAGTGGAAGCGGGGGCGGAGCAATCGGGCTGCATCCGGAACAAAGTAGGATGACTCAACTCCCGCGCTACGCGCGAAGAGTTCCATAAATGTTCCACTTGCCCGATTTACTCCCGCTTCACACGCCCGGAGCCACCCTCATGGACAACCTGTCCACCGTCGACACCGACGGCGCGATAGAGACCCGCGGTATCGAACCCGTCCCCGACCACGAGCGCGGGGGCAGAGTCCGCGAGCTCTTCCCGACCTGGGTCGCGGCGAACATCAGCGTGCTGCTGCTCACCATGGGCGCGGCCCTGGTGGTGTTCAACCAGCTGAACTTCTGGCAGGTCCTGATCGTCGCCGCGTGCGCCGCGCTCGCCTCGTTCGGCATGGTCGGCGTGCTGTCGGTCTCCGGCAAGTGGGGCGGGGCCCCGGGCGCGACCCTCTCCCGGGCCACCTTCGGGGTGCGCGGGAACCTCTTCCCGGGCGCGATCCTGTGGATCGCCCGGTTCGGCTGGGAGACGATCAACGCCGTCACCGGTGCCTACGCCGTGCTGACGGTCCTCGACCTGCTCTTCGGCGTCAAGAGCAACACCGCACTGATCGTGATCACGCTCTTCGCCTTCGTCGCCTGCACCTTCCTGGTGTCCGGCATGGGCCGCAAGGCGCTGAACGTCTGCAACACCTGGTCGACGTACCTCTTCGGCATCTTCAGCGTCCTGGTGCTGGGCTACCTCATCGCGACCATGCACTGGAGCGAGGTCTTCTCCAAGCCCGCGGGCACCACCGCGATGATGATCGCCGGCATCGGGACCATCGCCGCCGGCGGCATCAGCTGGGTCCCCACCGGCCCGGACTTCGCCCGCTACCTGCCGCACGCCGCCTCCGGCAAGAAGATCGTCGGTGTGACGGTCTCCGGCGCCGGCCTGGTCATGGTCCCGATGGTGCTGATGGGCGCCGTGATGGCGGTGGCCTCGCCCGGTCTGGCGCAGGCCGCGGACCCGGTCTCCTTCCTCGGCGACCTGCTCCCGACCTGGCTGGCCGTGCCCTACCTGCTGACCGCGATCGTGGGCATGCTGCTGATCAACAGCCTCTCCATGTACTCGGCCGGCTTCACCGCGCAGACCATGGGCGTCAAGCTGCCGCGCGCCATGGCCGTGAGCATCAACGCCGTGATCTCGCTGGTCGGCGGCCTGCTGCTGATGCTGGTCGCCAAGAGCTTCCTGGGCTCCTTCATCACTTTCCTGATCCTGCTCGCCGTGTCCTTCTCGGCCTGGATCGGCGTCTACGCGGTGGACATGTTCCGTCGCCGGTCGCGTGCGGTGCGCTACGACGCCGCCGCGCTGATGGACACCACCCCGAACAGCCGCTACTGGTACGTGGGCGGCTTCTGCTGGCAGGCGATGGTGTCCTGGGTGCTCGCCCTGCTGATCGGCCTCGCCTTCACCAAGTGCGACTGGTTCGCCGGCCCGCTCTCCGACACCCCGGTCGGCAAGTACGGGCTCGCCTGGGCGGCGACCATCGTGATCTCCGGCGTGATCATGGCCGTGCTCCCCGCTCCCAAGGAGAACACCCCCGCCACCGCCGGCCGGTCCGCCGCCGAGCAGGCTGCCGACGGTGCGGAGCGGACCGACCGGGTCGCCGTCTGACCTCGGGCCCCGCGCCTGCGCACCCCGGGGACCGCCCGGTCGCCGACTCACCGAGTCGACGCGACCGGGCGGTCCCGTTTGCGCTGCCGTGTCCGACGCCCCCGAACGCCCGGCGCGACAGCTCCGATACGCAACAGCCCGGGGAAGCGTCAGCGCCGGGTGAGGACCGCCGGTCTTGCCGTCGTTCTCTCACCGGTGGGTGGTGCCCCGGTCACCAGGAGACGGCGTCGTCCATCGACTGCTGCCAGTAGGTGACCTTGAGGGAGTCGTCCACGTACACGCCCTTCGCGGGCAGCGAGGGGTGGGAGGCCGCGCCGACGCTCTCGTTGCCGGACGGGCCGTGGAAGTAGACCTCCAGGGAGTTCGCCGTGTAGCCGTTGGTGTTGCCGGTGCCGTCGGCGGAGGACAGGTTCACGGAGGCATAGCCGGACTCTCCGGGCTTGAGCGTGACGACGGCCTGCGGCTTCGAGTCGGTGATCACCGGGGGCACGGACTGGGCCTCCCCGAACCGGACGGCCGGGTAGCCGTAGAGGTAGCAGGTGCCGGGGCCGGTGTTGGTGACCGTGAGCAGCATGTGGTTCACGGGGCGGTTCAACGGGGCGGCGGTCGTCCGGGTGTCGGCGCCCGTGCAGGTGACCGGCTTGGCCGCGTCCGGAGCCTGCCCGGCGGCCGACTTCGACGCGGGGACGTTCGGGCTGGGCTTGGCGCTGCCGGATGCGGGCCCGGCGACCGGGGGCCTGCCGGTGGTGCCGGCCGGGGCGACGGACGCCGGCGAGCCGGACGCCCTGGGCCGTAGCGTCGGACCGCTCGTCGTCGCGATGTCCCCGGTGTCCCCGTTGTCGGTGCACGCGGCGACCGAGAAGGCGGCGAGCACGACGCTCGCGGCAACGGTGACCAGACGCGTGCGGGAGGTACGGACGGACATCTGCTCGGGCCCCTTTCGGCATGCGGTCGAACGGTTCGTCGACCGGCTGACCGAAGCTTGCGCAACGATCCGTCCCGACCACCACACCCGGCGCCCCGGTGGGGACGGTGGAACGGATAACAGGCCTCTGACCAGCGGGAACGGAACACCCCTGGAACGGTGGAACGGGACGCCCGGGGAAGCGGACGGCCGCCGGCACAGCGGGACCGGCCACCGCCCCGGGCCCGAACACCGCGCGGTGTTGCCGATTGGTGTTGCCGCCCCGGAAACGGGGGCGCAACGGTGGCCGGACTGGCCATGCTGTGACGCACCGTCAGACCGGTCCGGCTGGCGGACAGGTCGTGGTCGGCGGAGGCCGCCACGGATCGAGGAGGTTCACGGTGCGGCGTTCGCTGCTGTCGACCAGGGCGGCTCTGGTGCTGCTGATCGGCGTGCTCACGGGAATAGGCGCGGGCGTCCTGGCCGCCGCCGGGGGCGTGCACGCGGCGCAGTGC
Source organism: Kitasatospora sp. NPDC096128 (assembly GCF_040303105.1). Classification (NCBI taxonomy): domain Bacteria; kingdom Bacillati; phylum Actinomycetota; class Actinomycetes; order Kitasatosporales; family Streptomycetaceae; genus Kitasatospora; species Kitasatospora sp. NPDC096128. The sequence goes on along the minus strand of NZ_JBEOSP010000023.1, from coordinate 95,479 downwards.
GTCCTGTACGGCGCCGGGGCCTTCGGCGTCGGAGTGCCGTTCGTCGACCGGCTCGTCGCCGGTCCGGAGCAGGAGCCGGCGGAGAACGAGTCCGCTTCCTGATGCGTGCGCGGCCCGGGCTCTCCGGACCTCCGGATCCCGACCTCTCCGGTTCCCCGAGCCCCCGGGTCCCGGGCCGCGACCGACCCGATACCGCAAGGCCTGATACCGCAAGGCCCGATTCTGCAAGGCCGGCTGCTGCAAGGCCCGATTCTGCAAGGATGGTGCCGTCGTGGAGGCCGTAGGACACCGGGGGGGGTGACCGAGTGGGGAACCTGCAGCCGCTGAGCCCCGATCTGAACGAGGAGTGCCGTGCCTTCGCCGAGGCCCTGCGCAGTCTGTTCGCCGGGCTGTGGCCCGCGGTGTCGGTGCGCCGCTACAGCTCGCGCCGGCATCTGAGCCCGGGGGCGCTCTCCCGCTACCTGTCCGGGCAGCGGATCCCGTCCTGGCAGTTCGTCCAGGACCTGCTCACCGATGTGGGCGCCGACCGGGGCAGCGTCGCCACCCCGGAGACGATCGAGCTCCTCCGCTCCCTGCACACAGCCGCGCAGGAGACCAGCGCCTCGGTGGGCCACGCCGTGCAGCAGCTGCAGTTCCAACTGGCCGAGGCCGACCGGCTGTCACGGCGCTCGGCCGCCCACAGCGACGTCCTGGGCGACGCCCTGCTCGACAAGAACCACCGCATCGCCGATCTGGAGCTGCGCCTCAACCAGTTGGAGAGCGACTGGGCGCGGGAGCGCGCCCGCGCGGACGAGATCGCCCTGTACAGCGGCGACCACGCGGACCTGCTCCTGGAGAAGCAGCACCTGGAGAAGGAAGTCGCCCGGCTGGAGAACGAGTTGGGGGAGGCGCTCCGGCGTCAGCTCGCCGCCGAGGCGCGCTGCGAGCTGCTGGAGCGCCAGTTGATCGTCGCCGAGCAGCAGGCCGGCGAGGACCCGCTGGGCATCGAGGCGCCCGCCCCCGCCGCCCCGACCGTCACCGGCCGGCCCAGGGTCCTGGTGGTCGACGACCAGCCCGCGAACCTGGTGGCCCTGGAGGCCGTCCTCGCGGCCGCCGACTGGGACGTCCTGGCCGTCGCCTCCGGCCCGGACGCCCTGAAGGCGCTGCTCCAGCACAACGACGTCGCCGTCATCGTCCTGGACGTGCAGATGCCGGGCATGGACGGCTACGCGACCGCGGCCCAGATCAAGAGCCGCGCGCAGACCCGCGACATCCCGATCATCTTCGTCACCGCGATCGGCGCCGACCCGGAGAACACCCTGCGCGGCTACGACGCCGGGGCGGTCGACTTCATCGTCAAACCCTTCGACCCCTGGCTCCTGCGCGCCAAGGTCACCGCTCTGACCGGCATGTACCTGAGCTACCGCGGCACTCCGCGCGCCGTGCCCCCGGACCAGCCCGCGCACACCGCCGCCGACTGGCTCCTGCCCAGCACCCGTCGGCCGCACCAGCCGTCCTGACCACGGCACCCCCGCGGCCGGAGCCCGTGCTCGGTCAGCCCCCGGTCGCCGCCCCGGTCGAGAAGGTGGGCGAGTTCGGTCGGCCTGGTGAACATGGGCCAGTGGCCGGACTTGATGTCGACGAACTCGACGTGCTCGGCCCGGGCGAGTTCCGGGGCCTCGCCGGCGGCGATCCAGCCGCGGGCCTGCTCCGGGGTGAACTCGGGGCAGACCACCACGACCGGTACCGCGTAGCGGCGCCGGTCCGTCAGCCGGACCACGCCCCGGGCCACCTGTTCGGGGACGGGGACGGCCCCGGCGGCGATCCGGTGCCGGAGGTCGTCGTCGAGGTCGGCGCTGTCGGCTCCCGCGAACGGGCCCCAGCCGGGGAAGGGCATGGCGCCGTCCCGGATGTCGAAGAAGTCGGCGTACGGCCGGCCGTCCTCGTGCGGGAAGCCGCCGATCAGCGCCAGCTTGGCGAGCCGGTCCGGGCGCGCGTCGGCGGCCAGCCAGCCGAGGGTGCAGGCGGCCGAGTGCGCCACGAGCAGGGGCTTCCCGGCCGTGGCGTCGACGGCGGCGAGGACGGCCGCCGCCTGCTCGTCGAGGGTGGCGGACGAGCGTCCGTCGCCCTGGCCCGGGAGGGGCACGGGCCGCGGGCGGTGCCCGAGCGCCTCCAGGGCGGGCACGACGGCGTCCCAGGCGCTGGCGTCCAGCCACAGGCCGCCGATGAGCAGGATGTCCACGGTGGGACCCACTTCCTTGTCGGGTGTGCCCCATGCTAGGAGCGATTCCGGACAATCTGCTTCCTGATGCTCCGGCAGCCGCCTACGCTGACCGACGTGCCGACCGGAACGGGCCCCACCGCCCGCGCCCTGCGCACCCTGGAGATCCTGCGGACCCGCCCCGGCACGACCGCCGAACGGCTCGCGGAGAAGCTCGGGGTGACCGATCGCGCCGCGCGTCGCTACATCGCGATCCTCCGGGAGGCCGGCCTCCCGGAGGAGTCCGTGCACGGCCCGCACGGCGGCTACCGGCTGCGACGCGGAACACGGCTGCCCCCGGTGAGCTTCACCCAGAGCGAAGCGCTCGGCCTGGTCATGGCGGTGCTCGACGGCAGGCCCGCCGCCGGGGTCCGGCGGGCGAACCGCGCCGCTTCGCGGTCGTCCGGGCGTGCTGCGCCGTGCTCCTGGCCTGCGGGATCGTCCTGCTGGCGACGGGTGGTCAGCCGGTGCTCGGCTCGGTGCCGGTGGTGGTCGCGCCACTGCTCGCCTTCTGGCAGTCGTACGCCACCAGGCTCCGGGTGGCCCGTCACCGGGCGGAGAACCCCGGCCCGCTGACCATCGCCCTCGCCGACAGCGGCTGCGCCTTCACCACCGGGGGCTTCCGGCAGGCGTTCTCCTGGTCACGCTTCACCCGCATCGCGGACGACCGGGGCCACCTGTTCCTGTACGCCCGCCGCGAACGACCCGGTCGCCAACCTGCCGATGCAGGGACCCGGCGTCGACGCCCAGTCCGACGGGGGCATCCCCTGCGTCTTCCGACGTCCGCTTTCCCACGCCCGCCGAGCGACCGGCCGCAGCGGGGGCATCCCGTCCGCTGGCATGTCCGCGGCCGAAAAATCGCAGGTCAAGGCTCTGTTCACGGACCCCGGGCCGGTCTAGCATTCCGGATCACAGCAGCCCCACCACCCCCTTGCGGGGCTGCTGGGCAGACCGGCCACGCCCCCACGTCGGCCGGTGCCTCCCACGGCCGGGACCGCAGGCCTCCCCCGTCCCCGCGGTCCCGGCCGGCCGACCGACCGCCCGCACCTCGACGACGACGGCCTGCTGTCAGTGACGGCCGGTACGGTCGGCCGCCGATGAACCGACGAGTAAGCGCAGGGCGAGGCAGGTGAAGGATTTCGCGGGGGAGTTGAGACGGCGGGCCGCCCGGCGCGACGGCAGCCGGACCTCCGCGGAGCACGGCACCCCGGGCATCCGCCTGGTCATCCCCTGGCACACGGAAGGCCTGCCGCCCGGCGAGGTGACACCGGACTTCGCCGGAAGCGGGTTCCCCCGCCGATCGTGCCCCACGGGCAGGAGCCGCCGGTCCGGCTTGACGGAAATCTGATTAGGCGCCATATTACTTGCATGACGCAGCACCCCGAGGCCGGTCCGGCGGCCCCCAACATCGATCAGGCCCGGCGCCAGATCGCCCGCTACGGCCTCGCGGCCGATCCGCAGGCGATCCTGGTCGCGGCCCGGCTGATGGCGGCGGGGGCGCGGCTCGGCCAGGCCGGTGAGGTGCACTTCGGGCGGTTCGGACTCTCCACCGGCCGGTACCGCCTACTGGCGGACCTGGAGGACCACGGCGGCGAGAAGTCGCCGTCCCAGCTCGCGGCCACCCTCGGGGTCTCCCGGGCGACCGTGACCGGCCTGGTCGACGGTCTGGAGCGGGAGGGACTGGTGGCCCGCCGGCCGTCCACCGAGGACGGCCGCGGCAACGTGGTGATCCTGACCGCGCGCGGCGCCGAGCGGCTGCGCGAGCTGGCCCCCGAACACTTCGCCCGGATGCAGTCGCTGGTCAGCGGCCTCACCGTGGCGGAGCGCGCGACCTTCCTTGACCTGCTGGGCCGGGTCGTCGCGGGCATCGACGCCCTCACCGAGGACTGACCCCCGCCCCGGCGGCGGCAGCACCACCCGAGCCCGACGGCGGGCCGCCGAGCGGCCCGCTTTCTCTTCCCCTAATAGTTAGGCTCCTAAGCACAAATACTTAGGTACCTAACCACAGAACCGGATCCACCGAGGAGTTCCCCGTGAGCAAGAAGGCCCCCGGCGCACCCCCGCCCTTCGTCCTGTGGCGGGAGGTCCTGACCTCCTACGCGATGCCCGCCGTCAGCGCCGGAATCGGCGGGGCCGTCACCCGCCAGCCGGAACTGACCGTCGCCGCGTTCACCACCATCGGCGGCACCTCCGCCCTCGTGGCCGCCGTGCTCGGCGCCGCGCTCCGCCGCCGACCGGACCGCTCCACCCCTCCCCGCACGCCCCGGGCGCTCGCGGCCGCCACCGCCGGCCTGTTCGCCGCCGCGCTCGGCCTCGCCGTCGGGCTGGCCGCCGCGCGCTGGCTCCCGCACCTCCCCCCGCTCGCCGACAGTCCGTGGCCGCGTCGGCTGCCGATCGACCTGCCGGTCTCCGCTCTGATCGCCGCGACCATCACCACCTGGCGCTGGCGCGGCAGCCGGCCGACCCGGGCGGCACAGCACCGACTCTCCAGCACGACCCGACCCGAAAGGCAGACATCATGATCGTCGTCATGGGCGCCGGTGGCGCCACCGGAGGCGCCACCCTGCGCAGCCTGGCCGCCCTCGGCGCACCGACCCGCGCCCTCAGCCGCGACCCCGCCCGACTGGCCGCCACGCTCGACGACCGCACGCTCGCCCGGACCACCACCCTCCCGGCCGACGCCGCCGACCCGGCGTCGCTGCGCCGGGCGTTCCGGGGCGCGCACCAGCTGTTCCTCACCATGGCCAACGGCCCGCACCAGGTGCAGCACGAGCTGGCCGCGATCGAGGCAGCCGTCGACTGCGGCGTGGAGCACATCGTCAAGGTGTCCGCGCCCGCCGCCGAGCCGGACTCCCCGGTCGCGGTCTCCCGGGGCCACCACCTGATCGAGGAGCACCTGCGGTCACTGCACGTCACCGCGACCGTCCTGCGGCCGTACGCCTTCCTGCAGAAGCTGCTGCTCCTGGCGCCCGGCATCGCCGCCGGCGGCGTGGTGCACGGCGCGATGGGGCAGGCCCGGTGCAACTACGTGGACGTCCGGGACATCGGCGACGCCGCGGCGGAGGTGCTGACCCGCCCGGAGCTGGCCGGCGGCACCTACCCGCTCACCGGCGGGCGGGCCTACAGCTACCCGGAGCTCACCGCACTGCTGGGCGAGCTGCTCGGCCGGCCGGTCCGCTACCTCGACCTGGCCCCCGGCGAGCTGCACGCCCACCTGGTCGGCCGGGCCGGGATGCCGGACTGGCTGGCCACCCACGTGGTGGAGATCCAGCAGCTCGCGGTGGTCCGCAAGGAGGTGCCGGACGACACCTTCACCCGCCTGACCGGGCGCTCCCCGCGCAGCCTGGAGGCCTTCCTCGACGAGCACCTGCCGCACTTCCGCTGATCGCCCGACCGCCCGGGGACACCCCGGCGGGCCGGGCGCGGCAGCGGACAGCCCGGCCCGCCACCCGGATGGAGCAGCATTTCCTGTGGCATGGGTCACGATCCGAAAATCGATGTGACGATCCGTCAATTCAACTGACAGATCGTCACATCGACACGAAGGAGCATCAGTTGTTGTCTGACGTCACGTCAGATTCGGCCGGTCGAGGCCGAGTTGAGCCTCCTGCCAGCCGCTGCCGGTTCGCCACCCCGGGGCTACCATCGGTCGGGTTGTCCGCTCCGGCCCCGGAGCGGGGTCACCGGTCAAGCCGGTGACCCCGCCGCCCCAAGGGCCGGACAGCGGTAGGAACGGGGCGAGGACGAGGAGCGCATGGGCCGCCATGACAGCTGAACCGAGCCACCCGGAGCAACACACACCGGCAGCACCCGCCGACCGGGCACCACTGGCCGGCCAGGCACCGCAGGCCGGCCGGGCACCGCAGGCCGCACCGCCGCGGGCCCTGTTCCCCGGCCGCCCGGCCGCCGCCCCGCGCACCCTGGTCGACGTGCTGGACGCCACCGTGCGCGCCCACCCCGACGAGCCGGCCCTGGACGACGGGCGCACCGTGCTCAGCTACCGGGCGCTGGCCGCCGAGGTCGAGAAGCTCCGCCGCCGCCTTGCCGCCGCCGGGATCGGCCCGGGCGACCGGGTCGGCATCCGGGTACCCTCCGGCACCAACGACCTGTACGTCTCGATCCTCGCGGTGCTCGCCGCCGGCGCCGCCTACGTCCCGGTGGACGCCGAGGACCCGGACGAGCGCGCCCAGCTGGTCTTCGGCGAAGCCGCCGTGGCCGCCGTGCTCGGCGCCGGCCGCACGCTGAGCAGCACCGCGGAGCGCGCACCCGCCCCGGAGCGCCGCCCCTCCCCCGCCGACGACGCCTGGATCATCTTCACCTCCGGCTCCACCGGCAAGCCCAAGGGCGTCGCGGTCACCCACCGCAACGCCGCCGCCTTCGTCGACGCCGAGGCCGCGCTCTTCCTCCAGGAGGAGCCGATCGGCCCGGGCGACCGGGTGATGGCCGGACTGTCGGTCGCCTTCGACGCCTCCTGCGAGGAGATGTGGCTGGCCTGGCGGCACGGCGCCTGCCTGGTGCCCGTCCCCCGCTCCCAGGTGCGCAGCGGCGCCGACCTGGGCCCCTGGCTGGCCGACCAGGAGATCACCGTGGTCTCCACCGTCCCGACGCTGGCCGCGCTGTGGCCCGCCGAGGCGCTCGACGAGGTCCGGCTGCTGATCTTCGGCGGCGAGGCCTGCCCGCCCGAGCTGGTGCAGCGCCTGGCCACCGAGGGCCGCGAGCTGTGGAACACCTACGGCCCGACCGAGGCCACCGTGGTCGCCTGCGCCGCACTGCTCACCGGCGAAGGCCCGGTCCGGATCGGCCTGCCGCTGGCCGGCTGGGACCTCGCCGTGGTCGACGAGGCCGGGCAGCCGGTCGCCCCCGGCGGCACCGGCCAGCTGGTGATCGGCGGGGTCGGCCTGGCCCGCTACCTCGACCCGGAGAAGGACGCCGAGAAGTACGCCCCGCTGCCCTCGCTGGGCTGGGAGCGCGCCTACCGAAGCGGTGACCTGGTCCAGGCCGACCCGGCCGGCCTGCTGTTCCTCGGCCGCACCGACGAGCAGATCAAGCTCGGCGGGCGCCGGATCGAACTCGGCGAGGTGGACGCCGCCCTGCAGGCGCTGCCCGGCGTGGCCGGCGCGGCAGCGGCCGTGCGGACCGCGCGCGGCGGCAACCAGCTGCTGGTCGGCTACCTGGTGGTCCAGGACGGCTTCGACCGCGAGCAGGCCGTCGAACGGCTGCGCGCCGAGCTGCCGGCCGCCCTGGTGCCGCTGCTCGCCCCGGTCGGGACCCTGCCCACCCGCACCTCCGGCAAGGTCGACCGCAACGCCCTGCCCTGGCCGCTGCCCGAGCTGGAGGCCGCCGGGCCGAACGAGCAGTTGTACGGCACCGAGGCCTGGCTGGCCGAGCAGTGGTCCGAGATCCTCGGGGTGCAGGTGGCCGGCGCGCGCGACGACTTCTTCGCGATCGGCGGCGGCAGCCTGGCCGCCGCCCGGCTGACCACCCTGTTGCGCACCCGCTACCCGAGCGCCGCCGTGCTGGACGTCTACCAGCACCCGACGCTGCGCAAGCTCGCCCGCCATCTGGAGCGCTCGGCCGCCGACGGCGGCGAGGCCCGTACCGTCACCCTGGTGCCGAACCGGGCCAAGCTGCTCCAGCTGCTCCTGCTGGTCCCGCTGTTCACCGTGGTCGGCCTGCGCTGGACGGTCGCCCTGCTGGCCGCCGGGAACCTGCTCGCCCGCTTCGGCGACTACCCGTGGGCACCCACCGCGTCCTGGTGGGCGGTCGGCGCGGGCGCGCTCGTGCTGTACAGCTCGCCGGGCCGGCTCGCGATCGGGGCCGGCGGCGCCCGGCTGCTGCTGCGCGGCCTGCGCCCCGGCAGCTACCCGCGCGGCGGCGCCGTGCACCTGCGGCTGTGGGCGGCCGAGCGGCTCACCGAGCTGAGCGGCGCGACCGGGCTGTCCGGCGCCTGGCTGGTCCCCTACGCCCGGGTGCTCGGCGCCAAGGTCGCGAAGGAGGTGGACCTGCACTCGCTGCCGCCGGTCACCGGGATGCTCAAGCTGGGCCGGGGCTGCGCCGTCGAGGCCGAGGTCGACCTGTCCGGCTACTGGCTGGACGGCGACCGGCTGGAGGTCGGCCAGATCAAGGTCGGCGCCGACGCGGTGGTCGGCACCCGTTCGACGCTGCTGCCCGGTGCCCGGGTCGGCAAGCGCGCCCGGGTGCTGCCCGGCTCCAGCGTCACCGGCCACGTGCCGACCGGCCAGCGCTGGGGCGGCGCCCCCGCCGTCAAGCTCGGCCGGGCCGAGTGGTCCTGGCCCGAGGGGCAGCCCGCCCGCCGGCCCGTCTGGGCCGCCCTGTACGGAGCGGGCGACGCCCTGCTCGGCCTGCTCCCGCTGCTGCCCGCCGCGGCCGCCCTCGCCGTGCTCTCCCGCTTCGTCGACCGGGGCGCGGACCTCGGCCCGGCGCTCGCCGGCGCCCTGCTCGGCCTGTTGCCCGCCACCCTGGCCTACGGCGCGCTGTACGCGGCGCAGCTGGTGGTGCTGGTCCGGCTGCTGAGCCTCGGCCTGGTGCCCGGGGTGCACCCGCTGCACGGCCGGGTCAGCTGGCAGGCGTGGACGGTCAGCCAGCTGATGGACCGGGCCCGCGAGGTGCTGTTCCCGCTGTACGCCGGGCTGGTCACCCCGCTGTGGCTGCGGGCGCTGGGGATGCGGGTGGGCCGCGGCGCCGAGGTGTCCACGGTGCTGGCCCTGCCCAGTCTGACCACCGTCGGGGACGGCGCGTTCCTGGCCGACGACACCCTGATCGCCCCGTACGAGCTGGGCGGCGGCTGGATGCGCCTGGGCGAGGCCAAGGTCGGCGACCGGGCCTTCCTCGGCAACTCGGGGATGACCGCGCCGGGCCGCTCGGTGCCCAAGCGGGGCCTGGTGGGCGTGCTGTCGGCGACCCCGGCGAAGGCGAAGAAGGGCGGCTCGTACCTGGGCATGCCGCCGATGCGGCTGCCGCGCGCGGCGGACCAGGGCGACCAGAGCCTGACCTACGAGCCGCCGGCCCGGCTGCGCTGGGCGCGCGGGCTGGTCGAGCTGGCCCGGCTGCTGCCGGTGCTCGCCTCGGGGGCGCTGGGGCTGCTGACGGTGGCCGCGCTGTCCTGGCTGGCGGCCGGCTCCCCGGTGCGGGCGGCGCTGCTCTCCGGCCTGGTGCTGCTGGCCGCGGGCGGGGTGGCCTGCCTGGTCGCGGTGGCCGCGAAGTGGCTGCTGGTCGGCCGGTTCCGGGCGGTCGAGCACCCGCTGTGGAGCGGCTTCGTGTGGCGCAACGAGCTCGCCGACACCTTCGTCGAGGTGCTCGCGGTGCCGTGGCTGGTCGGCGCGGTGCCGGGCACACCGGTGCTGAACCTATGGCTGCGGGCGCTCGGCGCCAAGGTCGGGCACGGCGTGTGGTGCGAGAGCTACTGGCTGCCGGAGGCCGACCTGGTCACCCTCGGCGACGGGGTCAGCGTGAACCGGGGCTGCGTGGTGCAGACCCACCTCTTCCACGACCGGATCATGCGGATGGATACTGTGGTCCTCCGCGAGGGCGCCACCCTGGGCCCGGGCGGGATCGTGCTGCCCGGCAGCACGGTGGGCGAGCGCAGCACGCTGGGCCCGGCCTCGCTGGTGATGCGGGCCGAGTCCGTCCCCGCGGACACGCGGTGGCTGGGCAACCCCATCGAGGCGTGGCAGACCACGTCGTGACCAGCCCTCCCCCCGGTACGACCCCCCGTCCCGGCCCGCAGGAAGCGCCCGCCCCCGTGAAGCCCAAGCACGCCCAGCCCGGGGCCCCCGGCCCGGACCCCTACTTCCCCGACAGCGGCGACCGCCGCTACCGGGTGCACCGCTACGAACTCGCGCTGGACTACCGTCCCGGGCCCAACCGGCTGGCCGGCTCGGCCCGGCTCAGCGCGGTCGCCGACGCGGCCCTGGCCGAGTTCGCGCTCGACCTGGCCGAGTTCCGGATCGGGCGGGTGCTGGTCGACGGCAAGGCCGCCCGCTACACCCACCGCGGCGGCAAGCTGCGGATCCGCCCGGCGAAGGCGCTCGCGGCGGGCGCGGCCTTCACCGTCGAGGTGCACTACACCGGCAACCCCCGCCCGGTGCGCAGTCCGTGGGGCGGCCTGGGCTGGGAGGAGCTGACCGAGGGCGCGCTGGTGGCCAGCCAGCCGGTCGGCGCGCCGTCCTGGTTCCCGTGCAACGACCGGCCCGCGGACAAGGCGACCTATCAGCTGGCGGTCACCACGCCGTCCCCGTTCACGGTGGTCAGCGGCGGGCGGCTGCTCACCCGGACCACCCGGGCGTCCAGCACCACCTGGGTGTACGAGCAGAGCGCGCCGACCTCGCCGTACCTGGTGACGGTCTCGATCGGGCACTACCAGCCGGTGACGCTGGGTCAACCGGCGGCACTGGGCCAACCGGCGGCGCCGGAACGGCCGGTGGCGTCGGCCGCCCGTCCGGCGGTGCCGCAGACCGGGTACGTGCCGCCGCGGCTGGCCGAGGACTTCGCCCGGGACTTCGCCCGGCAGCCCCAGATGATGGCGTACTTCGCCGAGGTCTTCGGGCCGTATCCGTTCGGCGAGTACGCGGTGGTGGTCGCGGACGAGGAGCTGGACGTCCCGGTGGAGGCCCAGGGCGTGGCCACCTTCGGCACCAACCACCTGGGCGGCGGCTGGGAGCGGGAGCGGCTGATCGCGCACGAGCTGGCCCACCAGTGGTTCGGCAACAGCGTCACGATCGCCGACTGGCGGCACATCTGGCTCAACGAGGGCTTCGCCAAGTACGCGGAGTGGCTCTGGTCCGAGCACGCCGGGGGCCCGGCCGCGGCCGTGCACGCCGCCGCCGCGCACCGGCTGCTGGCCGGGCTGCCGCAGGACCTCAGGCTGGGCGACCCGGGCCGCCGGCTGATGTTCGACGACCGGCTGTACCAGCGCGGCGGCCTGGTGGTGCACGCGCTGCGGCAGACCCTCGGCGAGGACGCGTTCTTCGCGATGCTGCGGGACTGGACCGGCCTCAACCGGCACGACGTGGTCGCCACCGGCGACCTGCTCGCGCACGCCTCCCGCTACACCGCCACCCCGCTCGGCCCGCTGTTCGAGGCGTGGCTGGAACGGCCGGAACTGCCGCCGCTGACGGATGGAGCGGGACAGCCGGGCGGACAGCCTGGCGGACCGTCGGTCGGACCGCCGAGCGGAGGACTGGGCGGACGGCTGCGCGGCTGGCTGGGCGGATAGCCGCCCGGCTCCCGGCGTCGGCTCGGGTCGGGTCAGGTCGGGTCCGGTCGGCTAGGGTCCCCAGCATGCTGACAAATGATCACATGACCGATCTGCCCGACGAGCTGCTGCCGACCACCCGACGCGCCCTGCTGCACCGGGTCGCCGTCGCCCAGGCCGAGGGCCGCACCCCCTCGCTGCTGGCGGGGGTGGTGCGGGACGGCCGGCCGGTGTGGAGCGGTGCCCGCAGCATGGTCGAGGGACACGCGCCGGACCCTGACGTCCAGTACCGGATCGGCTCGCTCACCAAGACCTTCGTCGCGGTGCTGGTGCTGCGGCTGCGCGACGAGGGCCTGCTCGACCTGGCCGACCCGCTGGGCCGCCACCTGCCCGGCACCCCGGCCGACGCCGTCACCGTCGCCGAGCTGCTCGCGCACTCCGGCGGGCTCGCCGCCGAGACGCCCCAGCCCTGGTGGGAGCGGACCGACGGCGCGCTGCGGCCCGAACTCGGCGACCTGCTGGAGGAGTCGAGCCCGCTCAAGCACCCGGCCGGGCGCCGCCACCACTACTCCAACCCCGGCTACGCGCTGCTCGGCGCCCTGGTCGAGCGGCTGCGCGGCGAGCCCTGGGGCGAGGTGCTGCGCCGCGAGGTGCTGGCCCCGCTCGGCATGGACCGCACCACCCTGCTGCCCGAGCACCCGCACGCCGGGGGCTTCGCCGTCCACCCGTGGGCCGACGTCATGCTGCCCGAACCGCTCACCGACACCGGCCTGATGGGCCCGGCCGGCCAACTCTGGTCCACCGGTGCCGACCTGGCCCGCTGGGCGGCCTTCCTCGCCGCCGGCGACGGCAAGGTGCTCACGCCCGATACCCTCGCCGAGATGCGCCGCCCCGCGGTCGGCCCGGATGACGCCGACTGGACCTCCGGCTACGGCCTCGGCCTGCAACTGCGCCGCCACGGGGGCCGGGTGCTGTACGGCCACACCGGCTCGATGCCCGGCTTCACGGCCTGCCTGTGGGTCAGCCCCGAGGACGGCCTGGCCGCCTTCGCCCTGTCCAACGCCACCGGCGCCGTCAACACCCCACTGCTGACCGCCCAGTTGATCGAGATCACGGCCACCCACGAGCCCCGGCTGCCCGCACCCTGGCGCCCGCTGTCCGAGGTGGACGAGGAGCTGCTGGCGCTCACCGGCCCCTGGTACTGGGGCGCCGCGCCCAATATGCTGCGGCTGCGCGCCGAGGGCGTCCTGGAGCTGACCCCGCTGGCCGGCGGAGGCCGGGGCTCCCGCTTCCGGCCGCAGCCGGACGGCAGCTGGCTCGGCCTGGACAACTACTACGCGGGCGAGACCCTGCGGGTGGTCCGGCACCCCGACGGCACGGTCAGCCACCTGGACGTCGGCTCCTTCGTCCACACCCGCGAGCCGTACGGGCCGGACGGCGCCGTCCCGGGCGGCGTCGACCCGCGGGGCTGGCAGGCCTTCTGATCCCCGGCGCACCGCACGGGGGCGCGCACGATGCAGGCGCGCGCCCCCGTTGTCCACCTCGGACGAACGACCGCCCGGTGCCGGGCAGGTGACCGGCAGGCCAAGGCCCGCCACGGGTGGTCCCATTCAACAGGTGCACATCTGCGCTCCTCCGGGCCGCAACGTGAATGCCAACCGGCTTGGAGACACATACGGGGACCGGTCCGCGCCCGATGCACCACCCCCTGCGGGCCGGGACGGTGCCCTGGTGATCCACGGCACCGCCGATCGTGCTGCCCTGGAGGGTCCGCCATGACCACCGTCCCCACGTACGCTCCGTCCGCAGTCGCCCCCACCCACGACGCCCCGGCGGTCCCCGCACCCCGCACCCGGCCGGCCCCGGCACCGGCCGCCTACACCGTCTCCCTCGCCCGCGACGAGGACGACGTGCGCGCCGCCCAGCGGCTGCGCCACCAGGTCTTCGGCGCCGAACTCGGGGCCGTCCTGCGCAGCCCCGTCGCCGGACTCGACGTCGACCCCTTCGACGAGTACTGCGACCACCTGCTGGTCCGCGAGGGCCAGGACGGCGCCGTCGTCGGCACCTACCGGCTGCTCCGCCCCGAGGCCGCCCGCCGGGCCGGACGGCTGTACTCCGACAACGAGTTCGACCTCTCCGCGCTGGCACCCGTCCGGCCCGGCCTGGTCGAGCTCGGCCGCTCCTGCATCCACCCCGACCACCGGGGCAACGGCGCCGTCATCAACCTGATGTGGGGCGGCATCGCCCGCTACCTCGCCGACACCGGCAACACCTGGGTCGGCGGCTGCTGCTCCATCGACCTGGAGGACGGCGGCGCCACCGCGGCCCGGGTCTGGGACACCGTCAGCGCCAAGTACCTGGCCCCCGAGGAGTACCGGGTCACCCCGCACCGCCGCTGGGACGCCACCGGCGTGCCGCGCGCCGAGCGCGGCGCCCTGCCCGCCCTGCTCCGCGGCTACCTGCGGCTCGGCGCCTGGGTCTGCGGCGAGCCCGCCCACGACCCGGACTTCAACTGCGCCGACCTGTACGTCCTGCTGTCGCTGGAGCGCACCGACCCGCGCTACCTGCGGCACTTCCTGTCCGGAGCGGCCGCCCCGGGCACCCCGTCATGAGCGTCTGGCTGCCGACCGCGCCCTGCCGGCCGGAGACCTGCCTGGGCGAACGCGCACCGGAGGTCTCGCACCCCCGGCGGGTGCTGCGGCTGACCGGCTGCCTGGTGGCGGTGCTGGCCGGAGTGCTGCTCAGCCTGCCGGTGCGCCTGCTGCCCTATGGCGCCCGGGACCGGCTGACCCGGCTCTGGGCCCGGGTGGTGCTGCGCAGCCTCGGGGTGACCGTCCACCTCGGGACGGCCCGGACGGCCGGGGTTCGTGCGACGGCCGGGACGGCCCGGACCGGCGGGCGGGCGGGGTCGTCCGGGGCCGTCGGCGGGCAGGCCGTCGGCGGCCGGGCGGTCGGCGCCGACGGGGCGCTGGTGGTCGCCAACCACGTGTCCTGGCTGGACATCCCGCTGCTCGCGGCCGGTCGCCCGGGCCGGTCGCTGGCCAAGACCGAGGTCCGGCGGTGGCCGGTGCTCGGGCCGCTGGTCGCCTGGGGCGGCACCGTGTTCCTGGACCGCGACCGGCTGCGCACGCTCCCGGACACCGTGGCCGCGGTGGCCGAGGTGCTGCGCTCCGGGCACCCGGTGATCGTCTTCCCGGAGGGGTCGACCTGGTGCGGGCGGGAGAGCGGACGCTTCCGGCCGGCCCTGTTCCAGGCCGCGGTCGAGGCGGGCGCCTTCGTCCAGCCGGTGACGATCCGCTACCGGCTCGCGGACGGGCGGCCGACCAGCGCGCCCGCCTTCATCGGCGACGACGGGCTGCTCACCTCGCTCGCCCGGGTGGTCGCGGTGCGCGGGCTGGTCGCCGAGGTGACCTTCCTTCCGCCGATCCCGCCACCCGGACCGCAGCCCACCCGGGCGGGCGCCCGGCGGGAGCTGGCCCGGGCAGCCCAGGAGGCGGTGGAGGGCATCCGCTGAGGCGGCGACACCACCGACGCGCCGTGCGGAATCCGGTACGAAAGCCCGTACGAAAAGCCCTTACGAGACCCCGCCCGTACTCCACCCGTACTCCACCCGAACTCCGACCGCACTCCGACCGCACTCCGACCGCACTCCGCCCGAACTCCGCCTGGCCGGTGCCGCTCAGGCGGAGCGGGCCCCGGCCGGCTCCGCCGGCTGCGGTGCGCCGGGAGCGGCCTGGACGAGCGGACGGGCCCGGCCCAACAACACCGCGACCAGCACCGCGACCAGCACGGCGGTGACGGCCAACGCCGCCGAGCCGCAGCGCAGCGCCAGGCGGCCTGCCCCCGGAGCAGTACCCCAACCTCACGGGCCTCGCCGACCACATCACCGGCCCGGACATGGACGCCCGCTTCGACTTCTGCGTCCAGCGCGTCCTCGACGGACCGGCCGCCCTGCTGCCGCCCGACCGCCGCTGACCAGCGGCGCAGCCACGCCGGTCGGCTACCATGCCCATCAGGCAAAGGGCAGGCAAAGGGGCGGCGGGGCATGACCGAGCAGCAGTCGGCGCAGGAACCAGCGGGGCACCAGCCCGGGGACCCGACGCCCGTCCCCGGCGGTCAGGTCGGCCTGGCCACCGGCCTCGCCCGCGACTCGGCCGGCTGCCTCGGCGAGTTCGTCCTCGAGGCCGTCGGCGGGGTGATGCTCCTCGCCCTCACCACGGCCTCGCTGGCGGGGGCCTTCTTCCTCGCCCGAACTCTCCACCGGGCCAGCCCCGGCGCGGGGTACGCACTCGCCGCCCTCGGTCTGCTCGGCCTCGTCCATGGCATCCGCCACCGGCGCCGACCGAAGGAACAGCGCAGCCAACTCGGGCGGATCACCGCCGGGATCACAGGCGCGCTCGGCCTCTGGCTGTTCCTCTGCGTCTGTTACGCCTCCTTCGACACCGCCTTCGGGCTGAATACCGGGCTCTGAATATCGGACTCTGATCGCCCCGACGCCCGGTAGGCTCACCCGGCGCCCCGTCCGAACGTCCACGGAGGAGTTCCCGATGCCCGAGCCCTACCAGCACGACGAACCGCACGCCCAGGGCCTGTTGGACGTCGGCGACGGGCAGCGGATCCACTGGAACACCTCCGGCGCCCCGGACGGGAAGCCCGCCGTGGTGGTGCACGGCGGGCCCGGCTCGGGCCACAACCCGGGCTCCCGGCGGTACTTCGACCCGCGGCGCTACCGCGTCGTCCAGTACGACCAGCGCGGCTGCGGGCGCAGCCTGCCGCACGCCGCCGACCCGTCGACCGGGCTGGAGCACAACACCACCGCGCACCTGATCGCCGACCTGGAGCGGCTGCGCGAGCACCTGGGCATCGACAAGTGGCTGCTGTACGGCGGCTCCTGGGGCTCCACACTGATCCTCGCCTATGCCCAGGCCCACCCGGAGCGGGTCTCCGCAATCGTGATCTGCGGGGTCACCACGACCCGCCCCGCGGAGACCGAGTGGCTCTACCAGGGCGTCGGCCGCTTCCTGCCGGGCCCCTGGGAGGAGTTCCGCGACTTCCTGCCCGCCGCCGACCGGGACGGCGACGTGTTCGAGCTGCTCGCCGCCTACAGCCGGCAGCTCAACAGCCCGGAGGAAGGCGTCCGGCGGGCCGCCGCGCAGGCCTGGGCCACCTGGGAGGACGCGGTGATCTCACACGAGGTGCTGGGCAAACCGAACGCCTACTCCGACCGCCCCTCCGACGCCCTGATGGCCTTCACCCGGATCACGGCGCACTACTTCTCGCACCGGGCCTTCCTCCCGGACGACCAACTGCTGCGCGAGGCCCACCGACTGGCCGGGATCCCGGGCGAGCTGATCCACGGCCGACTCGACCTCGGTGGACCTCTCGACACCCCCTGGCAACTCGCCAAGGCCTGGCCGGACGCGAGGCTGACAGTGATCGACGAGGCCGGTCACACCGGCAGCCCGAAGATGGCCGAGGCCCTCCTCGCGGCCGTCGACCGCTTCGCCTGAGCCCGCCCGCATTCGCCGGGATCCGCCCGGACTCACCTGAAGAGGTCCTGACTGTTCGTCACCGGCAACTCCCCTCCGAACACTCGCCGTCGAACAGCCCCGGGACGCAGGCTGATCGCGTGACCGCGTCAGCACGGGCGCGGCGCGAGCGGAAGGACGAGACATGACGAGCACGCGCGGCCGCGTCGCCGCTCTGCTGGGAGCCGTCGCGGTGGTCGCCGGCACCACCCTGGCCACCCCGGGAGCCGGTTTCGCCGCCACGGCCGGACCGGACCGCTCCGGCGGGATCACCGGGCAGGCGCCCTGCCCGAACGCACCCGAGTTCATCTGCGGGACCCTCACCGTCCCGCTCGACCACAGCGGCGCGTCCCCCGGCACCCTCGATCTCGAGGTGGCCCTCACCGGCAACACCACGGCGCCCCGGGGCGACCTGCTGTTCCTCTCCGGCGGCCCAGGGCAGTCCAGCGTCTCCTCGATCCGACAGATGGCGGGCAAGCTGGAGCCCGTCCTCAAGGACTACCGCCTGGTGATGTTCGACCAGCGCGGCACCGGCCGGGGCGCGCTCCAATGTCCCGGCCTCCAGGAGGACATGGGCTCCTCCGACCTCGCCGTGCCGCGCAAGCAGTCCATCGCCGAGTGCGCCGCCGCCCTCGGCCCGAACGCCCGCCACTACAGCACGGCGGACACCGTCGCCGACATCGACCTGCTGCGCCGAGCCCTCGGCGCCCGGCAGCTCACCCTGGACGGCGTCTCCTACGGCACCATCGTCGCCGAGCGCTACGCCCTCGCCCACCCCTCCCGGGTGGCCCGGCTGGTGCTCGACTCGGTGGCGCCCCAGAGCGGTTTCGACCCGCTCGACCTGGCCGCGATGCCCGCGAGCGCACGGGTCCTGCGGGCCGCCTGCCGGGCCACCGGCTGCACCACCGACCCGGCCGCCGACCTCGCCGCCACCGTCCGGCGCTACGGCAACGGGGCGCAGATCCTCAGCGCGCTCACCGGCTACGAGTTCATCGACCCGGACTACGGCGGCGTCCCGGAGATCCTGCACGAGGCCGCCGCCGGGCAGCCCAAGAAGCTCCAGGACTTCTTCGCCCTCGTCCACCGGGTGGTCGACGCCGCCCCGGCCGAGGACCTCAGCCAAGGTCTGCACTCCGCCACCCTGTGCGCCGACGCCCGCTTCCCCTGGGGCAGCTCCGACACCCCGGTCGCGGGCCGCGCGGCCGCCCTGGAGCGCACCCGGCAGCGGCTCACCCCCGAACAGACCTGGCCGTTCGACCCGGCGACCGCGACCGGACTCGGCAGTCTCCTGGTCTGCCTCGACTGGCCGCGCGAGCCCGTGCCGCCGGTGCCCTCAGCGCACCGCAAACTGCCCGACGTCCCGGTACTCCTGCTCGGCGGCGACCGGGACATCGCCACACCGTACGAACTGCTGTACCAGCAGGCCGAGTCGGCGCACCACCCGCAGATCGTGATCGTGCCCGGGGCGGCGCACTCGGTGCAGAACCGGGCGGCGAACCCGGCCGGACGGCAGGCGGTGTACGACTTCCTGCTGAAGTAGCGGGAGCGGCCGACGGATACCCCGGGCACCGTGGGCCCCGGGGCCAGGCCCCGGCGGCGCCTGGGGTGCCTGGGGCGTCCGGGTCGTTCGTACGAATGATCTATACGTCGTCTCCCCCTACGATACGACCCATGCTCGCCTACAGCCCAGCCGCCCTGTTCTTCCTGCTGTTCGGAATCGGGGTGCTGCGCGACCGCCGCCAGTTCAGCAATGCCGTGCTGCTCGGCATAGCCGTCTCGCTCCTCTCCCTCGCCCTGCTCGCCGAACTCCGCAAGGCACCCACGCTGGTGGCGGAGCTCGCGGCGGTGGCGATCATCCTGCTGCCCACCGTCGGAACAGTGGCCCTGGTCTGGTTCCTGCTCGCCAACGGCGTGACGATGATCCGCAAGGAGGGCACCCGCCCGGCCAACCTGCTGTCCCTGCTGGCCGGGCTCGGCATCATCGCTGTCATCGCACTGCTGGGCGCCGCCCTCGTCACCCACTCGCCTCGGCTCGCCATTCTGGCGGGCACCGCCGTCCTGGTGGTCGGCTACATCTCCTTCCTCTTCGTCTGCTTCGTCGGCTACGCCTTCCTGTACAGCCGCCACCGGCCGCGCCGGGACGTGGACTTCGTGGTCGTCCTCGGCTCCGGGCTGATCGGCGGCGAGCGCGTCCCCCCGCTGCTGGCCAGCCGGCTCAACCGGGGCCGTGAGGTGTACGAGGCCCAGGCCGCACGCGGCCACCCGCCGGTGCTGATCACCTCGGGCGGCCAGGGCCCGGACGAGAAGCTGCCGGAGTCCCACGCGATGGCCGACTACCTGGTCGAACGCGGCTTCCCGACCGAGCACATCGAGCGGGAGGACCGCTCGCGCACAACCGAGGAGAACCTGCTCTTCAGCAGGGCCATCATGGAGCAGGCCAAGCCCGACTACCGCTGCGTCGTGGTGACCAACAACTTCCATGCCTTCCGGGCGGCGTTGACCGCCCGCAAGACCGGCGTCAACGGGCACGTCTTCGGCTCGCCCACCGCCCGGTACTACTGGCCGAGCGCGACCATCCGCGAGTTCGCGGCGATCTTCCTCTCGCACAAGCTGATCAACTTCGGTATCTGCGGCCTCCTCGCGCTCTGCGGGGTGCTGGCGGCGCTCTGAGAGCCATGGCTCCCCGGCGTACGGACAGCGCTTGTGGGTGCGACGCCCTCAGGCCGCCGGGCGGGGCGCCAGGATCGCGCAGGTGGTGGTGGCGTGGGCGTAGAGCTTGCCGGACTCCGTGCCGAGCACCTTGGCCTCCGCCGTCGCCATCGTCCGCCCCGAGTGCAGCACCACGCCCTCGCAGCGCAGCAGTTCCGAGTCGGCGAACAGCGGGCGCAGCATGTGGATGTTCAGCTGGGTGGTGGTGTACCCGACCCCGACCGGCAGCGTGCTCAGCACGGCGCAGCCGAGCGCCGAGTCGAGCAGGGTGGCCAGGTACCCGCCGTGCACGGTGTTCATCGGGTTGAGGAGGTGGTCCCCCAGCTCCCCCTCGAACACCGCCACCCCCGGCTTCGCCTCGGTCAGGTGGAAACCCATCGTGCTGCAGATCGAAGGCTCCGGGAGCCGCCCGGCGATCCACTCCGACAGGATCTCCTCACCGGTGAGGTGTGAGAACTCGGCGATCGGCGGACCGGGCGTCCAGGTGTGGGTCCGGGTGCGCTGCTCCTGGACGGCCGGGCGCTGCTCCTCGGCCGGGGCTGGGGTGGGCGCCGGGGCTGGGGTGGGCGCCGGGGCTAGGGTGGGCGCTGGCGCTGGCGCTGGGGCGGACGTCGCAGCCGGCTGAGTATTCGTCATGAGATCAACCTGCCCTCTCCGAAGGCCCGATTCAAGCCCTCCCCTGCCCATACCCTCCCTGCCCCGGGGCCGGGCCATGGGCCGCACCGCCCGGCTTCTCCTCATTCCTCGCTCATCGCGCCTTCTCCCCGGCTCCCCGGCCCACCCGCAGCCCCGCGAACAGGTCGGTCTCGACAGCACCCGCCTCACCGGCAACGGCCGTTCTGCCAGGACCGTCCGGACCGTTGGGCCCGTCGGACCCTGCGACGAAGCTGCGCGCCAGGTGGTAGTCCTCGGTCGGCCAGACCTCGCGTTCGATGTCCCGCGGGTGGGCCATGAACGCGACGCCGGGCTGGACCTGGGTGGCGTGCGCCAGCATCGCCGCGTCCCGGACGTCGAAGTGCTCGGCACAGGCGATCCGGGTGGTGGTCGCCAGGACGGGCGGGGTGTCGGGCCACCCTGCGAGCAACTCGCCCATCGCCGAGTCGATCCCGCGCTCCGTCATGGCCTCGTGCAGCGCCTGGAACCACGGCCGGGAGAGCGCCAGGTGGTAGTAGAGCTTCACCGTCTGCCAGGGTTCGCCGGCGTCCGGGTAGCGCTCCCGGTCCCCTGCGGCCTCGAAGGCCTCCACGGCGACCTTGTGGGTCATCACGTGGTCCGGGTGCGGGTACCCGCCGGTCTCGTCGTAGGTGATCAGGACGTGCGGACGGAACTCCCGGATCAGCTCGACCAGCGGCGCCGCCGCGGCCTCCAGCGGCTGAGCGGCGAAGCAGTCGTCGGGCAGTGGTTCGTCCGGGCCCGGCATTCCGGAGTCGACGAAGCCGAGGAACTGCTGGCGCACGCCGAGGATCTCACGCGCGGCCGCCATCTCCTCGCGCCGGATCCGGGTGAGGTCGGCGCGGATCTCCGGGCGGTCCAGCTCCGGGTTGAGCACCGAACCGCGCTCTCCGCCGGTACAGGTCGCGACCAGGACGTCCACGCCCTCCAGGGCGTACCGGGCAAGGGTGGCCGCCCCCTTGCTGGATTCGTCATCGGGGTGGGCGTGCACGGTGAGCAGACGCAGGCCGCCGGGGTGCTTGGTGAACACAGGTACCTCCAAGGTGACGCAGAATGATCTCTGATTCGGGCTCGGTCAGGCCGGCTTGCGAGCGGTGCCCGGGTAGAGCAGGGCCGGCGCGATGGAGAGTGCCGACAGGGCCAGCACCCACCAGAAGGTCGTGCCGAAGGCGGCCCCGGCACTGCCCGGCTGCCCCTCCTGCACCTCTTGCAGCACCAGGGTCAGGACCGCCGTGCCGAGCGCCCCGCCGAGCCGGTTGAGCACGTTGACCGCTCCGGCGGCTGCGGGCACCTGGACCTTGTCGACGCTGCTGTACACCGCCGCCATGCCGGGGATCACGACGATCCCCATGCCCGCTCCGCGTAGCGCCAGCGAGCCGACGACCAGCCAGTCCGCCGGGCCGGCCCCACGGCCCAGCTGGGTGAAGGCGAGGGTGCCGAGCAGCGAGCAGCCGATGCCGATCAGGATCAGCGGGCGCGGCGCGAACCGGTCGGCTATTCGGCCGGAGATCAGCGAGGTGACCGCCGTGCCGAGCGCCTGCGGCGCGAGCAGCAGCCCGGCCGCCACCGCTCCGGTGTGCTCCACCTGCTGGTAGTAGAGCGGCACCAGGAACATCGAGCTGTACAGCACGGCGCCCTGCAGGAAGCCGTTCGCCGTCGCCACCGCGAAGCCCCGCCGGGCGAACAGCCGCAGGTCGATCAGCGGCGCCCGACCCTCGCGACCCCCGACCCGCAGTGCGTGCCACCCGTAGGCCACCAGCAGCACCGCCCCCGTCGCGACCGCCACCGGACCGGCCGCTCCGCCCGCACCGATCGTGGCGAGCCCGTAGACCAGAGCCGTCAGCGCGGGCGACAGCAGCACCAGACCCGTCACGTCCAGCCGGGGCACCGGGAGTCCGGACCGGTCCGCGACGGGGAGCCACCGGGCTGCCAGCAGCACCGTCAACAGCCCCACCGGCACGTTCAGCAGGAACATCCAGCGCCAGTCCAGGTGATCCAGCACCAGCCCGCCGAGGATCGGCCCCAGGACCGGGGCCAGGCTGACCGGAAGCAGCAGCGTGCCCATCACCCGACCGATCCGGGACGGCCCGGCCGCCTGCACCATGATCGCCTGCCCCAGCGGCTGGATCATCCCGCCGCCGATGCCCTGCACCACCCGGAAGGCGATCAGGCTGCCCGTCGACCAGGCCAGGCCGCACAGCGCGGATCCGAGCACGAACAGCACCACCGAGGACAGCCAGGCCCGCCGGGCCCCGAACCGGCCGACCGCCCAGCCCGAGAGCGGCATGGTCAGGGATATCGCCAGCAAGTACCCCGTCGCCACCCACTGCACCGCCGCTGTCGAGCTGTGCAGGGCACGCGTGACAGGGTCGATGCCGACATTGACGATCGTGGTGTCCAGCAGGGCCAGGATCGGGCCCAGCGCGAGCACCACGCCCATCTTCATCAGGCCCGGCGGCAACGGCTCCGGCCGCGCAGCCCCGACCGCCCCCGGCCCGCCCGTTTTCGTGACCGACATGGTCATGTGCCCTCCCCGGGCTCGCTCCTCCGGCAGCCGATCCGACTGCCCGGAGAGAACTTAGGACGGACCCAGTGATTAGGTCAAGCCTAATTACTGTGACCGACCCAGCGAACTGCGCTAGGCTCGCTGCCATGACCGACACCGGGACCGCTCCGAACCTCCGCGAGCTCAACAAGCGCCGCACCCGCGAGGCGATCTCGCACGCCGCGACCAGGCTCTTCATCGAGCGCGGCTTCGACCGGACGACCATCGCCGAGGTCGCGACGGCCGCCGGGGTCGCCAAGATGACCGTCACCAACCACTTCCCGCGCAAGGAGGACCTCTTCTTCGACCTGCACGAGGAGTTGGCCGACCGGCTTGCCCAAGCCGTCGCCCGGCGCGCCCCCGGCGAGTCCGCCCTCGCCGCACTCCGCCGCGACTGCCTGGCCGGGCTCGACCGCCACGACCCCCGACTCGGCTTCTCCGGCCCGGACTTCGCCCGCACCATCGCCGAGAGCCCCGCCCTCGGCGCCCGGCTCCGGGAGCTGAACGACCAGGGCGAGGCCGCACTCGCCGAGGCCCTCGCCGAAGCCGTGCACGCGATACCCGTCGACTTCGAGAGCAGGGTCGCCGCCGCCCTGCTCGCCGCCGTCGACCGGGCCGTGCTCGCCGAGATCTTCCGCCGCACCCTGGCGGGCGAGGACCACGCCACCATCGCCGCAGCCGTACACCCCTCGGCCGTCCGGGCGTTCGACCGGCTGGAGGGCGCACTCGGCTCCTACGCCGTCCGCGAGGACTGAGGCGTTCCCCGGGAGCGTCGGCGCATCAGGACGCAGGGCCGACCCGACCGCCGCCGCCACCCCAGACGCACCGTGCCGCCACCGGGAACGCCGACGGCCCGCCGCATGCAAGAAATCTGCACGCGGCGGGCCGCCGGGAAACGCGCGGTACGGACGGGCCGCCCCCGCCCCCGCGCCACGGAACAAGCGCCGGCGCTTACCCGCTCAGTGGAGCGCGGATCAGCGCACAGTCACGGTGAACACCGGCGAGGCGGTGTTCCCGCTGATGATCCGCAGCTCGTTCAGGCCCTTGATGCCGAGCTTGACGCCGAGCGAGTAGGAGCCGTTGCGGGTGGTCTGCACGGAAGCCGGCAGGCTGACCCACTTGCCGTGCTGCTTCTGCTGGAGGGTCACCGTGCTGCCGGCCTTGAGGCCGGTGGTGGTGCCGGTGACCCGGAACAGCTGCCAGGCGTTGACCGAGGCGACCGACGGCTTGGCGGTGATGGAGGCGGACACGACCGCAGGCGCGGGCGCGGAGGCGGCGACCGGGGTCGCGGCGACGGCCGGGGTGGCCGGGGCGGCCGCCATGGCGGTGCCCGCCGCTCCGAGGAGCAGCGTGCCGAGGGTGGCGACGGCGGCCAGGCGCATGGAGTTCCGCTTGGAGACGATCACGGGTGCACCCCTTTCAGGGGAGGTGGTCGTTCGGCCCGAAGGCACGGTCGGTGCGATTCGGATGCTGTCATGTGAAGGACGTCCCACTCGGCGCCACCGGTTGTGTGCGGAACGTCACTGTCCTGTAACAGTCGCCATGAGCACGCGAATCCCATGTGGCAGTGCGGGCAAGGCCGTTCAGACCTGACGACATCGCAATCGCCGGTCAGCCGGGCGAACTCGGCATCGAGGTAACGACCTCGGGAGGAATTGAGTTCAGGTGTGCCGGCATTGACCTGGTGGTTGATCAGTGGAGAACCTGCGCACGCTGTTTCCAGGTCGAAAACCCTGGGGCGCGGTAGCCGGGACGGACGTGTTGACGGCGTGGCTAGGTTTGGATCATGAGCGAACGCGGGGCGGACGGCAGCGCAGGAGATGCGGACTACGGCAGGATAGGCGGCGGCTACGCCACCTACCGGCAGCCGGACGCAAGGATCGAGCAGGTGATCACCGCCGCCTTGGGTGGGGCGCGCACGGTGGTCAACGTCGGGGCCGGGGCAGGGTCATACGAGTCCCCAACGCTGGAGGTGACGGCAGTCGAGCCGTCGGCGACGATGCGCGCCCAGCGGCCCGCGCACCTGTCGCCCGCCGTCGATGGCGTCGCCGAGCACCTGCCGTTCGGCGACGATTCGTTCGACGCGGCGATGACCACGTTCAGCGTGCACCAGTGGAGCGACTACAAGGCCGGGATGCGCGAGATGCGCCGGGTGGCGCGGGGCCCAGCGGTCGTGCTGACCTGCGACCCCGATCTCGTGCGGGACTTCTGGCTGTACGAGTACGCGCCGGAGGTGCTGGACACCGAGGCGCGCCGCTATCCGGCGATCGCGGATTTGACCGAGGCCCTCGGTGGACATACGACGGTGACCCTGGTGCCGATACCCGTCGACTGCACCGACGGCTTCAACGAGGCGTACTACGCGCGCCCCGAGATGCTGCTCGATCCCGATGCCCGGCAGGCGTGCTCGGCGTGGAGCTTCGTCGACGAGCGGGCGCGCGAACGGTTCGCCGCGGATCTGCGGGGTGACCTGGACAGCGGAGCTTGGGACGCCCGGTTCGGCGCCCTGCGGCAGCAACCTTTCTACGAAGGTTCGTTGGTTGTGATCCGGTCCGTTCCAGCCTGATTCCTGCTCACCCAGAGCGCTGGAGTGGGCCTGGTCGGCCGTGACATCAGTAGGGCTCTGCCGGTTGGGCGAGTTGTGAAGCCGACGTGGGCCCGTGCGGTCTGTTCCCACCCTGCCCTGTCTGGCGTCTCGCGCGTACATTTCGGCGACTTGGTCGAAGAGCTCCTTCATCCATGGGAAGCCGCCCGTGAGTCCGTGCTCCAAGCGGACAGCAACGAGGTGCCTCCACCCGCACCGGTCGAGGCCGCGGACGAGTTCGAAGCCGCGGTCGGGTGCCCGATGCCGCCGCTGCTGCGAAGGATCTACTGCGAAGTCGCCAGCGGTGGATTCGGAGTTGACCACGGAATCGTCTCTCTCACCGACACGGGCAAGTGGTACCGCGACGAGAGGTCTCTTCTCTTGCTCTACCGGGCGGTGTCGACTCCGCTCCCCGACGACGAGGTGGACCGACTGATCGACTGGCTCGGAGGGGACGCTCCTTTCCGCACGCCCCGGCCATGGATGGCCGCCCCGACCGCTGACGAGCCTCGGGCACTTCACCGGACGTGCGCCACAGCCGCCTTGACCCGTCCGCTCACAAGACGCGCGCCGTCGGACCGGGGCCCGGCGACGCGTCAGGCGCATCCCCGGTCCGCCGCCCACCGGGCCCGCACTCAGGGCAACTGACCAGCCCGGCAAGGCTGTTCAGAAGAGCCGGGCCGCGCCGCGGCATGGCGGCGGCCCGGTCGGCGGCGCCGGAGCGGGAGTTGACGTCCATTCGGACGTCCTCCACCCTTCCACTAATCGAATAGTGAAAGGGTACTTTGCCGATGTCTGCGGCCCTCACCCCGATCAACCCACTCGACCCGGCCGACCCGACCGACCCAAGCAACCCAACCAACCTGGCCAACCCGGCCAAGCCGCCCCACCCCCTCCCCCGCCCGGCCCGCCGCCTGCGAGCCGTGCTGCCGCCGCTGCCCCTGCCCCTGCCCCGGCGCCCCGCCGTACTGACCTGGGGCCTCGCCGCCGGCTTCGCCGCGCTCTACACCTGCGTCGCCGTCAACCGCCACCGGCGCGGCCTCACCAAGGCCTTCGACCTGGGGATCTTCGAGCAGGCCGTCCGGGCGTACGCCCACGGCCGGGCGCCGATCGTGCCGCTCAAAGCGCCCGGCTACGACCTCCTCGGCGACCACTTCCACCCGCTGCTCGCCGCCCTCGCCCCCGCCTACCGGGCGTTCCCGAGCCCGCTCACCCTGGTGGTCGCCCAGGCGCTGCTGATGGCACTGGCCGTCGTCCCGCTCACCCGCTGGGCGCACGAAGTGGCCGGGCCGCGGGTGGCGCTGCTCGTCGGCTGCGCCACCGGGGCCTCCTGGGGGATCGTCCGGGCCGCCGCCGACGACTTCCACGAGATCGCGTTCGCCGTCCCGCTGCTCGCCTTCGCCGCCACCGCGCTCGGCCGGCGCCGACCGCTCGCCGCCGCACTCTGGTCACTGCCGCTACTGCTGGTCAAGGAGGACCTGGGGCTGACAGTGGGCGCCGTCGGCCTGCTGATCGCCTGGCAGGCCCGCCAGGACCGGCGGGCCCCCCTTCCCGGCCTCGCCCTCGCCGTCACCGGAGTCCTCGCGACCGCGTTCACCCTGCTCGTCGTCCTGCCCGCGCTCAACCCCAACGGGGGCTTCGACTACTGGCAGCAGCTGGACAGCGGCGGCGGGCACTCCCCGCTCTGGGCCCTCCCCCTGCGCCTCGGCTGGCCGCCGATCAAGTGGCTGCTGCTGTTCCTGCTCGCCGCCACCACCGGCTTCCTGGGCCTGCGCTCACCGCTCGT
Organism: Kitasatospora sp. NPDC096128; assembly: GCF_040303105.1. Lineage (NCBI taxonomy): Bacteria > Bacillati > Actinomycetota > Actinomycetes > Kitasatosporales > Streptomycetaceae > Kitasatospora > Kitasatospora sp. NPDC096128. Next base: position 68,202 of record NZ_JBEOSP010000023.1, on the reverse strand, counting down.
CCTGCTCTGCGCACCCACCCTGGCCTGGCGACTGCTCTCGACCAACCCGCACCACTGGGGCGTCAGTTACCACTACAGCGCGGTGCTGATGCCGATCGTGTTCGCCGCCCTGGTCGACGCCGTCCGCCGCGCCCGCGCCAAGGAAGCCGCGGATACCCCCTCCAAAGCCGCCGCCCCCCGCCGGATCCGCCGCGCCCTCGCCGTGACCGCCCTGGTGACGGCCGTGACGCTGCCGCTCTATCCGCTGCACGAGGTGGTGATGCCCGAGGCCTGGCGCACCTCGCCGAGGCTCACCGAGACCCAGGCGATGCTCCGCCTGATACCCGACGACGCCACGGTCGCCGCCTCCAACCGGCTGGCCGCCCAGCTCACCAGCCGGACGGAGGCCACCCTGGTCTGCCAGGAGCCGGTCGGCGACGACCCCGGCCCGGAGTGGGTGGCCGTCGACCTGCAGGATCCGAGCGTGCAGTCCCCGTGCGCCACCGCCGCCACCGCCCGGATGCTGACGGTCTACCAGGAGCACGGCTACCACCGGCTGATCGACCGGGACGGCCTGCTCCTCCTCAGGCGCCCGTGACGCGAGCCCCTGACGCCACACCCCGACCGCCACGCCCCCGACCACGCGCCCCGACCGCCACACCCCCGACCGGGCTTGACCCGAGTGCCGCAGTGGGCCACCATTCCACTATTGAACTAGTGAAAGGCCGCAACGGGCGTGATCGAATACCGCATCGATCGGCGCAGCGGCGTCTCCACGTACCAGCAGATCGTGCAGCAGACCAAGCAGGCTCTGCGGCTCGGGATGCTGGAACCCGGGGACAAGCTGCCGACCGCCCGCGAGGTGGTCGAACTGACCGCCATCAACCCCAACACCGTGCTCAAGGCCTACCGCGAACTCGAACGCGAGGGACTGGTCGAGCCCCGCCCGGGGCTCGGCACCTTCGTCCGGCGTTCGCTCGCCCGACCGGAGGCGGCGGCCGACGGACCGCTCCGCGCGGACCTGGTCGGCTGGGTGGACCGGGCCCGGGAGGCCGGGCTGGAACGCGAGGACATCGCCGCGCTGATGGCGTCCGCCCTGGAGCAGCGCTTCGACGCCGGGGTTCCGCCGGCATCACCGAACTGACTGAAGTACGCCGGGGCCGGCCGCACCGAACCGAGGGGCACCGGGACGCCCCGGCAGCACCGAACCGAGAACAGTGGGGGGACCGGGTGAACGACCCGACAACCGTGGCTCCGGCGCTGGAGGCCTTCGGGCTGGGCAGGCGGTACCGGGGCGAATGGGCCCTGCGGGCCTGCGACTTCACCGTCCCGACCGGGCGGATCTGCGGCGTGGTGGGCCCCAACGGCGCGGGCAAGAGCACTCTGCTCTCCCTCGCCGCCCGCCAACTCGACCCATCCGAGGGCGAGTTGCGGGTGTTCGGCGAACCGGCCGGCACCCCGGAGCAGCGCGCCCGGGTCGCCTACGTGGCGCAGGACAAACCGCTCTACCCGGGCCTCACCGTCGCCGAGACGCTGCGGCTGGGTCGCGAGCTCAATCCGGTCTGGGGCCAGGACGTCGCCGAACAGATCGTCGAGCAGGGCGAGTTGCGGCTCCGGGCCCGGGTCTCATCGCTCTCCGGTGGCCAGCGCACCCGGGTCTCCCTGGCGCTCGCCCTCGGCAAGCTCCCCGACCTGCTGCTGCTCGACGAGCCGATGGCCGACCTCGACCCGCTCGCCCGGCACCAGCTCATGGGCACCCTGATGTCCACCGCGGCCGAACGCGGCACGACCATCGTGGTGTCCTCGCACATCCTTCCGGAGCTGGACGGCGTCATCGACCACCTGCTGCTCGTCCAGCGCGGACGGATCCGGCTGTCCGGCGACCTGGACGAGATCCTGGACGGGCACCAGCTGCTCACCGGCCCGGCCGGGGGTGCCGAACTCCCGCCCGAGCTGGTGGTCGAGCAGCGGGTCGGCGGACGCCGGGCGACCGCGCTGGTGCGTACCGGCGAACCGCTGGACGGCCCCTGGGAGAGCGAACGGCCCAGCCTGGACGAGCTGTTGCTCGGCTACCTCCGCGCCCCGGCCGAGTCGACCCCGCCCCGGTCGACCCAGGCCGAATCGACCCAGGCCGAATCGACCCAGGCCGAATCGACCCAGGCCGAATCGACCCAGGCCGAATCGACCCGGGCCGAGTCGACCCCGGGCGCCCCGGCCGCCCCCGGCGCCCCCGCCTCCACCCCGGCGAACGACGAGAAGGCAGCATGAGCACGGACGTCCTGACCGACCCCGCGAAGCCCGCTCCCGCCCCCGGTTCCACCGCCCCGGACCGCTCCGGAAGCCCCCGGCTGCGCGGCCTGCTCTGGCTGACGATCCGTCAGGGCAGGCCGATGCTCTGGATTCTGGGCGTCCTGCTGCTACTGCTCGCGGCCGACCTGCTCTGGATCCACGTCGTCTGCCGCCACACCGTGGGCATACTGCGCCGGACCGGCTGCTACAGCCCCGAGAGCTGGGACAACACCCACTGCTGGATCCTCCTCTCCCCGATCGACCGGCCGAACTTCTGGTTCGTCTCCGTGCTCCAGCCCGTGGTCACCGCCGTCCCGCTGCTGATCGGCGTGTTCATCGGCGCACCGCTGCTGGCCCAGGAGCACGAGCGCGGCACGATCCGGCTGGTCCGCGCCCAGTCCGTCAGCCCCGTGCGCTGGCTGGCCGCCCGCCTCGCGGTGCCCGGCCTCGCGGTCCTGGCCGTCACCGGTGTCCTCGCCGCGCTGATGACCTGGGTGTGGTGGACGGACATCGTGCACGGGCCGGTCGCCTTCGACCCGCCGTTCCAGTTCTTCACCTACCCGGCCCTCGGGGTGGCGCCGGTCGCCTGGTCCCTGTTCGCCCTGGCCCTGGGCGTCCTGGTCGGCCAGTTGGTGCGCCGGACCCTGCCCGCGATGTTCCTCACCGGTGCGCTGGTCGCGATCGTCCACGGCCTGGTCCGCTGGGCACGACCGTCCTTCTACCCGACGGTCGACGTGGTGGCGCCGCTCAGGGCCATGCAGCCGACCAACGCGTGGCTGGTCGACACGAAGACCGTCATGCCCGACGGCAGCCGGGTCAGCTCCGTCGCCTGCATCGAGGCGCACCGGTGCGACGGGGCCACCGGCACCTGGCTGAGCTACCACCCTTCCGGCCACCTCGTCCCGGTCCAACTCGTCGAGGCCGGAGTCCTGTTGGTTCTCACCGTCCTCGCCCTCACGGCCGCCTTCCGCCTCGTCCGCCGGTAGGGCCGCCGGTGGGGCCGCCGATAGGGCCCCGGCAGCGCGTCGGGGCCCGCCGCGGAGGCCCCGACGCGGGGCCCGTCGACAGGACCGCGCGACGGGGCGCCGACCCCCTCCCCATCTGCACCGCACTTGACGAAAGGTTGACCTGTTCACGGCAGATCGTTGACGACCGGCGCCCCTATGGTCGGCCCATGCCCTCACAGCCCATCAGGCCCACCGCCCTGCCGGTCCTGCCCTACCGCAAGCCCACCCGCGGCCGGGACTACTGGGTCCTGGACAACGTCCTGCCCGACCCGGACGCCGTGCGCGAACGCGTCCTGGCCCGCGGCGACTGGACCGAGGGCTACCCGTACCGCCCCGAGACCTGGCCCGGCCTGCGCACCATGCCCGGCCTGGAACCGGACGAGCTGGCGCGGGTCGAGGCCCAGGTCCGCAAGGCCACCGGCGCCTCCCGGCTCTGGGTGCAGAGCACCCCCGGCGGCGGCACGCTCAACCACAACTGCGTCCAGGTCGTCGGCGCCGGGGAGTCGGAGTCCCGCCCGCACACCGACTCCCGCGCGCTCTGCCGCTACGCCGCCGTGCTCTACCTCAGCCCGGGCGCCCCCAAGGACGCCGGCACCAGCTTCTACCGTCAGCAGTTCCCCGGCGGCCGCCTCGGCGGCAACCTGGTCAACGCCCCGCACAACAACCTGGTCGAGGCGCTCGGCACCCGGCACGTCCCCGCCGACCACTTCACGGAGGACGTCCGCGTCCCCAACCGCTACAACCAGCTGCTCCTCTACCACGCCAACCTGATCCACAGCGCCACCGACTACTACGGCACGGAGCTGGCGGACCGCCGGATGACCGCCGTGTTCTTCTGGATGGCCTGACCGGCGAACGGCCCGACCGGGCTGAGCCCCCGACCTTCCCGGTTCGAGCGGAGCCCGCCAGGGGACGCTCCTCGCATGAACCCCGACGCCGTACCCCCCACCGAGACGGTCCGCCCCGACTGGGCCGGCATCGACCGGCTGCCCACCGCCGACCTGCTCCGCCTGATGAACGCCGAGGACCGTACCGTCCCCGCGGCCGTCGCCGGGCAGTTGCCGCGGATCGCTGCCGTGGTCGACGCGGCGGCGGCGAGGATGGCGCGCGGCGGACGGCTGGTCTACGCCGGAGCGGGCACGGCCGGGCGACTCGGCGTGCTGGACGCCGCCGAGTGCCCGCCGACCTTCGGCACCGACCCCGGCCTGGTGACGGGCCTGATCGCAGGCGGCCGGAGCGCCGTGACGGAGGCCGCCGAGGGCGCCGAAGACCGCACCGACCTCGCCGAGGCCGACGTGGCGGCGCTCTGCCCCACCCCGGCCGACACCCTGGTGGGCATCTCGGCCTCCGGCCGCACCCCGTACGCACTCGCCGCCGTCCGCGCCGCCCGGGCCGCCGGTGCGCTGACCGTCGGGCTGGCCTGCAACCGGGGCTCGGCGCTGGTGGCGGCCGCGGAGTTGGGGATCGAGGTGGAGGTCGGCCCGGAGGTGCTGGCCGGGTCCACCCGGTTGAAGGCGGGCACCGCACAGAAGCTGGTGCTCAACATGCTGTCCACGGCCGTGATGATCCGCCTCGGCCGGACGTACGGAAACCTGATGGTCGATCTGCGGGCCACCAACGCCAAGCTCCGCGAGCGTACCCGACGGATCGTCGCCGAGGCCACCGGCGCCGACGCCCGGACGGTCGACCGCGCTCTCACCGCCGCCGACGGGCGGACGAAGGACGCCATCCTGCTCCTGCTCGCCGACCTGGACGCGCCCGCCGCCGCCCGGCTCCTCACCGCCTCCGGCGGACGGCTGCGCGAGGCCCTCCGACTCGCCCGCCACCAGGGACCACTGCCCGGGTAGCCGGCCAGCCGGACGGCCGCGACCGTCACTCGGGGAAGACGGGGTTCCCGTCCGCACCGATCCACGGCCACCGGTCCAGCCCTGGCCCCGCTCCCGACCCCGGCCCTGACCTCGACCTCGGCCCCGGCCCCGGCTCTCGGCCGACGGCCCGCCAAACAGCATGCGCCGCAGCGAACTTCACGTCACCGGGGCCGGTGTCCGCCGGCGCCGTGACGATGTCGACGACGGAGACGAGGACGCCCCGGTCCTCCTCGGGCAGACGCATCAGCGCGTACCAGACACCTTCCCGCGCCTCCTCCCGGAGCCCTTCCTCCTCGACGAGGCCGGCGTCCATCCGGACCCCCGGTTCGGCGGCCACGGCGACGTGCACCGCGACCTCGGCGAACCGCGCCCATCGACTGGTCTGGCGCCGCAGCCGGTAGGCCCCCTCCACGGGTCACGCCCTCCCGTACGTCCTCGGAACCGGAACCGGAACCGGAACCGGCACCGGCACCGGCACCGGCACCGGCCCCCGCACTACCCCAACCGCAGGTCCGCCGCCGCCACGACCTCCCCCAGTCGCGGGAAGTCCAGCTCCACCGAGGCCCGGTGCTCCGCCTCCGTCAGCCCGGTCATCGCGTCCTCGACGAACACCAGCCGGTAGCCGTGGTCGGCGGCCGCGCGGGCGCTCGACTCCACGCCGAGGTTGGTGGCGATCCCCGTGAAGACCAGCGTCTCCACGCCCCGGGCCCGGAGCATTTCGTGCAGCCCGGTCCCCTGGAAGGCGCCGATGGTGCGCTTCACGACGACCTCGTCGGCCGCCGCCTCGACCTCGGCCACCAGCCCGCTGCCGGGCGGCTGCTCGGCGACGCCCGGCCGCTCGACCCGCACCGCGACGACGGGGGCGCCGGCGGCGCGGAAGTCCTCGGCGAGGCGCAGCGAGGCCGCCACGACGTGCGGACCGGAGTGCGGCGCGAGCTGGTTGGCGACGATCCGGTCCATCAGGTCGATCAGGACCAGGGCCGTGCTGCGGGGATCAAGGGCGGTCGAGGTGGTCATGGCGGTCACGCTAGCCCATCCCCCATTACCCGCCCGGCCCTGCCCCACCTCGGACCGATGCCCCTCAGGCCGAACCCTCCGCCGCCTCCCGCGCGATCTCCGCCCGGAAGCCCTCCACCAGCACCCGCAGCCCGTAGTCGAAGTCGGCGTCGTGGTCGGTCATCCGCAGCACGTCGGCGGCCTCGCTCAACAGCGGCAGGTCGCGCAGCGCCTCGTCCGGGAACGGCGGCCGGGTGCGCTGCGCGGCGTCCTGCCGCCAGGCCTGTTCCTCGGTGACCCAGCCCATGATGTACCGGTCGACGGTCAGCAGCAGCCGCAGCGCGGTGCGCGGGCGCAGCCCGGCCCGGCACAGCGCGCTCAACTGTGCTTCGACGGCCGGGAGTTCGTCCTCGGTGGGCAGGGTTCCGGCGTGCACCCGGGCGCCGTCGCGGTAGGCGAGCAGGGCGCTCCGCTTGGCGCGGGCGTCGGCGGCGATCCATTCGGGCCAGTGCTCCGGGGCCGGTTCCCGGTCGGGCGGGAGGGCCTCGGCGAGCATCGCCTCGGCCATCAGGTCGAGCAGCTCCCGCTTGTTCTTGAAGTGCCAGTACAACGCCGGCGACTGCACGCCGAGCTCCCGGGCGAGCCGGCGGGTGCTGAGCCCGTCGATGCCCTCCTCGTTGAGCACGCGCAGTGCGGTGCGCACCACCTCGTCGCGTTGCAGCGCCATCCGATCGGCCTCCCGGTTATCCGCTTGCAGGGCCCACCTTATCGACGATAAGTTCCGACCCTGAATTTATCAGCGATAAGGACGCAACGATCCGGCCGCCACACGACCGCCGCGACGACCAAGGACCCCACATGCCCTCAGGAACGGACCGCCCCCGGTCCCGCCTGCTGCCCGACACCACGCCCTGGCGCACCTCCCGGGACTTCCGCCTCACCTGGACCTCCGGCACGGTCACCCTGCTCGGCTCGGTCTTCACCATGACCGCGATCCCACTGCAGATCGCCGACCTCACCGGCTCGCCGCTCGCCGTCGGAGCCGTCGGCGCGGTCGAACTCGTGCCCACCATCCTGTTCGGCCTCTACGGCGGCGTGCTCGCCGACCGCGCCGACCGCCGTACCGTGGCTCTGGCCGCCGAGGTCGCGCTGGCCGCGCTCAGCTCCCTGCTGCTGGCCAACGCCCTGCTCGGAGCGCCCGCCGTCTGGCCGCTCTACCTCGCCGCCGGCCTGGCGGCGGCCGTCCAGGGCGTCCAGCAGCCCTCGGTGGACGCGATGATCCCGCGGCTGGTGCCGCCCGAGCAGCTGGTCGCGGCCGGGGCGCTGCTCTCGCTGCGTTGGAGCATCGGCGGGGTGGCGGCGCCGGCGGCCGCCGGGCTGCTGATCGCGACCGCCGGAGCCCCGGCGGCGTACCTGGTCGACCTGACCACCTTCCTGCTGTCGATCGCCCTGCTCGCCCGGGTGCGGCCCGTCCCCTCGACCCGGGACGCCGAAGCGCCGCCGCTGCGCGACCTCGCCGAGGGCGTCCGGTACGCGGCCCGCCGGCCGGACCTGCTGGGCACCTACCTGGCCGACCTCGCCGCCACCGTCTTCGCCCTGCCCACCGCCCTGTTCCCCTTTCTCGCCGGGGAGTTGGACGCGACCTGGGCGCTCGGCCTGCTCTACTCCGCGTCCGCCGCGGGCAGCCTGCTCGCCGCCGCCACCGGTGGCTGGACGGAACGGGTGCACCGGCACGGGCGACTGGTGCTGTTCTCGGCCGCCCTGGTCGGCGCGGCCACCGCCGCGGCCGCCGTCGCCCCGGGCCTGTGGGCCGTGCTGCTCTGCCTGGCCGTCGCGGGCGGCGCCCACTGGATCGGCGACACCTTCCGCAGCGCCATCTGGAACCGGTCCATTCCGGACGAGCTCCGCGGCCGCGCCGCCGGCCTGGAGCTGCTGATCGGCTCCGCCGGGCCGGCCCTCGGCGATCTCCGGGCCGGCGGCCTCGCCGCCCGCCAGGGCATCCGGGCCGCCCTGGGCACCGGCGGCCTGCTCTGCCTGGGCGCCGGCACCGCCCTGGCTGCCGCCCTCCCGGCGCTCTGGCGGTACGACCAGCGCGAGCCGCAGACCCGACAGGCCCAACAGGCCCGGCAGACCCGGCAGGCCCAAGAGGCCCGGCAGACCACCGAGCCCGGCGCGTGACCGGCCCGCCCCGCCCCGTACGGTCCTCACGCGCTCCCGCCTTGACGCGAATACACCGCTCCGCACGAACCGGCTTGACCAGCCGCCCCACCCGACGGTTGGCTCACCGGAGCCGGCCGCCGGGGAGTTCGACGCCACCACAGCCCCGGCGCCACCAGGCGCCACCGTCGAGGCGGCCCGGCCGTTCCCAAGGGGAGGGACTCAGATGACCCACGCACGCACCGACAGCACCACCCGCCGCACGCTGCGCGCCGCCTGCGCACTCGGCGCGGCCACGGCCCTCGCACTCACCACCGCCCAGGCGGCGCAGGCCGACCCGCACCGGAAGCCCGGCACCGAGCGGGTCTCCGTCGGCCTCGGCCAGGCCCAGCCCGACGGTGCCTCGCACGCCGCCGGGCTGAGCGCCGACGGCCGCTACGCCGTGTTCACCTCGGCGGCCACCAACCTGGTGCCCGGCGACACCAACGGCGCGAGCGACGTCTTCGTCCGCGACCTGCGGACCGGCCGGATCGAGCGGGTGAACACCGGACCGGACGGCGCCCAGGCCGACGGCGCCTCCTTCGAGGCCGCCATCAGCGGCAACGGCCGCTACGTCGCGTTCAGCTCCTCCGCCACCAACCTGGCGCCCGGCGCGAACCTCGGCCACGACGACGTCTACGTCCACGACCGCTGGACCGGCGAGACCACCTTGGTCTCCGTCGGCGAGGAGCCCGCCCGGCCCAACCGGCCGGGTCAGCCCACCCAGCAGGGTCAGCCGGGTCAGCAGACCGGACCGCAGAAAGACAAGTTCTCCGGCCACCCCTCGCTCAGCTGGGACGGCCGCTACATCGCCTTCCAGTCCAACCGCTCCGACCTGGCCCCCGGTACGGTCACCTGGCAGGGCGCCAACATCTACGTCCACGACCGCTGGACCGGGGAGAACCGCCTGGTCAGCGTGGGCGCGGACGGCAAGGAGGCGAACGGCTCCTCCGCTTCCCCGGTGATCAGCGCCGACGGCGGCAGCGTCGCCTTCATCTCCAAGGCGAGCAACATCATCGCCGCCGACAAGCCCGGCGCCGCCCTCGCCCCGGAGGCCGCCGGACGGCTCGGCGCCGAGTCCGGCCAGGAGTCCGACGAGCAGTTCGTCGACGCCTCCCGGACCGACCGCTCCCCCGCGCCCTCCCCCGCCGCCTCCCCCGCCCTCGGCACCTCTCCCACCCCCGGCTCCCCGCTCGCCCCCGACGAGCACCCGCAGCTCCTCAAGCCGCGCCTCTACCCGCTGTACGTGCGCGACCTGCGCGCCGAGGAGACCACCCTGGCCAGCCCGGACGAGAAGGGCGGCTACCGCGGCGCCGACTACCCCTCGCTCAGCGCCGACGGCCGCTACGCGGTCTACTCGACCTGGGTGCAGCACGGCGACAACTGGTGGGAGCGGCACTTCGAGGTGTACGTCCGGGACTTGGAAGCGGGCACCGACACCCTGATCAGCGCCGGCCTGCCCGGGACGAAGACCACCGGTGACTCCTTCAACGGCCGACTGACCGCCGACAACCGCTGGGTGTACTTCGACTCCACCGCCGCCAACCTGGTGCCCGGCGACACCAACGGCGTCGGCGACGTCTTCCGCCGCGACCTGTGGACCGGCCGCACCGAGCGGGTCAGCGTGGCCGCCGACGGCTCGCAGAGCACCGGCGCCTCGTACGACCCGTACGTCGACGCCCGCGGCACCACGGTGGTCTTCACCGCGGAGGACGGCACCCTCGTCCCGGGCGACACCAACAAGGCGTCGGACGTCTTCGCCCGTCGTCTGCCCCGCTGACCCCGGTACAGCGGCGCCCGGCGGCCGACCACCCGCCGGCCGGCCGTGGGCACCCCAACCGGCATACCACCACCAGGAGTTGATCCTCCCTCCCGGCCGCGGCGGCGACCGCCCCGACGAGCAGCTCGGACGCGCGCTCCCCGCCGCGGCCAGGACGGAACGGCCGGCACCGGCACCCCCACCGCGCGCCGCACCGCGCGCCCCCATCCGCGCGCCCCCATCCGCGCGCCCTCTTCGACCCGCACGCCCACTGCTGGGTCGACGTCAAGCGAAATCTTGCCCCACCCGTGTTGACTGACGTTTTGTCAATAATTCACCAACCCCTGTCTACCCGCATAGACCCGCTGGTGGTGACATGGACACACACCGCCCGGCAGTCCGTGCCGGGCCCGTGACAGGGAGCTCCCCACATGCTTCGTGCCCACCGACTCGCCCCCGCAGTCGCCACCGTGGTGCTCGCCGCGGCCGCCCTCGCGACCGCCGGCACCGCGCACGCCGCCCCCACGGCCCCCGCGCACGCCCGCGCCGCCCTCGACGCCACCTGCTCGCAGGCCTACCTCCCGCTGCCCGACCCGTCCTGCACCCCCGGCGCCACCAACCCGGACGTCACCCAGGACACCATCGACTCCACCATCTGCGTCGGCGGCTACAGCACCTCGATCCGCCCCTCCACCTCGTACACCAACCGCCTGAAGGTCCAGCAGATCGCCCAGTACGGCTACGCCGACACCAACACGGCGGACTACGAGGAGGACCACTTCATCCCGCTGTCCCTCGGTGGCCACCCCACCGACCCGCACAACCTCTGGCCGGAGCCGCACTACGCCACCGGCTCCAGCGGCCAGGGCTCCACCGACAAGGACGCCGTGGAGTACAAGCTCTACCGCGCCGTCTGCAACCACCAGGTGGACCTGGTGCCCGCCCAGCAGGCCATCGTCACCGACTGGACCACCGCGCTGTCCGTCCTCGGCCTCGGCTGACGATCTGCCGTCCGGCGCGGGCCCTCCCCTCAGCCCTCACAACCCGAGGGCCCGCGCCGACGCCCGCACCGGGGACGGGAGTTCGGTCCGTCCGCGCAGGTAGCAGTCGACTGCCGCGGCGGCCGCCCGGCCCTCGGCGATCGCCCAGACGATCAGCGACTGGCCCCGCCCGGCGTCCCCGGCGACGAACACCCCGTCCGCGGCGGTGCCGAACCCGTCGTCCCGTTCCAGGGTGCCCTCCGGCCCGATGCCCAGCCCGAGTTGGGCGTACAGCGGCTGGTCCGGCTCCGGCCCGCTGAAGCCCAGCGCGAGCAGCGCCAGTTCGGCCGGGAGCACCCGTTCGCTGCCCGCCCGGGGGCCGCGGTCGCCGGGTTCGGCCTCGGCGTAGCGAACGGCCGCCAGCCGACCGTCCGGCCCCGGCTCGAACCCGACCGTGACCGCCGCGAACACCCGGCCCCCGGCCTCCGCCGACGACCCCGCCGCGTCCCCCACCGACGGCCCGGACCGCCCCGACCGCCCCGGCGACCCCGACGCCCCCGGCCGCCCCGCCAACTCCTCGTGCGAGGTGGTCTCCCGGTACACCTTGGGGTGGACCGGCCAGGGCTGGGCCGGCCCCCGCCGCTCCGGCGGGCAGGGGTTGATGTCCAGCTGGGTCACCGAGACCGCACCCTGGCGCAGCGCCGTCCCCAGGCAGTCCGAGGCGGTGTCCCCGCCGCCGACCACCACCACCCGCCGCCCCGCCGCGGACAGCGGCGAGACCTCGCGGTCCCCCTCGTCCACCCGGTTCGCCCAGGTCAGGTATTCCATCGCCGGGTGCACCCCGGCCAGCGCGCAGCCGGGCACCGCCGGCACCCGCCAGGCACCGGCACCCACCGCGACCACCACCGCGTCGTACCCGGCCCGCAGCTGCTCCCCGGTGACGTCCTGCCCGGCCCACACCCCGGTGCGGATCTCGGTGCCCTCGGCCCGCAGCTGGTCGAGCCGCCGCTCCAGTCGGTGCTTCTCCAGCCGGAACGGCGGGATCCCGTAGCGCAGCAGCCCGCCCGCCCGGTCGGCCCGCTCGTACACGGTGGTGGCGTGCCCGGCCCGGGTCAGCTGCTGGGCGGCGGCCAGCCCGGCCGGTCCGGAGCCGATCACCGCCACCCGCCCGCCCGGTTCCGGCCGCTCGGGCGGCTGGGGGGCGTCCCAGCCCTCGGCCAGGGCCCGGTCGGCGATCGCCAGTTCCACGTTCCTGATCGTCACCGCGGACCCGTCGATCGCCAGCACGCAGGCGCTCTCGCAGGGCGCCGGGCAGAGCCGCCCGGTGAACTCCGGGAAGTTGTCGGTCGCCAGCAGCCGGGCGGCCGCGGCCCGCCAGTCCCCGTCCGTCACCAGCCGGTTCCACTCCGGTATCAGGTTCCCCAGCGGGCAGGCCGCGTGGCAGAACGGCAGCCCGCAGTCCATGCAGCGTTCCGCCTGCCCGCCGACCACCGGCAGCAGAGCCCCCGGCCGGTACACCTCCCGCCAGTCCCCCAGCCGCTCCCGCGCGTCCCGCCGCGCCCGCTCCGCGCGCGGGGTGGTGAGGAAGGCCATCCGCTCTGCCATCAGGGCCTCCGGCGGGCCGTACCGAATGGGACCGGCGGCCCACCCGGCGGCACGCCACCGTGTGGCCACCGTACGCCCACGAAGCGGCGCGCGACACCCGCGGCGGCCGGAATCCGCGCCCCGCCCTCCACTGCCGTGAGCACGCCAGGGAGAATCTCCTCCATGACCCACACCGTGCTGATCGCCGAGGACGACCGCGCCATCCGCGACTCGCTCACCCGCGCCCTCACGCTGGAGGGCTACCGGGTCCGGATAGCCGCGGACGGCACCCAGACCCTGGCCGTCCTGGCCGAGCAGCGCCCGGACGTCCTGGTGCTCGACGTGATGATGCCCGCGCCGGACGGCCTGGAGGTCTGCCGCCGGCTGCGCGAGTCCGGCGACCGCACCCCGGTGCTGATGCTGACCGCCCGGGTCGAGGTCCCGGACCGGATCGCCGGACTGGACGCCGGGGCCGACGACTACCTGGTCAAGCCCTTCGACGTGGACGAGCTGTTCGCCCGGCTGCGCGCCCTGCTGCGCCGCAACCCGCCGCCCGAGACCGCCCAGGACGTGCTGACCGTCGGCGACCTGCGGGTCGAGCCGCCCGCCCGCCGGGCCTGGCGCGGCGGCGCCGAACTGGAGCTGTCCCGCACCGAGTTCGACCTGCTGGAGCTGCTCGCCCGGAACACCGGTGCCGTCCTCGACCAGACCACCCTGTACGAGCGGATCTGGGGCTACGACTTCGGCCCCGGCTCGAAGAACCTCGCGGTCTTCATCGGCTATCTGCGCCGCAAGCTCGACCGCCCCGGTCTCACCCCGCTGATCCACACCGTCCGCGGCGTCGGCTACACGCTGCGCGAGCCGTGACCGGCCCGGCGGCCCGCCGCCGCCGACTGCCCCGCCCGGGCCTGCGCACCACCCTCTCGCTCGCCTTCGCGGCGATGGCGGCGCTGGTCGCGGTGGTGATCGGCACGCTCGGCTACCACGCGGCGGCGGCGCTGATCCTCGACGACGAGTCGGCCGACTTCGACTCGGCCGTCCGCGCGGTCAGCGGCCAGGTCGACCGCCAGAAGCTGTTCCCTGGGGACTTCAACAGCCCGAGCGGGCTGAGCGAGCAGCTGCTGCACCCGATCCGGGTCACCGCGCAGGCCCTCGACTCCCACGGGGCCATCCTCCCCGGCACCGCCCACCTCGACCTGCCGACCACCGCGGCCGAGCGCGAACTCGCCGGCGCCCAGGAACCCGCCCGGACGGTGACCGACGTGCGCCGGGTCGGCAGCCGGACCTGCCGGGTGGGCGTGGTCTCGCTCGGCGGCGGCCGGGGAGCGGTCCAGGTCATCCTGCAACTCGACGACGTCGAGGAGCTGTTGGAGGTGCTGCGGCACCAGATGGCGGCCGTGGTGGCCGGCGTCGTGCTGGTCGCGGGCGGGTCCGGCTGGCTGGTCGCCGGACGGATCACCGGTCGGCTGGTCCGGCTCACCGATGCCGCCGAACGGGTCGCCGCCAGCGGCCGCCTGGACGTCCGGGTGCCCGCTTCCGGACGCGACGAGGTGGGCCGGCTCGGCCGCGCCTTCGAGCGGATGCTGGTGCGCCTGGCCACCGCGAAGGAGAACCAGCGCCGCCTGGTCCAGGACGCCGGGCACGAGCTGCGCACGCCGCTGACCAGCCTGCGCACCAACCTCTCGGTGCTGCCCAGCATCGAGCGGCTGCCGCCCGCCGAGCGCGCCGCGCTGCTCGCCGACCTCTCCGAGGAGGCCCGGGAGCTGACCCAGCTGGTGGAGGAGCTGGTGGCGCTCGCCGCCGACCGCAAGGCGGACGAGGACCCGGTCGAGGTGGTGCTGGCGACGGTGGTCCAGGAGGCCGCCGCCCAGGCCCGCCGGCGCAGCGACCGGGAGATCACGGTGGACGCGGACGGCACCGTCGTCGTCGCCCGCCCGGACGCGCTGGCCCGCGCGGTGGGCAATCTGCTGGACAACGCGGCCAAGTTCGACCCGGCCGGGACCTCCCCGATCGAGGTGGTGGCGCGCGGCCCGCGCGTCGAGGTCCGCGACCGCGGCCCGGGCATCGACGCGACCGACCTCGACCGGGTCTTCGACCGCTTCTACCGGGCCACCGCGGCCCGCAGCCTGCCCGGCTCGGGTCTGGGCCTGGCCATCGTCGCCGAGGTGGCCCGCTCGCACGGCGGCACCGCCTACGCCGCCAACCGGGACGGCGGCGGCGCGGTGATCGGCTTCACCCTCGGCTCCTGAGACCCGGCGGAGCGGGGCCCGACCGACACCGGGGCGGGCCGGGCGCGACGATTGCGACGCACCCGGCCCGCCTCGGAAGCCCGTCTCAGACCGCGGCCAGCAGCCCCCGGCCGAGCCAGTCGGCGTCGTCCTTCACGCCCGGCAGGACGAAGAAGTACCCGCCGCCGGTCGGCGAGATGTAGTCCACCAGCGGCTCGTCGATCAGCCGGGTCTGGGTGGCCTCGAACTGCCGTGCCACGTCCTGCTGGTAGCAGCAGAACACCAGGCCCATGTCCAGGTTGCCCGCCTTGTCGACGCCCCGGTCGTAGTTGAAGCCGCGGCGCAGGATGCGCGAGCTGTCGGTGTCGGCGGTGCGCGGGTTGGCCAGGCGGATGTGGGCGTTGAGCGGGATCGCCTTGCCGTCCGGGTCCTTGCCGTAGTCCGGCGCGTCGTTCTCCTGGTGCCCGTCCAGCGGCGCGCCGGTGTCGCGGCGGCGGCCGAACATCTTCTCCTGCTCGCTGAGCTTGACCCGGTCCCAGAACTCGATCAGCATCCGGATGATCCGGATCACCTGGTAGCTGCCGCCGGTCGCCCAGGCGGGCTCGCCCGCGCCGTCGGTCACCCAGACCAGCTTGTCCATCTCCCGGGTGGAGGTGGTGTCCGGGTTGACGATGCCGTCCTTGAAGCCGAGCAGGTTGCGCTGGGCGCCGTCCGGGCGGGACTGGTTCTGGAAGCCGTCGATCCGCCAGAGGATCTGCAGCGCGCCGCGGGTGTGCCGGGTGATGTCGCGCAGCGCGTGCAGCACGGTGTCCTGCCGGTCGGCGCAGATCTGCAGCGAGAGGTCGCCGTGCAGTTCGCCGGGCTGGAGGTTGTCGTTGGGGAAGGTCTTCATCGGCGTCAGCTTGACCGGCTTGGCCTTGGCCAGCCCGTAGCGGTCGTCGAACAGCGAGGCGCCGACGCCCACGGTGACGGTGAGGTTGTCGGTGGGCACGGTGGGGCCGAGTATGCCGCTGTCCGAGGGCGGGGCGCCGACGCCGAGGTCGGGCGGGGTGCCGCCGGCGGTCAGGAAGCGGATCCGCTCGGTCAGCGTCTTGAACAGGTCCTCCAGGGCCTTGCGGTCCTGGGCGATGACCTGGCAGGAGACGAAGGCGGCGTAGCCGGGGGCCTGGGTGGTGACGCCGGCCTGGTGGTCCCCGTGGAACGGGACGGCCCCGGCCTTGGCCTGGTGGCTGTCCCCGGCGGCGGCCGGTTCGGCCCCGAGGGTGAACGCCCCGCCGGCCAGGACGGCGGCCCCGGCGCCCGCGCCGAGCGCGGCCCGGACGAAGCTGCGCCGGGCCGGACCGGCCGGGCAGCCGCCCTGGTCCGCTATCGGTTCGGCGGCAGCGGCGTGCGGGAACGGGCAGGAGCCGGTGGCTGCGGTGTGGTCGGTCATCAGGCGGCCTTCCGGATCTCGAGCAGGGCGGGGACGGGCGAGAGGTCTTCGAGCAGCTGGCCGGTGGCGCCGTTGAGCTGGCGGCGGGCGTCGCCGGGCAGCTTGTCGAGCGGGGTCCAGCCGTCGGCGGTGTGGGCCGCGGCGACGAGGTCCCCGACCCGCTTCATCCCGGCGTTGACCCGGACCAGCACCTGCGGGTCGCGCTCGTCGAGCAGCGGCTGCAGGAGGGTCAGCAGTTCCTGGGTGCCGGCCAGGTTGGCCTGGGTGGTGGCCAGGTTGGTGCCGCTGCCCATGTCGGTGTCGCCGGTCAGCTCGAACTGGAGGGTGTTCTCCAGGATCTCGTGGGCGCGCAGCGGGAGGTCGCCCGGGTCGAAGTCCTGGGTGGGGAAGTCGTGCACCAGCTTGGCGACGTTCTGGGCGAGCTCGTCGGCGACGGGCGTCAGGTCGGCGGCGGACTGGCCGTGCCACAGGCCGTACTCCAGCCTCAGGAAGCCGGTGAAGCCCGGGTCCTGGGCCTTGTCGGCGTAGCCGTCGGCGCGGCCGTCGATCTTCTTGTCGAGGTCGGCGAAGGTGCCGTAGGCGGCGCCGAGCGAGGCGTACTGGAGGTGGGCGGTGAGCCAGTCGGCCTTGGCCGCGTTGAGGTCGCCGCCGTGCACGTCGGCCTGGACCTTCTGGGTCTGTGTCATCAGGGTCGCGAGGCCCTTGTTGACGTAGTCCTTGTAGCTGTCCAGCGGGGCCTTGAGGTCGTCCTCGGAGACCGGCTTGACGGCCTTGACCTCGGCGCCGCCGGAGACGTGCACGGTGGCGGAGGTGACGCTGGTGCCGCCGGTGGGCACGCAGCGCCAGGCGTAGTCGCCGGAGCCGATGGTGGCGGTCAGCGCGCGGGTGGTGCCGGGGGCCAGGCCCTCGATCTCGCCGTAGACCGAGCCGGTGCCCGGGTTGACCAGGTAGACCTCGGAGACCTTGTCACCGGTGTTGTGCATCTGGAACACCTGCTGGCCCGGCTGGGGGCTGTCGAAGCCCTTGCCGCACTCCTTCTCGGAGACCGCGACGGTGGCGGAGCCGTCCTGCTTGCCGTCGCTGACGGCGATCACGGCGCCGGCCACCACGACCGGCACGGCGACCAGCGCGGTCGGCAGCACCCAGCGCGGCCGCCCGGTGCGCACCGGCTCGGCCGGCTCCGCGTCCGCCGCGTCCGTCCCGGCCGCCTCGGGCTTCGCCTCCGCGGTGGCGGTGGCGGCCGGGGCCGCCTTGCCGCCGCGCACGCCCTCGATGAAGAGGGTCATCACGATGCTCAGGTAGGCGATGTAGCCGACGACCTGGAGGACCGTCATGGTGACGGTCAGGTTGAGGGTGCCCTGGACCAGCGTGGCGTACCAGGAGGAGGCGTCCAGGTGTCCGCTCAGGTCGAAGGCGTACGTGCCGCCTCCGCCGATCAGCCCGGACTCCTGGAGGTCGCGCAGGCCGTAGCCGAGCACGCCCGCGGCGACCACGATCAGGCCGGCGCCGGTGATGGTGAAGAACTTGGTGAGGTTCATCCTGAGGGCCCGGCGGTACAGGCCCCAGCACAGTCCGACGGAGAGCAGCAGGCCGACGGCGGCGCCGGTGATCGGTCCGGTGGAC
This sequence comes from Kitasatospora sp. NPDC096128, assembly GCF_040303105.1. Classification (NCBI taxonomy): domain Bacteria; kingdom Bacillati; phylum Actinomycetota; class Actinomycetes; order Kitasatosporales; family Streptomycetaceae; genus Kitasatospora; species Kitasatospora sp. NPDC096128. Next base: position 50,261 of record NZ_JBEOSP010000023.1, on the reverse strand, counting down.
TCCCCGGCGGTGCGGGCGTTGGTCCACAGGAAGAGCGAGGTCTCCAGGCCTTCGCGGGCGACGGCGAGGAAGCTGGTGAGCACCAGCGCGCCCGCGCCCATCGTCAGTGAGGTCTGGACCTTCTCCTTGATGTCGGCGGAGAGGGTGCGCGCGGAGCGGCGCATCCAGAACACCATCGCGGTGACGAAGCCGACCGCGATCAGGCTCAGCACCCCGCCGAACGCCTCCTGGGCGTGGCCGGAGAGGTTGGCGGCGGTGAAGGTGAGCACCGCGCCGAAGCTGAGGCTGAGCGCGACGGCCGCCGCGACGCCCGTCCAGACCTGGGGGAGCCGGTCCTTCTGACCGGCCCGCACCAGCGTGGCGACCAGGATCGAGACGATCAGGCCTGCTTCGAGTCCCTCGCGCAGCCCGATCAGAAAGCTGGGAAACGCCTCATCCCACATGCAGCGGGCTCCTCCCCCGGGCCGCCCCGGGTTGTACCTGTCGTCGGCGTACCACCGAAGGTGACGGCGGCACGGCACAGCGAACGCCCCGGACAGAGCATCCAGGGCGTTTCGCTTAGCTTAGGCAAACCTTAGCGGGAGCGCAGTCAACTGCACCTCTCGTTCAGGTAAGGGTTCGGTATGGGAACACCCATGCGCCGGACAACTCCGCACGTCGCCGCCGCCGAGGGGAGGGCCGGGTCACCCCCACCACTGCTCGGGTGCCGCCTCGGCCCCGGGCTCCGGAGGGGCCGTCACCGGTTCGGCGCAGCGCACCAGCAGCTCCCCCTCCTCCGCCTCGGTGACCAGGAAGCCCCGGTCCCGCAGGACGAGCGCGGCCGCCCCGCTCAGCGCCGCCCGCACCGGACCGGACGGCGGCCCGTCCGCCTCCGCCCCCGGGGACCAGCCGACCGCCACGCCCTCGGGGTGACGGTCGATCGACAGCGGTGAGGCGCCCGGCGCGGTGTCGAACCCGGCGCGGGCCAGGGCCTCGGTGACGGAGTCGAGGAGTTCACGGTGATCCACCATTGGCGCAGCGTAGGCCCGGCCCCGCGCGGCGCCCGGACGCGGCGCGCGCCGAAACGCTTCAGCTGCACCCGGGCGCAGCATCGGCCCCGGCCGCCCGGCCGGCTGCCAGCCGATCGGGCGTCAGCAGCCCCCGTCCGGCCCGACACGAGCGGCCGGACGGCCCGATGGACGTGCACAGTCGGCCCCCTGCCGACAGCATGACAGAGTAAGCGCTCCATCACCCTGAGCAACGGGTCCAGCGAACCTCCCAGGTCCGCGCGCCGGTCCGCCCGGCGGACCCGTATCGAGAGGTCCCATGATCACAACACTTCGCCGGCCGGCGTCCTCGCCGACGGGCCTCCACGCCGGCACGCCGAGAACGCCGGGGAGCCCGTCGTGAGAACCGACCAGCAGTCGCAGCCGGGACCGGTGACCAGCACCCGCGCCAAACCGGCCAACCCGGCCGAAGCCCTCGCCGACTGGGCCGACGGCCGGCTCGGCATCTACTCCCTCGCCAAGGCCAACCTGCGCAAGATCTTCCCGGACCACTGGTCCTTCATGCTGGGCGAGATCGCGCTCTACACCTTCGTCATCATCATCCTGACCGGCGTCTGGCTGACCCTCTTCTTCAACCCGAGCATGGGCGAGGTCGTCTACGACGGCTCCTACGTCCCGCTCAAGGGCATCCGGATGTCCGAGGCCTACGCCTCGACCATCAACATCAGCTTCGAGGTCCGCGGCGGCCTGCTGATGCGCCAGATCCACCACTGGGCGGCCGTGGTCTTCATCGCCTCGATGCTGACCCACATGCTCCGGGTGTTCTTCACCGGCGCCTTCCGCAAGCCCCGCGAGATCAACTGGGTCTTCGGCGCGCTGCTGCTGTTCCTCGGCATGTTCGACGGCTTCATGGGCTACTCGCTGCCCGACGACCTGCTCTCCGGCACGGGCATCCGGTTCATGGAGGGCGCGGTCCTGGCCGTCCCGATCGTCGGCACGTACCTGCAGTTCTTCATCTACGGCGGCGAGTTCCCGGGCACCGCCATCATCCCGCGGCTGTTCACCGTCCACATCCTGCTGATCCCCGGCATCATGGTCGGCCTGCTCGCGGCCCACCTGATCCTGGTCTTCTACCACAAGCACACCCAGTTCGCCGGGCCCGGCCGGACCAACCAGAACGTGGTCGGCATGCCGCTGATGCCGGTCTACATGGGCAAGGCCGGCGGCTTCTTCTTCCTGGTCTTCGGCGTGATCTCGTTCATGTCGGCGATCGCCACGATCAACCCGATCTGGGCGTACGGCCCGTACCGGCCCGACCAGGTGTCGACGGACGCCCAGCCGGACTGGTACATGGGCTTCTCGGAGGGCCTGATCCGGGTGATGCCGGGCTGGGAGATCAGCGTCTGGGGCGGCCACACCCTGAACCTCGGGGTGTTCATCCCGCTGCTGGTCTTCCCGACCGTCCTGATGGCCATCTGGTGCTGGCCGTTCCTGGAGGCCTGGGTCACCGGGGACCGCGGCGAGCACCACATCGCCGACCGTCCGCGCAACCACCCGGTCCGCACCGGCTTCGGCGTGGCCTGGATGGGCCTCTACCTGATCCTGCTGGCCGGCGGCGGCAACGACCTGCTGGCGACCCACTTCCACCTGTCGATCAACGCGATCACCTACGCGGTGCGGGCCGGCTTCTTCGCCGTGCCGGTGGCCCTCTTCGTGATCACCAAGCGCTGGTGCCTGGGCCTGCAGCGGCGGGACAAGGAGAAGGTGCTGCACGGCCGGGAGACCGGTGTGATCAACCGGCTGCAGCACGGCGAGTTCATCGAGGTGCACGCGCCGCTGCCGCAGGGCCGGCTGTACACCCTCACCTCGCACGAGCAGCCCGAGCCGGTCGAGCTGCAGCCCGAGGTGGACGAGAACGGCGTGGCCCGCCGGGCCGGCCTGTGGACCCGCACCCGGGCCAAGCTCTCCCGCGGCTTCTACGGCGAGGGCAGCCAGATCCCCAAGCCCACCGTCGAGGAGCACGAGGAGATCACCAGCGGCCACGGCCACCACTGACCGCGCTCCCGCCACGACCAGGGCCCGCCGCACCGGAGGAACGGTGCGGCGGGCCCTCGGCGTCGCGCGTTCAGCCGCGCAGGGCCGCCGGGACGACGGCGAACAGCGCCGCCGCCAGGGTGACGGAGAGGCAGAGCGCCGCCCAGCGGGTGCAGATCCGGCGGCACTCGGCGCGGTAGCGGGCGGCCAGTCGGCGGCAGCGGTCGACGGCCCGGTCGACGACCTCCTCGGCGTAGCGCAGGCGGTCCGCGGCGTAGGCGTGTTCGAGGCCCTCCCGCTCCGCGTCGGGCAGCCAGGGGAACTGCGCGGCGAAGGCGCGGGCGTCCCGCTCGGCCGCCGCGACCTCCGCCTCCCAGGCCAGGAAGCCCTCGATGCGGGCGATCTCCACCCGGGGGTTCACCCGGCCGCCGCCGGCCGGCCTGCCCTGGCGCGGGGTCCGCACCCGCGGCGGACGCTGTCTGCCACCCATGACCGCTCCTCAAGTCCTGTCGAACCGTCCCGCCGGGATTCCTGCGGGGACGGGCTTCCACGTGAAGCCGCTCCGCGACCAGGCAACTACTACCAGCGACGAACCGCAGGTGGCAGGCGGCTCGCCACGACCCCAGAGGCCCGGGGAAACTTGCGTGCCGCGCACTATTGCGTGCCGCGCACTTTCTGCGCGACAGTGGTGCCATGACGGACGGACAGCCCGGGCTGCGGGAACGGAAGAAGGCCGCGACGCGGGAGGCACTCAGCTGGGCGGCCCTGAGCCTTGCGGTGGAACGGGGCCTGGAGAACGTCCGGGTCGAGGACATCGCGGCCGCGGCCGGGGTCTCCCCGCGCACCTACAACAACTACTTCTCCAGCAAGGCCGAGGCGATCGTCCACCGGCACCGCGACCGGATCCTGCGGGCCGCCGAGGCCCTGCGGGCCCGCCCGGCGGAGGAGCCGCTGTGGGAGGCACTGACCCAGGCCCTGGTCGAGCCCTTCGACGGCGCGGAGGAGGAGCCCGCCCCGGGGTGGATCGCCGCCGTACGGCAGCTGCTGCGCGAGCCCTCGCTCCAGGCCGAACTGGTCCGCGGCGGCGCGCGGACCCGGGCCGAGCTCACCGCCGCGATCGCCGCCCGCACCGGCACCGACGCCGACCGTGACCTCTACCCGAAGCTGGTGGCCGCGGCCGCGCTCTCCGCGATGCAGGTCGCCAGCGAGCACTACCTGGCCGCCGATCCGGTGGTGGCCTTCAAGCCGCTGTTCGCCGAGACCCTGCGGCAGCTGGCGGCCGGGCTGCCCGATCCGTCCACCCGGTGAACCCACCACTTCCGAGGGGGAATTGAGATGACCAACGAGGTCGTCATCGTCGGCGCCGGCCCGGTCGGGCTGTTCCTGGCCGCCGAACTGGCACTGGCCGGAGTCCGGCCGGTGGTCCTGGACCGGCTGCCCGGGCGCTCCGGCGAGCAGAAGGCCAACGGGCTGGTCGGGCAGGTGCTCCGGCTGCTCGACCACCGCGGCCTCCACCAGCCGCTCAGCGGCACCCCGGGCGCGCCGCAGCCCGTACCCCGGTTCGTGTTCGGCGCCTTCCCGCTGGAGCTGCACCGGCTCGCCGCCAACCCGCTGCACGCCGCGCCCGTGCCGCAGCACCGGATCGAGGAGGTCCTGGAGGCGCGGGCCCTCGAACTCGGCGTCACGGTCCTGCGCCGCAGCGAGGTCACCGGCTTCACCCAGGACCCGACCGGGGTGACCGTCGACCTCCATGGCCCGGACGGAGCACGGCAGTTGCGCACCCGCTACCTGGTCGGCGCGGACGGCGGCCGCAGCACCGTGCGCAAGCTCGCCGCGATCGGCTTCCCCGGCGTCACCTCGCCCGACCCGGTCTCGCGGATCGCCCACGTGGTGCCGCCCGAAGGGCTGCGCGCCACCGCCGACGGCGAGGTCCTGCTGCCCGACTGCCCGACCCCGTTCCGCCCGTACACCCACACCCGCACCGAACACGGCGTGTTCGTCATCGCCCCCTTCAACCCGGACGCCGTCATGATCGCCACCATGGAGTGGGGCGGCCCGCCGGTGGACGAGGCGGACCCGCTCACCCTGGACGAGCTGCGCGCCAGCATCCGCCGGGTCACCGGCGCCGACCTGCCGCTCACCCCGGCCCGTACGGCGGGACCCTTCACCCCGCGCCGCACCGTCGGCCACAACACCCGGCTCGCCGAGCGCTACCGCGAGGGCCGCGTCCTGCTGGTCGGCGACGCCGCCCACGTGCACGCCGCGACCGGCGGCCCCGGCCTCAACCTCGGCCTCCAGGACGCCGCCAACCTCGGCTGGAAGCTCGCCGCCGACCTCCGGGGCTGGGCCCCGCCCGGCCTGCTGGACAGCTACCAGAGCGAGCGCCGGCCGGTCGGCGAGCGGGTGTTCATGCACTCCCAGGCCCAGACCGCCCTGATGGCCCCCGGCCCCGCCACCACCGCGCTGCGCGCCCTGGTCGGCGAACTGATCGCCCACGACGACAACCTCGCCCGGATCGCCGCCCTGATGGCGGGCAGCGACGTCCGCTACGCCACCGGCTGCCCGCACCCGCTCGCCGGGGGCTTCGCCCCGGAGCTCGCCCTAGACACCCCGGCCGGGAGCACCCGCCTGGCCGAACTCGCGCGCAGCGGGCGGCCCTTGCTGATCGACCTGACCGGCGGCACGCTCGGCCTCGCGGACCGGGCGGCCGGCTGGAAGGACCGGGTCGACGTCCTCGCCGCCGACCGCGCCCCGGCCCAGCCGCCTGCCGGAGCACTGCTGCTGCGCCCGGACGGCTACGTCGCCTGGGCCTGCGCCCCCGGCGAGGCCGACCCGGAGGGGCTGGAGCGGGCGCTGCGCGACTGGTTCGGCGAGCCGCGGATCTGAGTACCCGCACCCGGGCGGACTGAGTACTCCTCCCCTGCCGGGGCGGCGGGAGTCGCCGCGACCATGGGCGCATGAGCGAATCCGAGCCCACCGCAGCCGCCCCGACCAGGACCGTACGGGACCGCTGGTGGCGGGCGCCGTTGATCTCGACGGCGGTGACCCTGATGCTCCTGCCGCCCGCGGTCGCACTGCGGGGCCTCGGCGAGATGGCCACGGATCCCTGCCTGTCCACGGACCTGTGCCCGGCCGTGCCGCACCTGGCAGTCGCTTCAGCCGCCGTGATCGCGGCGCTGATCGCGGTCGTCCTCCAATGGCCCGCGGCCTGGTTGTTCCGACGGGCCCGGGTGGGCATCTCCCTCGTGCCGCCGGCCTCGCTCGCGATCGAGCTGATCGCCCTCATGAGCATCGGCCCCGGCGCGTGACCCCGGGAATCGCACCCGACCGACGCCCCGTCAACTAGGGTCGTCGCGGCCGCTCCTCGACGGGCGGAGGGAACCGGACGAACGGGGACGCTGTGCGCATCGGAATCATCGGCACCGGCATGGTCGGCCAGACCCTGGCGAACAAGCTGGTGTCACTCGGCCACCAGGTGATGCTGGGCTCCCGGACCAAGGACAACGAGAAGGGGCTGGCCTGGGCCGGGCAGGCCGGCCCCGCCGGCAGCTGCGGGACCTTCGCCGAGGCGGCGGCCTTCGGCGAGGTGGTGCTCAACGCCACCGGCGGGACGGTCTCGCCGGCCGCGCTGCACGCGGCCGGGGCCGAGCACCTCGCCGGGAAGCTGCTGATCGACGTGTCCAACCCGCTGGTGTTCGGCCCCGAGGGCGTCACCCTCGCCCCGGTGAACACCGACAGCGTCGGCGAGCAGATCCAGCGCGAGTTCCCCGAGGCCCGGGTGGTGAAGGCCCTCAACACGCTGAACTGCGAGCTGATGGTCGCCCCGGGGAAGCTGGCCGGCGAGCACAACCTGTTCATCGCCGGGAACGACGCCGAGGCCAAGGCCGAGACGGTCGCCCTGCTGGGCGAGTTCGGCTGGCCGGCCGACTGGATCGTCGACCTCGGGGACATCACCGGCGCCCGGGCGACCGAGATGATGATGCCGTTCTGGCTGCGGATGATGGGCCACTTCGGCAGCGCCGAGTTCAACTACTCCTTCCGGCGGCCCGCGTAGCACCCGGGGCCCGTCCCTCCCGGTGGAGGGGCGGGCCCGGCGTGCGCCGACCGGCCGTGGGGGACAATGGTCGGCATGTCCCGACGTCGTTCCGCGCCCCGCCCCGCCGCTCCCCGGCTGCTGCCGTCCTCCCCCTGCCCGTGCGGCCTGCCCGCCGCCTACGGCGACTGCTGCGGCCGGCTGCACCGCGGCCAGGCGAAGGCCGGCACCGCCGAGTCGCTGATGCGCTCCCGGTTCAGCGCCTTCGCCGCCCAGGACGAGGCCTACCTGCTGCGCACCTGGCACCCGGACACCCGGCCCGACGAGGTCGACTTCGACCCGGCGCTGCGCTGGACCCGGCTGGAGGTGCTCTCCACCGGCGAGGGCGGCGCCTTCCACGCCGAGGGCACCGTCGCCTTCCGCGCGCACTGGACCGAGGGCGGCGAGGAGGGCGTGCTCAGCGAGCACAGCCGGTTCGTCCGGCACGAGGGCGCCTGGGTGTACCTCGACGCCCTCGCGCTCGGCTGAGCGGACCACGACGGGCCTAGAGGTAGTCGTCCAGACGGCCCAGCGAGAAACCGGCCGCGGTGACGTCGTTGACCACCTTGCGCAGCAGGTCCGGCATGGTGGCCTTCCAGTCGGAGGTGCCGCGGAAGTGGGTGAGGATGATGTCGCCCGGGTGGAGCTTCCGGTCGTCGTAGCGCCACTCCATGTGGTCCGGGAAGGCCTCCTCGTTCCACAGCGGCACCGCCTGCACCCCGCAGGAGGCGGCGGCGCGCAGGGTGTCGTCGTTGTACTCGCCGTACGGGGGCCGGAAGAGCCGGGGGCGCACGCCGATCTGCTGCTCCAGCTGGTCCTGCTGGTCGCAGATCTCCCGGCGCTGGGTCTCGTAGTCGAGGACCTTGAGGTTGCGGTGGTTGATCGTGTGGTTGTTGATCTCCACGCCCTGCTTGTGCAGGTCCCGGAAGTAGCCGTAGTTGTCGCGGACGAGGTAGTCGGAGAGGAAGGCGCTGAGCGGGACCCCCAGCTCGGCCGCCATCCGGGCGAACTCCGGGTCCTTGTCGTAGCCGTCGTCGACGGTGAGGAAGACCACCTTCTCCTGGATCGGCACCCGGAACACCACGGGCGGACGGCCGTCCTTCAGTTTGACGCCCTGCACCGGGGTGAGGGCGGTCCTGGTCGCCGGGCGGGCCGGTGGCTTCAGCGGCGGGTGGTCGAGGCCCCAGCGCTGCGCCGTCTCCAGGACGGCGCGGGCGGCGTCGGCCTGGCGGGCCAACGCCTCGCTGCTGCTCTCCTCCTGCTCCCGGGCCAGGCCGGGGAGCTGCGGCGGAGCGGGCTGGGCGGCCCCGGGCGCCGCCGAGGCTCCGTCGGCCCCGGGTGTTCCGGGTGCTGCGACGGCGGCCCCGGCGGCGGGTGCCCCGGCGGCCGGGGCGGACTTCGGCTGGGCGGCGGGACCGGCGCAGCCGGTGACCACGGCAGTGAGGCAGACGGCGGCCAGCAGGCCGGAGCGCGCACCGCGCGGCTTCTGGCTTCTCCTCAGATCCCCACTAATGCGACAAACTGATGGTCCGTTCATAGCTGCTACTGCTCCCCCGCCGCGTGCCCCCACCAACCCCCCGTCACCCACGCGGGGCAACGGCACGCCGCCCGCCTTGCCGATCCTTTGCCGAATCCCCCACCGCCGGCAGGAAAACCCTTTGCGGCGGCGGCGTCCCGAAAAGGATCATGCGCGTATGACCGACCGCTGGACCATCACCACCGCCGACGTGACCACCCCCGAGGCCACGCAGCTGCTGCGCGAGTACTACTACGACGTGGCCAACCGCTACTACCTCCTCCACCTGGACCGCGAGGGCACCCCGGAGGAGCTGGAGACCGGCCTCGCCGGCTCCCCCAGCGACGACCTGGCCGCCCCCACCGGCCTCTTCCTGCTCGGCCGTTACGACGGCGCGCCCCAGTCCTGCGCCGGACTGCGCCGCCACGACGCCACCACCGTCGAACTCACCCGGGTCTTCGTCCGCCCCGGCCTGCGCGGCACCGGCGGCGGCGCCCGGCTGCTCGCCGCCGTCGACCACGCCGCCCGCTCCCTGGGCGCCGAGCGGATCGTCCTCGACACCCGCCTCGACCTGGTCGAGGCCCGCGCCCTCTACCTGCGCAACGGCTACCGGGAGATACCGGCCTACGGCGACACCGGCCCTTACTCGGAGGTCTGGTACGGCAAGGACCTCACCGAGGACGGCCGGTAGGGGGCGCGGTCCTCAGGCGGGCCGGCCGGTGACGGTGCAGAGGCGCTTGGTGGCCCGGGTCAGGGCCACGTACAAGTCCCTCTCCCCGCCGGGGCGGGCCGCGATGATCTCCTCGGGGTCGATCACGACGACCCCGTCGAACTCCAGGCCGCGCGCTTCGGAGGCCGGCACGATGCGTGCGTGGCGGGCGATGCCCCGGGCCGTCAGCTCGCCGACCCTGGCGTCCGCACAGACCACTCCCAGCAGCTCGCCCGGGTGCGCGGCGCGCTGGGCGCGGAGTTCCCGGGCGACGGCGGCGACCAGCCCGTCCGCGGGTGCGGTCGCGGTGCGGGGGTGCTCACCGCTGCGCAGCGACCGGGTGGGCTTCTGGTCCGGAGCGATCCACGCGAGCAGGGCCCGGACGCTCTCCAGGATCTCCTGCGTGGTGCGGTAGCTGACGGTCAGCTCGTGCAGCTTGAACCACGGTCCGACGTGCGGGCTGAGCGCCTCCTTCCAGTCGCGTGCCGTCGCGACCGGGCCCGCCTGGGCGAAGTCGCCCACCAGCGTCATCCCCCGAGCCGGGCAGCGGCGCACGATCATCCGCCACTGCATCGCGGTCAGTTCCTGCGCCTCGTCGACGACCACGTGCCCGTACGTCCGCTCGGGCGGGCCGTCGACCAGGCTCGCCGCCTCGTCCAGCAACGGCACGTCGGCCTCGGTCCACGGGGCGTCCGGACTGCGCAGCAGCAGGGACCGCTCCCGCGCGCTCAGGCGGGGCAGGTGCTCGGCGAGGGCGTCGGCGTCCGTCAGGAGCGCCTTCACGAGGTCACCGGGCACCAGCCGCGGCCACAGCGCCTCGACCGCCCGATCGACGCCGGCGTCCTCGAGGAGGTCGGCCCGGACGGCGTCCAGGTCCAGTTCGTGCGCCGGACCCGGGTCGGCCGCGCCTTCGGCACGGCGCTGGGCGGCTCCGGTGAACCGGTCGAGGTCCAGGCCCGTCATCTCGGCGGCCTCGGCGTCGATCTGCTCCAGGAGCTCGCCCATGTCCCGTTGCAGCGCGTCGGCGGCGGCGTCGACCAGGAGCTCCTTGAACACCTGGCGCGCGGGATGGTGCCCCGCCACGGCCGCCACGGCGGCGTCGCGTGCCGTGGCGACCTCCTCACCGGACAGCCGGACCGGCTCCCGGCCGACCCGCACGGTGAAGTCACCGGCGGGGGCCTGGTGGGCGCGCAGCAGTCCGGCCAGGGCGTCGGCGAGGTCGGCACCGCCCTTGAGCCGCGCCGTGTCGAACGGATCCACCGCGTCCGTGGACACTCCGGCCAGTTCCCGGCAGGTCGCCAGGACGACGTCGTTCTCCCCGAGCGAGGGAAGGACCTGGGAGATGTAGTCGAGGAACCGGGTGTTCGGGCCCACCACCAGGACGCCCTCCTCCGCCGCGCGCGGGAACGCGTACAGGACGTAGGCCGCCCGGTGCAGGGCGACCACCGTCTTGCCGGTGCCGGGACCGCCCTGCACCACGGTCACGCCGCGGTGGGCGGAGCGGACGATCTCGTCCTGCTCGGCCTGGAGCGTCGCGACGGCCGCGTGCATCCTGCCCGTGCGCCGCGCCGACAGGGCCTCCGTCAACGGGCCGTCCCCCACCACGTCCTCGTCGGTCGGGGCGCTCCCGTCCAGCAGTTCGTCGCTGACCGAGACGACCGTGCGCTCCTCGAGGCGCAGGTGCCGGCGCCGTCGCAGGCCCATCGGGTGGACCGGGGTCGCCTCGTAGAAGGGCCGCGCCGCGTTCGCCCGCCAATCCACCAACAGCGGCAGGTCGCCGTCCTCCGAATGCAGTCCGATCCGCCCGATGCGCAGGGCCGTTCCGTCCGTCCAGTCGACGCGGCCGAAGACCAGCCCCTTTTCGGCGCCCGCCAGCCGGCCGATTTCCCTGGTCAGCCGCTCGGCGGCGATTTCCCGCTCGTACGCCTCACCGGCGCTTTCCGCCGGGGAATTCAGCACGCTCGCCCGGTGTGCCCTCGCCTCGGAAAGCCGCTCGGTGAGCACCTCGTACAACGAGGACACATATTCCCGCTCCGAGTCAACTGCCGACCCAACGGAATCATTCATCTTCGACAACAGCAGGCTCCTTCGAATCGAGCCATACCATACGGTCAAAGTTCTCGGAAGATAAGTCTTGACTTACCCGTTGAATCCATGTCCCTGTGACCGAATCCAGGACGGCCGACCGCGCGGCGCCTCAAGAATTCCGCTTTTCCGTATATCGCCATTGCTTGCCGCATTCGGGAGTTGGAAAAGGGGGAGATCCGGTGACACCGGTCTACGCTTTCGGGCCCACCCCGGTGCCGTCGCCCAGGGCCGCGGCCAGTTCGGCCGCCGAGGGCGGATCGGCGCCGGGGCGGGAGACGGTCAGCGCGGCGGCGGTGACGGCCTCGGTGAGACAGCCCGCGAGGTCGGTGCCGGCGGCGCGGGCGTGCAGGAAGGCGGCCATGAAGGAGTCGCCGGCGCCGACGGTGTCCGCGACCGTGACCGGGACGGCCGCGGCCCGCTCCCGGCGGCCGCCCGCGGTGAGCGCGAAGGCGCCCTCCGCGCCGAGGGTGACGGCGACCACGGCGGGACCGAGGGTGAGCCAGCGCTCGGCGACCGCCTCGGCCGGCTCGCCCGGGTAGAGCCAGGCGAGGTCCTCGTCGCTCGCCTTGACCAGGTCGCTCAGCGCCACGCAGCGCTCCACCCGGCGGACGGCCTCCGCCCGTTCGCCCATCAGCGCGGGGCGCACGTTCGGGTCGTAGCTGACCTGAGCGCGGTCGCGCCAGCGCTCCACCAGGGCGAGCACCGCGGCGGCACCCGGCTCGGTGACCGCGCCGATCGAGCCGAGGTGGATCGCGGCCGGGGCGGCGGTGAGTTCGGCGGGCGGCAGGGTCCAGCCGATGTCGAAGGTGTACTCGGGCCGCCCCTGCCCGTCCAGCCGCACCACCGCCGAGGGCGTGCGCACCACCTCGGCGGCCCGGACCACCACTCCGGCCGACTCCAGGTGGCTCCGGATCAGCCTCCCGTTGGCGTCCGGCCCCAGCTCGGTGAGCAGCACCGCCGGGCGGCCCAGCCGGGCCACGCCGTACGCCAGGTTGGCGGGGCTGCCGCCGGGGTGGACGCGGTCGGGGGCGCCGTCGGTGCGGACGATGTCGGCGACGCACTCGCCGATCACCAGGAGGGGCGGGGCGGGGGTGGTCACGGCGGCTCCTGGCTCCTGTTCCCGGGCGACGGGTTCGCGGGCGGCGTCCGGGGGCAGCCTACGCGGTGCGGCCGCGGAGCCGTCCGGGCACAGGAGTACGGCCGCCGGACCTGGCCAGGTTCTCCGACGGCCGTGGCCCCGTCCGTCAGGGGACGAAGCACTACGAACGCTAGCCCCGGGCCGGGGGCGCCGCCAGCGGCGTGCTCCGTCCGGGGGACGTCCGCGTGTCGCCATGGTTCCGATCGGTTCCGATCGGTTCCGCGAGCACCGCTCCGGCCGTCGGCGCACGACCGGTCGGAGCCGGGTCGCCGGAGCATTCGGGGACGGTCTGACGCGCTTCGCGGACTCTGCTCCGCTTTCGAACGCTCTGCCGCGATTCGCCCGCCCGGTCGCGCCTCCGCGCACGTCCGGGCGCCCCCGTGCGCCCCTGTCCGTCCGGGGCCGGACGGGCCATGGTGGTCCCCACGGCCCGCCTGCCGCCCGGCCTGGCCCCGGCCGGCACGCGGGCCGTCCAACGTCCGCCGCCGGGCCCGGCGCGGTCCCGGGCGTGGCCCTGGACGTGGCCCTCTGCGCGGCCCGCGAAAATACCCGCGATCGGCAGGCAACCCCCCGCCTCTCCCATCGCGTTCAGCAGCCGTGAGAATGACGCCTTCGAGAACGCGGCCCGCCGGGCCGCCACGGCTGACGGGAACGGTGCGGGCACCATGGCAGGGGCAGGGGCAGGGGCGGCTGCAGGATGAGGGACGCGACACCGGACTTCACGGAGTTCGTCGCCGCCTGCGGCCCCAAGATGCTGCGCACGGCCTGGCTGCTCACCGGGGACCCGCACCAGGCCGAGGACCTGCTGCAGACCGCGCTCGCCAAGATCTGGCCCCGCTGGGAGCTGATCGCCCGCGAGCGGCCCGAGGCGTACCTGCGGAAGGTCATGGTCAACTGCCACGTCTCCTGGTGGCGGCGGCGCTGGACCGGGGAACTGCCGCACGGCGAGCTGCCGGAACCGGTGGCCTCCCGGGCCGACCCCTTCGACGAGGTGGTGCTCGGCCAGGTGGTCGCCGAGGCGGTCCGGGCCCTGCCCCCGCGCCAGCGGGCCGTGGTGGTGCTGCGCTACTTCGAGGACCTCAGCGTGGAGGAGACGGCCGAGGTGCTGCGCTGCAGCACCGGCACGGTCAAGAGCCAGTCGCACCGGGCGCTGGCCACCCTGCGCGGCCGGCTCCCGGCCCGGGAACTGCTGCTGGACGGGGGAAGCCGTGAACTGGTCTGAACCGCGGGACGGCGCCGAGGGGGCCGAGGACGAGCTGCGCGTCCTGCTGCAGGAGGCCGTCCCGGCCCTGGGCGCGCCGGACGACCGGATGGAGCGGGTGTTCGCCCGGGCCGCCCGGACCAGGCGGCGACGGCGGAACGCCGGGCTCGGAGCCGGGCTGACCGGCGGGCTGGTCGCCGCCGCGCTGGCCGCCGCCCCGGCGATCGCTCCGGCGCCGGCCCCGGAGCAGCGGGCCGCGGGACAGCCGGGGGTCACGGCGGCTCCGTCGCCTTCGCCCTCCCCCACGGAGACGGGCGGCCCGATCCGCTTCCCCGGCGTGGACGGCCTCACCGCCACCCTGCCGCCGGGTTGGTACGCGGCACCCGTCGACGGCGACCCGCACCGGGCCGTCGGCTACCTGGCCAACCAACCGTTCGACCCGATGGCGCCCTGTCCCAAGTCGGCCTCCCCCTGCGCCAGACCGGCCGCGCCGACGGCCCCGGACCGGGTCCTGCTCACCCTGCGGCTGGTGTCCGCGCCCGACCCGGGCGGCCAACCGGACGGGGCGACCATCGGCATGGCGGACACCGCCGTCGACAAGGACTGCGCGGGCCGCAACGGCGACCGGGAACTCGTCGGCCGGCGGAGCCTCGAACTCAAGGGCCCCGTCCTGCTCGAGCTGACGGCCTGTACCCGGGAGGCCTCGGAGCCGACGCTGCGACAGGTGCAGCAGGTGCTCGAATCGATCCGGGCGGACGGCCGCTGATCCCCCGCCCGCTCCGCTGAGCATCCCTCGACACTCTCGGCTCTTTCGAGCTCTCCCGAGCTCTCCCGGCTCGCTGGACCTCTCCCGGCTCTTTGGCCGCTCGATGAAACGGAACGCCATGTCCCTACCCCGTCGCGCCCTCGTGGGGCTGGCCCTGCTCCTGGTGGGCTGCGCACCCGACGGCTCCGGGCCCTCCGCCGCCGTCACGCCCTCTGCCGCCACCCCCTCACCCGCCGTCTCCGCGCCGGACGCACCCGCTCCGGACGTCCCCGCCGGGCAGCCGGTCGCCGCCGCGCGGCCCGCGCCACCGGAGTTGCCGCGCCAACTGCCGGGCGTGGGGGCACAGTTGCGCAGCGCGATACCGGCCGGGTCACGGCAGGTGCTGGTGGTCACCGGCGACGGGCCCGACGCCTCGACCGGGCACGCGATGCTGTACCGCAACGACGGCGACGGCTGGCTCGCCGGGCCGACCTGGCCGACCCGCAACGCCCGGAAGGGCTGGACCACCGACCACCGCCAGGGCGATCTGCGCTCCCCCGTCGGGGTGTTCACGCTCACCGACGCGGGCGGCCGGCTGCCCGACCCGGGAAGTCGGCTGCCGTACGAGCGCTCCGAGGACTTCGTGATCTCGGGCACCGGGTTCGACGGCGAGCCGCTGGCCGGGGCCTTCGACTACGTGGTCGCGATCGACTACAACCGCGTCTCCGGCTCGACCCCGCTCGACCGGCGCCGCCCGCGCGGCAGCGGCTACGGCGGCGGGATCTGGCTGCACGTCGACCACGGCGGGCCGACCCACGGTTGCGTCAGCATGACCGCCGACCGGATGCGGGAGCTGCTGACCGCGCTCGATCCGGCGCTCCACCCGGTGGTGGTGATGGGGGACGCCGCGGCGCTGACCCGCTGATCGCGGACCCGGCCGACGCTGTCGGCCGGGGTGGCCCGTAACCCTTGCAGCGCAGCGTCGTTGGACCGGCCATGAAGAAGCGCAGCATGCTCGCCGTCGCGTCGCTCGCCGTCGGCGTGGTGGCCTCCCTGACCGCCCCGAGTGCGCACGCCAGCGCGGTCGGCGGTCAGGAGGGGCTGCCCGGTCCGCTGACCAGCGCGCCGGACGCGGTGCCCGGGCAGGTCGGGGACGCGGGCGGGGTGGTAGGGCAGGCCACCGGGTACGTGACCGGCTCGGCCGACGGCCTGGTGCCGGTCACGCCCGCCTAGGTCGCCCCTCCCCTGACCGGGGCCCGGGGAGGGGTGGGTGCGGCCGTCGTACGGCTCCCCTCCCCGGGCCCCGGTCGGTTCAGGCCCGGAGGAGGTACCACCCGCCCAGGCCGCTGCAGCCGGTGTTGACGTAGGCGCCGAGGCGGAAGCCGGCCGGAACGGGCTGGTAGGGGCAGACCACCTGCCCGGCGCGGGCCACCACCTGGAACCAGGAGCCGATGCCGCCGCAACCGGGCACCTGGTGGCCGGTGTTGACGTAGCCCGGTGGGATCGGCGATCCCGCGCAGGTCCAGATGCCGTCCCTGGCGCGCTGCATGAACCAGGCGTCGATGTTGGTGCAGCCGTTGCCGTTCCCGACGTGGGCGGTCAGCACGTAGCCGGGCGGGATGGGCGAGGTGCCGCAGGTCCACAGGCCGTCCACGGGCAGCCGCATGTACCAGGAGTCGTAGCCGTCGCAGCCGGTGGGGTTGTGGCCGGAGAGCACGTAGCCGGCCGGGATCGGCGAGGTGGCGCAGGTCCAGATGCCGTCGCGGACGGGCTGCTGGTACCACATGCCGGCTCCGTTGCAGCCGTTGTTGGTGTGGTTGGTGAGGACGTAGCCCGGGGTCACGGGCGCACCCCGGCAGATCCAACCGGGCCCGGCGGCGGCGGTCTTGGCGGCATTGGCAGCGGCGTTGGCGGTGGCCGGTGCGGCGGAGGCGGGGGCCGCACCCGCTCCGACCAGGACGGCCACCAGCAGAGCGAGCGCCCCGGCCAGGGCGGCGATTCGGCTCCGGAGGGCGGCGGTCGACGAACGGTCCAGCAGTCGGTCGCGCAGTCTTGTCACTTCACACCAGTCCAATCGGCAGGTCCGTAGGGCCCCGCACGGCGGCCGTGCGGGCGCCGGGGTGGTGGAACCGGTGCGACGGTAGCAAGAATTGGAACGCTCCAAGGCGGTTCCGGTGCGGCCAGCATGATCACGTCAGAACTTGGCCGGAAACGCCTGCCGGATCGGCCCGGAGCAGGCCCGAACCGATCCGCGTCAGGTCGGATCGGGTCAGGACATCGGCGCGCCCAGGTCCTGGGTCCAGAGGGTGCCGGCGGGACTGGTGGCGACGCCGACGCCGATGTCCTTGAAGCCGCAGTCGAGCATGTTGGACTGGTGGATCCCGCCGTCCATCCAGCGGGCGAAGACGCTCGCCGCCGTGGTCGGGCCGCGGTCGAGGTTCTCGCCCCACTGGGACCAGCGGTAGCCGGCCGCGGTGATCCGGGCGTCCGCGCGGACGCCGTCAGGGTTCACGTGGTCGAAGAAGCCACGGGCGGCCATGTCGTCGGAGTGCTTCTGGGCCGAGGTGTGCAGCCGGGGATCGATCCGCAGCGGGGCGCAACCCGCCTTGGCGCGTTCGGCGTTGACCAGGTCCACCAGCTGCCGCTCCGGGTTGGGCTGCGGTGCGGCCGGGGTCGGCCGGGTGGCGGTCGGCGAGGGCGTCGGGGTCCCGGTGGGGGTCGGCGTCTCGGTGGGAGTGGGAGTGGGGGTGGGGCCGGCGGGCGCGGTCACCGGCAGGGCCGCCGGGGTGTCCACGGCGGCGGCCGGGACGGTGGGTTCGGGTGCCGTCGCGCTCGGCGGCTCGCTGGGGTTCGACCAGACCAGGGCCAGGGTGGTGACGGCCACCGCCGCGGCCGCGCCGCCCGCCAGGACGGCCTTACGGGCGGCGATGCCGGCCCAACCGCCGTGCGCGCCACCGCCGACGGCCGCACCGGCCCCCGTACCGGCTCCCGCGCCCGAGCCCGCCCCGGCGGCGGCCGAGTGGGCGGCCGCCGCGGCAGTCGCGGCCGTGTGCTGGAGGTGCAGCAGGGCGGGCGAGGCCGACGGGATCGGGACCAGCGCGAGACCGGCCAGCAGCCCCTCGGCCGGGAAGAGGTCACGGCCCAGGCCGTCACAGCCCGCGCAGCCGCGGATGTGCCGGGCGATCCGCTTGCGCCAGACCGAGTTCGGGGTGCCGTCGAACCCGGCGGTCACCTCGGCGAGTCCGGGGCATTGCGGGTAGGCGCCGAGGGCGCGGACCACGACCCGTCCGGCCTCCAGCTGCTTCTTCATCCGCTGGACCCGGACAGCGGCGTGCGGCAGGGTCAGGTCGAGGGCCTCGGCGAGTTCGCCGCGGGTGAGTTCGCCGGCCGCCTCCAGCCACCACAGGGCGAGCAGCTCGCGGTCGTCCGGGTCCAGCCAGCGGGTGGCCTCGGCCACTTCGCGGCGCTGGCCGGACAGGCCCAGGCGCAGGATGGTGAGGTCGGTGAAGTCGGCCCGGGGGTCGTGGACCTCCCAGGTCTCGTCCAGACCGCCGACGGTGGGCTGCTGCTGCCCGGCGGCGTGGCGGCGGCGGATCTGGTTCATGGTGATGGCGACCAGCCAGGACCGGAAGGACTCCGGGTCGCGGAGCCCGTCCAGGCCGTCCAGGGCGCGGATCATGGTCTCCTGGGCGACGTCGTCCACGTCGGCGTGGCCGCGCAGGGCGCGGCCGGCCACGTTGTAGACGAGCGGCAGCCAGGCGGCGACCAGGGCCTCCTGGGCCTGCCGGTCACCTGCCTGCGCCGCGCGTACCAGGGTCGTCCCGGTCCTGTTCTGCACATCAGCGTTCATGGTCCGCACTCCGTCTTGCCGTGTTTCCGTCCGCCGCTGCCTCCTCGGAGACCTTTGGGGAGTGATCAGATAACAACAATGTGCGCGGAATCGGAAAATCGGACTGGCCCATGGCCGGAGGTACCGGCCACAGGCGGGGAGCGGAGACGACGCGGGGCGGGCCCGGTCAGGCCGGGGCGGCGAACACCTGGGTCCACCACGGACCGTTGGCACCGGTCCGCACACCCACGCCGAGCTGCTTGAAGTCGCAGTTCAGGATGTTCGCGCGGTGACCGGGGCTGTTCATCCAGGAATCCATCACGGCCGCCGGGTCGCTCTGCCCCCGGGCGATGTTCTCGCCCCAGGTGCTCCAGCGGTAGCCGACCGCCTCGATCCGGTGGTCGGCGTGGTAGCCCTCCGGGCTGGCGTGGTCGAAGTAGTTGCGATCGGCCATGTCGTCGCTGTGCGACTGCGCCGCGCTGGCCAGCCGGGAGTCCGCGGTGACCGGGCCGCACCCGGCCTTGGCGCGCTCGGTGTTGACCAGGTCGACGACCTGCTGCGCGAACGCGGGGGACGACCCGCCGCCCGCCGACCCGCCGCCCGCCGACCCGCCGCCCGCCGGTGCGGCGGCGGCCCGCTGGGCGGTGCCCGCGGCGGCGTTCGCACTCGGATGGGTGGCCGCCGGGCTCGGCTTGGCGGTCGCGGTGGCCGTCGCGGTCGGCGTCGCCGTGGGCAGGGCCGTCGGGGAGGCGGTGGCGGTCGCGGTGGCCGTCGGGCTCGGGGTGGCCGTCGGGCCCGTCGCCGTCGCACCGCCCGACGGCGGCACGGCAGCAGCGGGGCCCGCTGCCCCGGCGCCCGGCACCTGGATGCCCTCGTGCGTCCCCAGCTCGGCGGCGACCAGCGAGTCGGCCGCGGCGGCCTGCCCGGCGAGGTCCCGGTCGGCCTGCTTGCCGCCGTACGCCGCGTACCCGGCGCCCGCCAGCGCAGCGATCAGGCCCGTCCCGGCCACGGCGGCGACCACCGCGGTCACCGGCACGAACCCGCCACGCCTGCGCCCCCGGCGGCCGCGGCCGGCGTGCCGCTCGGCGGCCCTCCGTGCGGCCCGGCCACCCGGGCGGCCGCGGCCGCCGCTCCCGCTGTCGCTCACCGGGATGATGGTCGTCCTGTCGTCGCTGTTCACGTGGCCACTGCTTTCTGTCCAGGTCGGCTGGTCGGGTGCCGACACCTGGGAGACCCCCTGGTGGAAAGCCGATAACAGAAAGTCCGAACGAATGTCCGGCGACTTGGTCACGCGAACCGGTCACCCGCTCCGATCGGCTGCCCGGCGGGGTCGGCGGGCTCAGCGGGCCTGGCCCTCCGGGGCCATGTCGTAGGTGACGAACATCGTCCGGGTGGCCACCTGGTCGTACTTGCTGCGCGCCCGGTGGTTGTCGTCAGCCGTGATCCAGCGCACCGTGCTCCAGCCGCGCTCGGCGGCGATCTCCCGCAACCGGGCCAGCAGTTCGTCCACCGCGCCGCCGCCGCGCACCTCGGGCGCGACGAACAGGTCGTCCAGGAACCCGCCCACCGCACCGTGCAGCGGCCGCGCGAACGGCCGGAAGTGCGCGAACCCGACCGGCGTCCCGTCGCCGTCCCGGACCAGCAGCCCCTCCACCTCGTGCGCCGGGTCGTTGAGCCAGGACCACACCAGCGCGGCCTTCTCCTCCGGCATCGGCACCCGGTAGAACTCGCAGTACCCCCGGAAGAGTTCACGCCACTGCGGGTACTCGCCCCGCTCCGGGGCGCTGATCTTCCAACGGTTCACGGCGGCGGTGCTCAACTCGGTCTCCTCGCTCGGTCGGACAGGCTCGGGCCAGCATGACGCCCCGTCGGCCACCCGCCGATCTCCACCCCGGCCAACACCGCCCGCACCGCACTCCACTCCGGCCCTTCCCAACGGCCCGCCCCCGGCCCCCTGGGAGGGTGAACCCGTCCCTCCGCTCCGGACCGCCGGCGGCCGGGGCGGGGGGCCGCCCCCGGCGGCCGGGGGTCGGGTACCCCCCCCCCCCCGCCCCCCCCGCCGGGGGGGGCGGGGGGCCCCCCGCCCCCCGGCGGCGGGGTCAGAGGCGCTCGGGGACGGGGTTGCCCACTGCCTCGATGGCGCGGCGGACCGGGACCTTCGCCAGCACCGCGAAGCCGATCACGAAGAAGATCAGCAGCGAGATGATCGCCGAGCGGTAGCTGCCGGTGACCTCGTAGGCGAGGCCGAAGACCAGCGGGCCCATCCAGCTGGTGCCACGGTCGCTGACCTTGTAGAGGCTGAAGTACTCGGCCTCCCGGCCGGCCGGGATCAGGTGCGAGAACAGCGAGCGGGAGAGCGCCTGGCTGCCGCCGAGCACCAGGCCGATCATGCAGGCCAGGATGTAGAACCAGGCCGGCTGGTGGGCCGGCATGAAGTAGCCGAGGGCCAGCGTGACCACCCAGCCGACCAGCGAGCCGAGGATGGTCTTCTTGGCGCCGTGGCGCTGGGCGATCCGGCCCAGCAGCAGCGCGCCGCCGATCGCCACGATCTGGACGATCAGCACGGCGATGACCAGCGTGCCCTGCTCCATGCCGAGTTCCTCGCTGCCGTACAGCGAGGCCTGCGAGACGACGGTCTGGATGCCGTCGTTGTAGCAGAGGAAGGCCGCCAGGTAGAGCAGCGTCAGCGGGTGCTTGCGCATGCCCTTGAGGGTGCGGCCGAGTTCGCGCAGGCTGCCGGCGGCCGGCTGGTCCGGCGCGGCCGCGGCGCGCGCCCGGACGACGCCGGCCCGGGACGGCAGCCGCAACAGCGGGACGAGGGTGAACAGCGCCCACCACAGGCCGGCCGAGGCCAGGCAGATCCGCACGGCGGTGCCGGAGGAGAGGCCGAGCGCGTCGTGGCCCTGGAACAGCGCCAGGTTGACGATCAGCAGCAGTCCGCCGCCCGCGTATCCGTAGGCCCAGCCCTTGGAGGAGACGGCGTCGCGCTCGTCGGGGGCGGCCAGGCCCGGGAGGTAGGCGTAGGAGAGCGCCACGGACACCGCGTACGAGATGTTGGCGACCACCAGCAGCGCCCCGCCGAGCAGGTAGCGGTCGCCGTCGAGGAAGAACATCCCCATGGTGGCGAGCGCGCCCACGTAGGCGAAGCCGCACATCAGCTCCTTGTGCCGCCCGGTGCGGTCGGCGACCGTGCCGGTCAGCAGCATCACCGCGACCGAGATCAGCACGGAGAAGGAGACCGTGTACGGGAAGAACGATCCGGCGCGGATCGTCAGGCCGAGCGGGTGCACGTCACCGGACGCGTCGGCGGCCTTCTTCGCCACCTCGGTCAGGTACGGCCCGAGGAAGACGGTCAGGACGGTGGCCGAGAAGGCGGCGTTGGCCCAGTCGTTGATGTACCAGCCGAACTGCATCCGGCGCAGGGCACGGCCTTCGTCGGCGGCCGCCGGAGGCGACGAGACGTCGTCCGGCAGGTGGTCCGTGGTGCTCATGGGCTCCTATTTCACTGTGCTGGAGCCGGTGCTGCCGTCCGTCCAGCAGCCGCGCTCGCCGAGGACGCCCTTCAGGACGTCGATGCGATCCGCCATGATGCCATCCACACCCAGGTCGAGGAGAGACCGGATCCGTGTGGGATCGTCCACAGTCCACACGTGGACCTGCAGGCCGAGGCGGTGCGCGGCCCGGACGAAGGCCCGGTCGACCACCCTGACCCCCCGGTGCCGCTCCGGCACCTGGGCGCACACCCCGGCGAACGGCGCCCCGCCCCGCGCCAGCGGGCCCGCCAGCGAGCGCAGCCGCAGCCGGGCCACCTCGCGCGGGCCCAGCGAGGTGGCCAGCCGGGGGCCGGCGGCGGCGCGCACGGCGGCGATCCGGCTGTCGGAGAAGCCGCCGACGCAGACCCGGTCCCAGGCGTTCGTCCGGCGGATCGCCTCGACCAGCGGCCCGACGGCGGGCGCCGCCTTCACGTCCACGTTGAACCGGGCCGCGGGGAAGGCCCCGAGCAGGTCCTCCAGCAGCGGCACCGGCTCGGTGCCGCCGATCCGGGCCCGGCGGACGGTGTCCCAGGGCAGTTCCGCCACCGCTCCGGCGCGGTCGGTCACCCGGTCGAGCCGGGAGTCGTGGAACGCCACCAGCACCCCGTCCGCGGTGGCGTGCACGTCCGTCTCCAGGTACCGGTAGCCCAGCGCCACGGCGGCCTCGAACGCGGCCAGCGAGTTCTCCGGGTGCCCGAGCTCACCGCCCCGGTGCGCGAAGGCCAGCGGCCCCGGGTGGTCGAGGAAGGGGTGCATGCGGTGCTCCGAGCTGCTGGGAAGGGACGCCGCGCGGCCCGCTCCGACGGCGCCTCGGACCGCGCGCGTTACAGTATTACGCACCCTGTCAAGCAGTAACGCCGGGTGTCCCGTCCGGCGGCATGGCCCCTGCGGTGACCAGCCGGTGGAGCTGTGCGGCCACCAGGTCCGCGCGCAGCACGGGGGCGTGCGCGGTGTCGTCGGTCATCGCGATCACCACGCGGTTGTCGCCGACCGCCGCGTACAGGAACAGCATCGTGGTTCCGCCCCGGGAGGTAGCCGCCCCGGTCGGCAAGAGGACCCGGAAGCCGATAGCCGGAACCTCCAGCGCTCCCGTGAGCACCGGCTCGACCTTGAGCGGCTCCGCGCCCACCCGGTCGTCCAGCCGCAGCCCGGTGCAGCCGCCCCCGGCGACGGCGGTCCGCAGCGCCTCGAAACCGTTCCCGCGACCGGCCGCCGGGGATGGCGCCGACGTCCACGAGCGTCCGGTTGTCCCGGGTGTTGTTCCCGGTGACATACCAGAGCCGGGCAGAGTCGGCGGGCCTGTCGAACATGGCGGAGAGGACCGGCACGCAGCCCGGATCCCGCCGCGACGCCTTGGCGACCGCGTCCGCCACGGCGGCGGACGGCGGGCCGTCGTCCTGCGTGGTGCTGCCCGGCGGCAGTTCGGCGACCGGCAGCAGCGCGGCTCTCGCACCTTCGCCGGACAACGGCGGCAGCGACCGCCACGCCGCCACCGGCTCGGGGGGCGGGGTCGACGGCGCTCCGGTCGCGGAAGGGCTCGCGGGCCGGACCTCCGGCCCGGCCGAGCAGCCCGCCGCGAGGGCGATCACCGCCAGGGTCGCCATCGCCGTACAAGCGGTGTGCCGCGCCACGACTCTCCTGTCTCCTCGCCCCGGTTCCGGCCCGCCCCTCGGGACGGGACGGCGGTGGGCCCGGTCAGTATGACCGCGGAGCACCGCTGGGCGCCTCGGGTTTTCCGTCGGCGAACGGTCCTCAAGGGGTGGGGGTCCGGCGGAGGTCGTAGAGGTAGGACTTCCCGGCCTTCCAGCTGCGCCAGGGGCCGGGCGGGGGGAGCGGGCCCTGAGCGGCGCGGCCGGCGAGGGGCCAGCCGTTAGGGGTGCCGTCGGCACCGACGGTGCACCAGCCGCGCCCGGGCAGCCAGCAGCAGCGGACGTCGAGGTCGACGCGCCGGAAGGACGGTCGGCCGTTGAACTCGCCGTCCTGGCGGTAGCGGTAGACCAGGCCGTCCGCCCGACGCACGAACTCGATCGACACGGCCGCTCCCCCTCACCGGTCAACTGCTGGACGGGGAAGGCTACGCGCCCGGGTTGTCGGGGTGCGGGGCCGGGGGGTCGCGCGGATGCTGGGTGGGTGGAGGTGGCGGCGGATGGGGTTGTCGCGGTTGGCGGAGGTGTCGCGGGAGGTGGCGGCGGAGCCCGGGCGGCGGGCGAAGGTGGGGCTGCTGGCGGGGTGTCTGCGGGATTTGGGGGCCGAGGAGGGGGCGGCGGCGGTGGTGTTGCTGTCGGGTGAGGCGCAGCGGTTGCGGACCGGGGTGGGGTGGGCGGCCCTGCGGGACCTGCCGGCGCCGGCCGCGGCGGCCTCGCTGGGGGTGCGGGAGGTGGAGCGGGAGCTGGAGCGGATCGCCGGGGTGCACGGGGCGGGGGCGCAGGCCGAGCGGCGGCGGTTGCTGGTCGGGCTGTTCGGGCGGGCGACGGAGGTGGAGCAGGGGTTCCTGCGGGCGGTGCTGGTCGGGGATCTGCGGCAGGGGGCCCTGGACGCGCTGGTCGGAGACGCGGTGGCGCAGGCGGCCGGGGTGCCGGTGGCGGCGGTACGGCGGGCGTTGATGTTCCGGGGGTCGGCCCGGGCGGTGGCGGAGGCGGCGCTGGGCGATGGGGCCCGGGCCCTGGCCGCGTTCCGCCTGGAGGTGGGGCGGGCGGTGCGGCCGATGCTGGCCGCGTCGGCGCCGGACGTGGCTTCGGCGCTGGAGCGCACCGGTGCGGCGGCGGTGGAGTGGAAGCTGGACGGGATCCGGGTGCAGGTGCACCGGGACGGCGGGGAGGTGGCGGTGTTCACCCGCGGTCTGGATGACATCGCGGCGCGGGTCCCCGAGGTGGTGGAGGCGGCACTGGCGCTGCCGCTGCGGTCGGCGGTGCTGGACGGGGAGGCGATCGCGCTGGGTGCGGACGGGCGGCCGCGCCCGTTCCAGGAGACCGCGGCGCGCACCGCCTCCCGGCGGGATCCGGACCGGCTGCGGGCCGAAGTCCCGCTCAGCGTCCGCTTCTTCGACCTGTTGCACCGGGACGGCGAGGACCTGGTGGACCGACCGGGCCGGGACCGCTGGGCGGCGCTGGCCGAGGTGGCGCCGGAGGGCCTGCGGGTGGGCCGGATCGAGACCGGGGACCGGGCGGAGGCGCTGGCGTTCTTCCGCGGGGCCCTGGCGCTCGGCCACGAGGGCGTCCTGGTGAAGGATCCGGCGGCCGGGTACGCGGCCGGGCGGCGCGGGGCCGGGTGGATCAAGGTGAAGCCCCGGCACACCCTGGACCTGGTGGTGCTGGCCGCGGAGTGGGGCAGCGGCCGGCGGCAGGGGTTCCTGAGCAATCTGCACCTGGGGGCCCGGGCGGCGGGCGAGCCGGGTCTCGGCCCGTGGGTGATGCTCGGCAAGACGTTCAAGGGGCTGACCGACGCGACACTCGCCCGGCAGACCGCCGAGTTGCTCGCCCGGGAGGTCGACCGGGACGCCCGGACGGTGCGGGTGCGGCCGGAACTGGTCGTCGAGATCGCCTTCGACGGCCTCCAGCGCAGCACCCGCTACCCCGCCGGGCTGGCGCTGCGGTTCGCCCGGGTGGTGCGCTACCGGCCGGACAAGAGCGCCGCCGAGGCCGACACCGTCGCCTCCGTACGGGAGTTGGCCGCCGCCGAGGGCTTGTGAGGCCGTCCGCTCCGCCCGCCCGGTGGCCTGCCGCCAGTTGAAACGCATTGCGCTGCAAGGGCGTTCACGCAGGAGCCGAATCAGCCATTCTTGACGATCCGTCCGCCGTACCCCTCCGTAGGCGGACCAGCGGCGACTAGGTTGACCGTGACAACGAGAGGCGGCCGCCGGGCAGCCGGCGGCGCCCTGGCGAGAGGTGCCCGACATGCAGGTGAGCGTCGACCGGGACCGTTGCTGCAGCTCCGGAATGTGTGTGATGAACGCCCCCGCGGTCTTCGACCAGGACGACCGGGACAGTCTGGTGAGGCTCCGTCAGACCACTGTGCTGCCCGAGCAGTTCGACGACGTCAGACTCGCCGCCGAGCTCTGCCCGGGCCAGGCGATCACCGTCACCGAGGACGGGACCGCACAGCCCGGCGCCTGACCGCCCCCGCCGCCCGGCCCGCACGCCGCCCGGCGACGTCCCGGACTCCCCACACCTCACGAGGACACCCGCGACACGAGGAGACCCCCGCCTTGACCGCCACACCCACCGCCCCCGTCGTCCCGCTGCTGCCGGCCCCGCATTCCGGCGGCTGCCCGTTCGGCCCGCCGCCCGCATACACCGAGGCCGCCGCCACTGCGCCGATGACCAGGGCCGAACTGCCCGACGGCGACCCCTGCTGGCTGGCCACCGGCTACGCCGAGGTCCGCACCGTACTGTCCGACCGCCGGTTCAGCGCCGACGTGCGCCACCCGGCCTTCCCGCTGCTGGTCGCCGGCGCCCGCGAGCGGCTGGTCACCGACAACCCGACCTTCCTGCGCCTCGACGACCCCGAGCACGCCCGCCAGCGCCGCATGGTCACCGGGGACTTCCTGGTCAAGCGGGTGGAGGCGCTGCGCCCGGAGATCCAGCGGATCGTGGACGAGGCACTGGACCGGATGACCGCGGGCCGGACCACGGCCGACCTGGTCGCCGACTTCGCGCTGCCGGTGCCCTCGCTGGTGATCTGCTCGCTGCTCGGCGTGCCGTACGAGGACCGCGACCGCTTCCAGGGCCTGAGCCGCACGCTGCTCAGCCGGGAGAGCACCGTGGAGCAGCTCCGGGAGGCCCAGGAGGAGGTCCTGGACTACCTGCGCGACCTGACGGCCCGCAAGCGCGCCCGGCCGGAGGACGACGTCCTGAGCCGGCTCGCGGTGCGGGACGACCTGAGCCCGGACGACGTGGCCAGCACGGGCGTGCTGCTCCTGATCGCCGGGCACGAGACGACCGCGAACATGATCTCGCTGTCCACCGCGCTGCTGCTGGAGCAGCCCGAGCAGATCGCCAGGCTGGCCGACCCGGCCGCGCTGCCGGGCGCGGTGGAGGAGCTGCTGCGCCTGCTGACCATCGTGCACACCGGGCTGCCCCGGGTGGCGCTGGAGGACGTGGAGCTGGGCGGGGTGACGGTCAGGGCCGGGGAGGGCGTGATCGCGATGCTGTCCACCGCCAACCGGGACGAGGAGGTGTTCGGCGGCGCCGACCACCGGCCGCCGGACGAGCTGGACCTGGCGCGGGACGCCCGGCGGCACATGGCCTTCGGCTTCGGCGTGCACCAGTGCCTGGGCCAGCCGCTGGCCCGCGCCGAGCTCCAGATCGCCCTGGAGACCCTGTTCCGGCGGCTGCCGGGACTGCGACTGACGGGCGAGCGCGAGTTCCGTACCGAGTCGTTCATCTACGGGATGCGGTCGCTGCCCGTGACCTGGTGATCCGGCGGCCGGGTGGCCTCGGGTCGCCTTGAGTGACCTCGGGTCGCCTCCGGTGGCCTGGCGGTCCGGCGATCGGGGCGGGCCCCGGTCACCGGGCGCGCGGGTCACCCGGCTGGCCCCGGCGCCGGGGCGGGGGCAGGCTGGAGGGGCGAGGGACAGACCCGGCCCGACCGCGCCCGCATCCGGGCGCTCCGGGGCCGGCCGAGGATACGGAGCCCGCGATGACCGACATGAGCGAACGCTCCGGAGTGAGCACCGACCGTGCGGAGGACGTCCGCGCCGCCGATCCGGAGGAGGGCGTCACCTCGATGCAGAACCTGCACGCACAGGACACCTCCCAGGCGGAGGGCGACCCCATCCTGGACGAACCCGGCGCGAGCGGCTGACCCGTCCGCCACACCGATCCGATCCGACCGCCCGGCGGAACCGGGCGGTCCTTGCGACCGCCGGTGTCGCTGCCCGGGCGGCGGCTCACCGGCGGGGGAGGATAGGCGCATGACCGAACACGATCAAACCGACCGGCAGGCCCGGCCGCCCGCGGACCCGCGCACCGCGTGGGCGACCTGGACCACCCAGTCGATCATCAGCGGCCCCGGCGGGGTCACCACCACCGAGGTCGGGCCGATCTCCGGCGACCTCACCGTGCACACCACGTGGGTGGACGGCGAGGCGCGGCTGACCGTCCAGTACACCGGAGCGCTGGACTGGTACACGGTGTCCGGCAGTCCGGTGGCCGCCGCGGACGAGGCCACCGCGCGGGCCGTCCACCAGGCGATGGTGAACGGCGTCAAAGCGGGGCACGGAGCGGTCGCCCCGCCCGCGGCCCTCGGCGGCTGACCGCCCCGGACCCGGGTACTGCCCCTGACCGCCTGTACGGCCCCGCCCGGGACGGGCGGGGCCGTACAGCGCTGCTCGGCGCTGCTCGGCGCTACTCGGTGATCTCCACACCGCGCCAGAAGGCCACCCGGCCCCGGACGTGCTCCGCCTCCGGCTTCGGTTCGGCGTAGTACCAGGCGGCGTCCGGGTTGGCCTGCCCGGCCACCTCCACGGTGTAGTAGTTGGCCGTGCCCTTCCAGCCGCACACCGTGGTGGTGTCGGAGGGCCGCAGGAACTCGGCCCGGACCGACTCCACCGGAAAGTAGTGGTTGCCCTCGACGACGACGGTGTCCGCACTCTCGGCGACGACGGTGCCCTGCCAACTCGCTGTGGTCATGAGGCGATTGTGCCGCACGGACGCGGCCGCGACCGGCGCTTCGGGAGGATTCCGCGGCTCAGGGCAGCGGGTGGGCGTGCACCGGCAGGTGCGGGGACTGGTGACCGCCGCTGGCGAGCATCCGGACCTCGCCGGCGTCGCTGATCTCGGCCCGGACGATCCCGCTGGCGTCCTCGTAGACGGGGTGCCCGCCCGGGCCCTTGGCGCTGGTCCGGGTGACCACGACCACGTCCTGCGGGGCCTGGGTGCCGGGCGTGCCGGGGAAGGTGAGGGCGTAACGGTTGGCGGGGTTCATCGGCGGATCCTGCTCCCTGCGTCTCGGGCGATGGCTCCGGGCGTCTCAGGCGGTGGTCCCGGGCGTCTCAGGCAGCTGCCTCGGCGGCCCGGGCGTGCGAGCCGCGCACCTCCAGCTCGTCGAGCAGCCGGGCGGTGGCCTCGGCGACCGCCTCCACGGCCCGGTCGAAGGCCTCGCGGTTGTGGGCCGCCGGCGCGCGGAACCCGGACACCTTGCGGACGTACTGCAGCGCGGCCGCGTGGAAGTCCTCCTCACCGGCGTCGGGCGTCATGGGCGGGCGCAGCGTCTTGATGTTGCGGCACATGCCACCAGTCTCGCGCGCCCGGGCCGCCGAGGCGAGCCCCCTTCCGCCCCACGGCCCCGTTCCGTCACACGACCCCGTTCCGTCACACGACCCCGTTCCGTCACACGACCCCGTTCCGTCACACGGGCCTTACGGGGACGCCATCCGGCCGGATTAGGATTTCCGACGAACGAATCACCCGTCGCGCGCCCCTGCCGGTTGCGGGCATCACCCCGGAGTCACTCCTTGCCTCTCGCGCTGTTCGCGCTGGCCGTCACCGCTTTCGCCATCGGGACCACCGAATTCGCCGCCATGGGGCTGCTCCCCCAGGTCGCCGACAGTCTGCACGTCTCCATCCCGCAGGCCGGCTGGCTGATCTCCGCCTACGCGCTGGGGGTGGTGGTCGGCGCGCCGCTGCTCACCGCGCTGGCCGCCGGGAAGCCCCGCAAGGCGGTGCTGGTGGCGCTGGCCGGGCTGTTCGCGACCGGCAACCTGCTGTGCGCGCTGGCCCCCGACTTCTGGACGCTGGCCCTGGCGCGGCTGATCACCGGGCTGCCGCACGGCGCCTTCTTCGGGGCCGGGGCGGTAGCCGCCGCCGAGCTGGTGGCGCCGGACCGGCGGGCCCGGGCGGTCGCGGTGATGTTCTCCGGCCTGACCGTGGCCAACATCGTCGGCGTCCCGGCCGCGACCCTGCTGGGCCAGCACCTCGGGTGGCGGGCGACCATGCTGGTGGTGGTGCTGATCGCCGCCGCCGGGACGCTCGCCATCGCCCGTCTGGTGCCGGCCCTCCCCTCCCCCGGCCAGTCCGGGCTCCGGCACGAGCTGTGGGCCTTCCGCAGCGGGCAGCTGTGGCTGGCACTGGCCACCGTGGTGGTCGGCTGCGGCGGGATGTTCGCCTGCTACAGCTACATCGCACCGCTGCTCACCGAGGTCTCCGGGTACGCGGCCGGCTCGGTGACCGGGGTGCTGGCGCTGTTCGGGGTCGGGATGACGATCGGCAACGTGATCGGCGGGTTCGCCGCGGACCGGGCGCTGCGCCCGACCGTCTGCGTCTCCTTCCTGCTGCTCTCGGCGACGCTCGCGCTGTTCGCGGTGACCGCGCACGCCCGCTGGTCGGCGGCCGTCACGGTGGTGCTGATCGGGCTGTTCGGCTTCGCGATCGTCCCGGCGGTGCAGACCCTGGTGCTGCAGAAGGCGCGCAGCGCGCCCACCCTGGCCTCGGCGACCGTGCAGGGCGCCTTCAACCTGGCCAACGCCCAGGGGGCGTACTTCGGTGGGCTGGCCCTGGCCGCCGGGCTCGGCTGGACCTCACCGACCCTGGTGGGTGCCGGCCTGGCCGCGGCCGGCGCCGCCGTCGCGGTGCTGGCCTGGGCGGCCGACCGGCGCCCGCCCGCCCCGGTGCCGGTGGAACCGGCGGCGGAGCGGACGGGCGTGCCGCTGGCACCGACTCCGTAGGACCAGGGTCCGCCGGACAGGCCTCAGGGCCGGCGCAGCGCGGTGAGCGCCGCCGGGGCGGCGCCGAGCCACCAGGTCGGGTCGGCGGTGCCGTCGGTGGTGCGTCCGTCGCGGTGGACGTAGTGGCGCACGTCGCGGCCCGGGTCGGCGAACTCGCCGGCCAGGGCGCGCTCCAGCCACTCCGCGGCGAAGCGGAAGGCCTCGGCGGCCACCCCGCCGAGCGGGTGGAACTCGTCCTCGTAGACCCGCAGCTCCTTCGGGGCCCGGATGCGCTCGAAGCTCGCCAGGGCCTGGCCGAGGTCGGTGAGCTCGTCGAACTCGCCGATCCCGTACAGCACCGGGCAGGTGATGTCGGCCACCAGGTCGCCGAGCGGCATGCGCTGGGCCAGGTCGCGGTCGAAGGCCTCCTCGTCGGAGTACCCGGCCATGAACATGTAGTTGTTCTTGAAGGTCGGCTGGGCCCGCTCGAAGATCGTCGCGAAGTCGCCGGTGACGGCCTCGAAGGCGGCCAGGGCGGCCAGTCGGCGGTCGGTGGCGGCGGCCCGGGAGCCCCAGTAGCCGCTCATCGAGATGCCGAACATCCCGATCCGGTCGGCGTCGACCTCCGGGAGCGCGGCCAGGTGGTCGAGGTAGCGGCCGATCGCCCGCTCGTAGTTGCCGAGGTCGACGGTCAGTCCGCCGGCCCGGCTCTCGCCCTGGCCGGGGCCCTCGATGGACAGCGCGACCATGCCGCGGGAGGTGTAGTAGCGCTCGGCCGCCCAGATGTAGTCCTCCTTGATCATGTCCATCCCGGGGCCGAGGATGACGGCGGGCGCGTTCTCGACCGGCCCTTCGGGCAGGTGCAGCAGGGCGTAGATCTTCGAGCCCTCGAAGTCCAGCACCACCCGCCGGACCCGGCCGTCGCGCAGCGCACCCAGGCGCTCCACGCAGTGGTCGGCGTGGGCGCGCAGGGCCGCCTTGCGCGGGTCGGCGGCGTCGAAGATCGAGTACTGGGCCCGGCCCCACATCACGGCGGCCCGCAGGTAGAGGTCGGCGGCGGTCCGGGCGAAGCCCGCGCGCTCGTGGTGGGCGGCGCGCTCCTCGGCCTGGCCGGCCACCGTCGCCCATGCCTTGGGCAGCATGGCGCCGCTCCTGACCAGGGCGAAGACCTTGGCGAAGTCGGTGTGGTCGTGGCCGAGCTGCTCCATGGTCCCGACGGCCTCGGGGTGCAGCGCGTCGAAGCCGCCCTGGGCGAGGGCGATGTCCAGGGCCCAGTTCTGGCCGGTCGAGCGGATGGTCATGACGGTCTCCTCCTGCTCCTTCCGGAGCGAGATAGATAAGTACTTAGTGGCTAAGTACTTATCTATTAAGTACTGAGGCTAGGCTGTTGTCAACCGCCGAGGAGGAGCCCCGCCATGACCGAACAGCCGCCCGCCCCCGGGCGGGCCCAGGCCCTCGACCGCCTGGCCCGTGCCGCCTACCGGCTCAGCGCCGCGGACTCCCGGCTGCGCGGACGCGCCACCCGCACCCCGGGGGCCCTCTCCCTCACCCACGCCCGGGCCCTGCGCACCCTGGCCGACCAGGGACCGCTCACCATCACCCAGCTCGCCGCCGGCACCGAGACCACCGGCGCCGCCACCACCCAGCTGGTGAACGGCCTGGTCACCGCGGGCTACGTCACCCGTACCCGCCCGCCCGAGGACAAGCGGTCCGTCCTGGTCACCCTGACCGAGGACGGCCGCGCCCGGCACGAGCAGCGCCAGGCGGCCCTGGCCGAGGCCCTGCACGCCGACCTCGACGACTACGACGAGGAGGCCCTGGACCGGGCCGCCGAGGTGCTGCGCCGGCTGTCCGCCGTCTACGACCGGCTGTAGTACCCGCCCTGCGCTAGATCTGCCGGTGCGCCTCGGCGAGGAGCAGGTATCCCTCGCCGTTGGCCTTGATGCCGGCCCGCTCCTCCTCGGTCAGCTCCCGGCGCACCTTGGCCGGGACTCCCGCGACCAGCGAGCCGGGCGGGACGTCCATGCCCTGGGTCACCACCGCGCCCGCCGCGACCAGCGAACCGGAGCCGATCCGGGCGCCGTTGAGGACGGTGGCGTTCATCCCGACCAGGACGTCGTCCGCCACGGTGCAGCCGTGCAGCACCGCGTTGTGGCCGACCGACACCCGCTCGCCGACCACCAGCGGGAAGCCGGGGTCGGCGTGCAGGGTGCAGTTGTCCTGGATGTTGCTGCCCGCGCCGACGGTGATCGACTCGGCGTCGCCGCGCAGCACCGCCCCGTACCAGACGCTCGCCCCGGCGGCGACCGTGACGTCCCCGACCACGACGGCGTTCGGCGCGAGGAAGGCGCCCGGGTCGACGGCGGGCACCTTGCCCCCGACGGTGGCGATCAGTGGTTCTGCCATGACTGGTCCTCCTGGTGGTGATCGGCTGCACTGTCGCCGGTCAGCGTAGGGGGGTGGTCACGGCGTAGGGAGGTGCCGGTGAGGTGGAGCGGACGGCGACCCCGGCCGGGCTCCGGGGCGACGGTGGTTCAGGCCACCGGGGCCTTGGTGCGCAGGACCTCGATGAAGGCGCGCAGCCAGGCCGGGTGGTCGGGCCAGGCCCGGGCCGAGACGACCACGCCGTCCACCACCGCCTCGGCGTCCACGAACTCGGCGCCCGCCGCCTTGATGTCCGGCGCCAGCGCGGGGTAGGCGGAGGAGCGGCGGCCGTCGAGCACCCCGGCGGCGGCGGTGATCAGCGGTCCGTGGCAGATCTGCGCGACGGGCTTGTCCCCGGCGAAGAAGTGCCGGGCGATCCGCTGCACGTCCGGGTCGTTGCGCAGGTACTCGGGGGCGCGCCCGCCGGGGATGACCAGGGCGACGTAGTCGGCCGGGTCGACGTCGGCCAGGGCGATGTCGGCGGGCCAGGTGTACCCGGGCTTCTCGGTGTAGGTGTCGTAGCCGTCGACGAAGTCGTGCACCACGAACTGCAGGCGCTTCTTGGTGGGGGCGGCGATGTCGACCTGGTAGCCCTCCTCGCGCAACCGCTGGTACGGGTAGAACACCTCCAGCGACTCGGCGGCGTCCCCGGTGACGAGCAGGATCTTCGATGTCATCCCCGACATCCCTCCACGTGATCGAACGTCAGACTGGTGCGGGTCCGGGCGCGGTGGCCGCGGTGCCCGGGCCCGGTCCAACCTCCCGTACCCGCAGCGCCGTTGGCAACAGGGCGCACCGGGCGTACGGCGGCGCACCATCCGGCTCGCGCGCTGGTCACGAGCCGTGCACGCCGGGGCCGGGAGCGGTTCCGGCCGCGGGTGCGGCGCCCGGCTGCGGGGCCGTCCGGCGCGCGGCCTAGACTCTCGTGCTGCCCGTCGACCGGCCGTCCAGCGGCCGCAGCCCGAACCGCCCCGGAGGAGCCCATGTCCGAACGCGCCACGTACCTCGTCCTCCCCGGCTACCAGAACTCGGGCCCCGAGCACTGGCAGACCCGCTGGGAGGCCGCCGAGCCGGACACCTTCCGCCGGGTCGAGCAGGCGGACTGGGACCATCCGGAGCGGCCGGACTGGGTGGCCCGGGTGGACGCGGCGGTGGCCGCGGCCTCCGCCGAGGGGCCGGTGGTGCTGGTCGCGCACAGCCTGGGCTGCGTCACGGCGGCCCACTGGGCGGCCGGTGCGTCCGCCGAGCGGACCGCCGCCGTCCGGGGCGCGCTGCTGGTCGCGCCCGCGGACGTGGACACCGCCGAGTTGCCGGAGCTGCTGGGCTTCCGGCCGGTGGCGCTGGAGCGCTTCCCGTTCCCGACCGTGGTGGTCTCCTCCACCGACGACCCGTGGGTGACCCCCGCGCGGGCCCGCGAGTTCGCCCGGGCCTGGGGCGCCCGCTACGTCGAGCCGGGCGCGTACGGGCACCTCAACTCGGACTCCGGGCTGGGTGACTGGCCGGAGGGCCGGGAACTCCTCGCGGGGCTGTGAGCGGATGACCGGGGGGACGTTGAACGAGTGGACCGACGGGCGCTGGAGCAGCCGGACGCGGCGGCGCAGGCGCCTCCTGGTCCGACTGCTGCTGGCCGGCGGCGCGGCCGCCGTCCTGCTGTACACCGAGGGGCAGTGGGAGAGCCGCTCGGGCGGCCTGATGCTGGTCGCCGACCTGCTGAACCAGCCGGAGCTGCTGCTCGGCGGCGCGCTGGGCGCGCTGAGCGCGGCCGCCTGGCTGAGCGACCGCCGCACCGCCGTCCGGGCCGCCACCCGGGCGGTGACGGTGACCGCCGGGGTGGTGTTCCTGCTCGGCGTGCTGGCCGCGCACAAGGTGTCGGCGGCCGAGACCCGCAGCCGGGAGGACGCCCCGGCCGGCGCGGAGAGCTCCCTGGTGGTGGTGCACCGCTCGTACGACTCCGGGCCGCAGATCGGTGAGCACTGGCAGGTGCTGCTGGAGAGCGGCGAGGGCTGGTCGGCCCGGCGCTGGCTGCTCGCGGACGTCGGCGGCGCCCCGGAGGACGCCCGGCTGGTGGAGGCGAGTTGGACTGGGCGGACCCAGATCACCGTGGTCACCGACTCCTACCGGCGGGTGTTCAACCTCGACCAGGACACCGGCGAGCCGCTCGAGGCGCGGTAGCCGCAGCCGTCACGCAGACCTTCGCGGCAGGCCGAGGGCGTGGGCGGCGAGCGCCGGCAGGGCCCCGCCGCCCGCGCGCAGTTCGCGGGCGGCGGCGGCGACGGCGATCACCAGGTAGCCGGCCAGGTGGCCGGTGGAGGGCCGCGGTCGTCACTCCCTGGACGTCAGGGCGTCACTGGTCCGACGGGTCCGTGGCGTCCGGCGGGGTGCTGGGGGCCGAGCGGCCGGTCGGACTGCCGCCCGAGGAGGGGGAGTTGCCGCGCGGGTGGCCGGTCGAGCCCGGGCTGGGCGCCCCGGTGCAGGTCACCGAGGACGGCGAGGCGGTGGAGGTGCTGCACCCGGGGGTCTGCCTGACCGGGTCCGGGATGTAGACGGTGCTGAACTCCTTCTCCGGCATGTTCCGCACGGCGTCGCTCATGGCCTTCTGCCAGATCGGCCCCGGGCCGGTCGCCCCGAACACCTCGGGCTGGAACTCGCCGCCGATCCGGATGTTGCGCATCGGCACCTTGACGCCCGGGCTGCCCAGCCAGACCGAGCCGGCCAGGTTGCCGGTGTAGCCGGTGAACCAGGCCGACTTCTTCTCGTCCGTGGTGCCGGTCTTGCCCGCGATCTGGCGGTCGTCGTCCAGCCGGAGGTCCCGCGCGGTGCCGCCCTTCTCGGTCACCCCGAGCAGCACGCTGTTGATCACGTCGGCGGTGTCCGTGGACATCACCTGGTCGCAGTGGGCCGGGGCCACCGGGACGTCCTTGCCGTCCACCGTGGTGATCCGGTTGATCGCCAGCGGCGCGCAGTAGTCGCCCCGGGCGGCGAAGGTCGCGTAGACGTTGGCCATGGTCAGCGGGCTGACCTCCTGGGTGCCCAGGCCGAGGGCGGGCACCTCCTGCAGCGGGTCGCCGCTCGCCTTGCCGGTCACCCCCAGCTTGTTGGCCATCTGCTTGACGGCGCAGAGCCCGATCTCCTGCTCCATCTGCACGAAGTAGGTGTTGACCGACAGCGCCATGGCCTGCTTGAGCTGGTACGGCCCCTTCTCGCTCGGGCTCTCGTTGGGGATCGTCCCCTCCTTCTTGCCCTTGCTGAGGTTCTTCCAGGTGCCGTCGCAGGTCTTCATCGTCGGCCAGTCCATCCGGTTCGGCGCGTCGTACTGCTGGGTCGGCGACAGGCCCGCCTCCAGCGCGGCGGCGGCCACGATCGGCTTGAAGTTGGAGCCGGGCTGGAAGCCGATGCCCCCGCCCATCGCCGCGTCCACGTTGAGGTTGACGACGGTCTGGTTCTTCTCCTTCGCCAGGCCGTACGGGCGGGTCTGAGCCATCGCCAGGATCTTGCCGGTGCCGGGCTCGACCATCGTCATCGCCGCCGAGACCGGGTCGGTGACGTACACCTTGGTGGAGACGGCGTTCTGGGCGGCGGCCTGCTTGTCCGGGTCGAGGGTGGTGTAGATGTTCAACCCGCCGGTGTCCCACAGCTTCTTGCGCTCGGCGGCGCTCTTGCCGAAGGCCGGGTCCTGCTTGACCACGTGGCGCACGTAGTCGCAGAAGAAGCCCGTGCCCGCCTGGGCGGTGATGCAGCCGTTCTGCGGGTCCTTGTAGTCGAGGCCGAGCGGGGCGGCCTTGGCCTCGGCCGCCTGCTGCGCGGTGATGTGCTTGTTCTCCACCATCTTGTCGATGACGGTGTCCCGGCGCTTCTGGGCGGCCACCGGGTGCAGCTTCGGGTCGTACTGGGACGGGTTCTGCACCAGCCCGGCGAGCATCGCCGCCTCGGGGAGGGTGAGGTCCTTGGCGTCCTTGCTGAAGTAGCGCTGGGAGGCGGCCTGGATGCCGTACGCCTGGTGGCCGTAGAAGGTGATGTTCAGGTAGTTGGTGAGGATCTGCTCCTTGGTCAGGTCCTCCTCCAGCTTGATGGCGTAGCGCAGTTCCTGGATCTTGCGGCCGAGGGTCTTGCGCTGCGCCTCGCGCACCGCCACCGGATCGTCCCCGGCCATCTCGACGTTGACGTTCTTCACGTACTGCTGGGTGAGGGTCGAGGCGCCCTGGACGGCGGAACCGCTCTCCGCGTTCTTGGTGATCGCCCGCAGCACGCCCTTGAGGTCGACGGCGCCGTGCTCGTAGAAGCGCGCGTCCTCGATGTCCACCTGGGCCTTGCGGATCAGCGGCGACATCTGCTCGGCGGTCAGCACCGTGCGGTCGCGCTCGTAGACCTTGGCGATCAGGCCGCCCTTGGCGTCGTAGATCTGGGTCGCCTGGGTGAGCGGCGGGGTCTTGAAGTCGTCGGGGATGCTCTCGAAGCCCTCGGCGCCGCTCTTGGCGCCCAGTCCGACCGCGCCCGCACCCGGGAGGATCAGGCCCGCCAGCAGGACGCCGCCCAGCACGCTGGAGCCGAGGAAGGTGGCCGCATGGCGCAGGAATCCGAGCGGGGTCACACGGCGCCTCGGGCGCGGGACCCAGGTGTCGCCCGGGTCCGGGGCAGGTATGCGGCTCTTCTTTGACATAGTTCGAACATTACGGCCGTGAATCCCCACCGTGGGGGGCCTGTTGGCGAACTATTGTCACAAAATCGCGACAGGTTCGACTCATGTGTGAGCGTCGAACGTGGGTACACGCAGGGACAAGGGCCGTTCGCCCACGGCCCGTTGCCCCCCCGGCCCGGTCCGGCGTCAGCGGGCCGCCGGGCAGAACACGTCCTCGGCCGGGCGGCGGCCCGTCACCAGGAAGTCCGTCACCGCGGCGTCGCCGCAGGCGTTCCCGTTCGCCAGGTAGACGTCGTGGCCGCCGGAGTCGACCGTCACCATCCGGGCCCGGTCGCCGAAGGCGGCCCGGAGCTCGAGCGCGCCCCCGTACGGGGTGGCCGGGTCGCGCAGGTTCTGCGCCAGCAGGACGTTCGCCGGGCCCCGGCCGGTCACCCGCACCGGCGGCTCGGCCGGCGCGAACGGCCAGAAGGCGCAGGGCATCACGTTCACCGGCATGCCCGCGGTGAGCGGCCGGGCGGCCCGGTCGGCGGCCGCCTCCTTGGCGTAGGACGCCGGGTCGGTGGGCCAGCTGACGTCGTTGCAGAGGGTGCCGACGGAGACCGCGATGGTGTTCTGCACCACCTGGTCGGGCGGCAGGACCGGGGCGGGCAGCGGGCGGCGGCCGAGGCCCGCCAGCATCTGCCGGGCCAGGTCCGGGAACTTGGCGTCCGCGTACAGGCTTTCCAGCATGGTCTCGCGCAGCACGTTGCCGTTCAGCTCGGCCGGGTTGGCGCCCGGCCAGGGCAGCGGGGCCCGGTCGAGCCGGGCGGCCAGGTCGAGGAAGAGCGGGCGCACCTCCTCGGGGGTGTCCGCGACCCGGTCCGGGTTGTCCGGCGCCGAGGCCCACCGCGCGAAGTCGGGGAACCGGTCCTCGGCGCCCTGGCCGAAGGCGGCCAGCCAGCCGCGGCCGACCCGCGACGGGTCCGGATCGTCGTTGCTGTCCAGCACGATCCGGTCGGTGTGCCCGGGGAACATGGTGGCGTAGACGGCGCCCGCGTAGGTGCCGTACGAGGTGCCCCAGGCGGAGAGCTTGCGCTCGCCGAGGGCCCGGCGGATCCGGTCGATGTCGCGGGCCTCGTTGGCGGTGGAGATGCTGCGCAGCACCGGGCCCCCGTTGCGCGCACAGGTCTCGGCGACCCGGCGGGCGGTGGCCAGGTTGGCATCGATCGAGCCGTCGGCGGCCGGCCAGGGGCGCAGGTTGACCATCGCCAGGTCGGAGTGGTCCAGGCCGCAGCCGACCGGGGTGGAAGCACCGACGCCGCGCGGGTCGAAGCCGACCAGGTCGTAGCGGTCCAGGACGGACTGCGGGAGTCGCTGGGCGGCGCTCGCGGGCAGGCCCAGTCCGGAACCGCCCGGCCCGCCGGGGACGCTCAGCAGCACGCCGCGGCGCAGGCCCGGCTTGGCGGTGGCGATCCGGGAGACGGCGAGCGTGATCTGTCGGCCGTCCGGGTCGTTGTAGTCCAGGGGGACGGTGACGGTGGCGCACTGCCGGCGGGCGTCGCTCTGGCCCTGGCAGGTGGACCAGTTGAGGCTGCCGGCGCGGTCGTGCTCCGGGGCCGCGGCGGCGGGCAGGGCGGTGAGCGCGGTGACGGCCAGGGTGGCGAGGGCGGTGGCGGTGAGCTTCGAGGGAAGCTTCGAGGCGATCTTCCGGGCGGTCTTCGACGTGGTGCTGGATGTGGTGTTCGGCATGCCCAAGAGTCTGCTGCGGCCTCGGACTTGGGCCCATGCCGGCAGCCGGTCGATCCATGGTGGGGTAATCCCCCCGGTCCGCCGGCCGCCACCTGCGGCGCGC
The DNA here is from genome assembly GCF_040303105.1 of Kitasatospora sp. NPDC096128. Lineage (NCBI taxonomy): Bacteria > Bacillati > Actinomycetota > Actinomycetes > Kitasatosporales > Streptomycetaceae > Kitasatospora > Kitasatospora sp. NPDC096128. The sequence continues at coordinate 10,878 of NZ_JBEOSP010000023.1, read as the reverse complement.
CCACGGTTCGCGCCCTGCGGGGCAGTGGAGCACCGGGCGTCGATGATTTCGGGTGCCGTGCAGGAGAACTGAGGAGGCGTGAGGTGGACGCAGGGACGTCGGACGAGGGGCACGGGCACGGGCAGGGGGAGGGGCAGGGGCACCGGCACGAGGGGGGCGGGCCCGTGGGACACGGCCACGCCCACGGGCCCGCCGCACCGGTCTCCGCCCACCTGCGCAAGGTGATCGCGGCCGTGCTGGTGCCGTTCGCGGTGGCCGTCGCGGTCGGCCTGGCGGTGCTCTGGCCGGGCGGGGTCCCCGCCCACCAGCACACCGGGGTCGGCTTCGACCAGCAGATCCGGCACGGCCGGGTCACCCAGCTCCGGGAGCTGCCCTGCGCCGACCTCAACCCCGCCGACCAGGGCACCTGCCAACAGGACACCGTCGAGGTCACCGACGGCCCGGACCGGGGCCGCACCTTCACCGTGGTCGTCCACCCGTCCGAGCCCCGGCGCTACGACGTCGGCGAGCAGGTCGTGCTGGCGTACGCGCCGGACGCGCCGGCGGACCTCCAGTACAGCGTCGTCGACGTGGACCGGAACCTGCCGATGGGCGTGCTCGCCGGGCTGTTCGCCGTCGTCGTGGTGGTGATCGGGCGCTGGCGCGGGGTCGCCGCGCTGATCGCGCTGGCGATCAGCTTCGCCGTGCTGTCGCTGTTCATCCTGCCCGCCATCCTGCACGGCTCCGACCCGCTGCTGGTGGCGATCGTCGGCGCCAGCGCCATCATGCTGATCGCCCTCTACCTGTGCCACGGGCTGTCCGCCCGCACCTCGGTGGCGGTGCTCGGAACGCTGGTGTCCCTGGTGCTGATCGGGGTGCTCAGCCTGGTCTTCGCCTCCTGGGCGCACCTGACCGGCAACACCTCGGAGGAGACCGGGCTGGTCCACGACCTCTACCCCGGCATCGAGATCCGCGGCCTGCTGCTGGCCGGGTTCGTGATCGGCTCGCTCGGCGTGCTGTTCGACGTGACGGTCACCCAGACCTCGGCGATCTGGGAACTGCACGAGGCCGACCCGACGATGGGCGCCGGCCGGCTGTACCGGACCGGCATGCGGATCGGCCGCGACCACATCGCCTCGACCGTCAACACCCTGGTGCTCGCCTACGCGGGCGCCGCGCTGCCGCTGCTCCTGCTGTTCTCCATCGCGCACCGGACGGTGGTCTCGGTGGCCACCAGCGAACTGGTCGCCGAGGAGATCGCCCGCACCCTGGTCGGCAGCATCGGACTGGTCGCCGCCGTCCCGGTGACCACCGGGCTGGCCGCGCTGATCGCCGCCGCCGACCACCCCCGGAGGGCGGCGGCCACCGCCGGGCGGCACCGGCACGCCTGACCGCGGGGGCGGACGGACGGTCAGAGGCCGAGCAGCCCCGGGTCCGAGGCCAGGGCGCGGAGCGGTTCGCGCGGGTCGTCGACCAACCGGCGCGCCGCCAGGTCGAGGATGCCGCCCACCCCGGTGATCTCCGCGGCCGGCACGCCGTCCTCCCGGGTCAGCCGCTGCACCACCTGGAAGGTCTTGCCCTCCCGCCAGACGAACGCGCAGCTGATCTCCACCGTGTCCCCGGCACGCAGCTCCCGCAGGTACTTCACCGTGGTCTCCAGGACGACCGGCCCCACGCCCTTGGCGACCAGCTCGGCCTGGCGGATCCCGGCCGCCTGGAGGTACTCCCAGCGCGCGTGTTCGGCGTACTGCAGGTAGACGGCCTGGTTCAGGTGGCCCTGGGTGTCGGTCTCGTACCCGCGTACGGTGACCCGCGTGGTGAAGTCCTGATCGGTCATGCCCCGCACGTTACTCCGGCGGCGCGGACGGAGCGGCGTAACGTCCGTCACCCCAGGGACGTGTGAGGATCCGGGGACCGTCCTCGGTGACGGCGACGGTGTGCTCGATGTGGGCGGCCCGGCTGCCGTCGGTGGTGCGCAGGGTCCGGCCGTGCGGGTCGGTGTCGTGGTCGTCGCGGCCGCCGGCCGTCAGCATCGGCTCGATGGCGAGCACCAGGCCCGGGCGCAGCAGGTGACCCCGGCCGGGGCGGCCCTCGTTGGGCCCGTGCGGGTCCTCGTGCATCCGGCGGCCGATGCCGTGCCCGCCGCAGCCCCTGCCCACCTGGCCCATGGACTACGAGCAGCCGTGGTCCCACGAGGAAGTGCCGGGCGGGGCCGGCCGGACAGGCCCTAGACTCGACGGCATGGTGAGGACTCCGCTGACCCCGTGGGAGCGCGAGCGCGGTGAGCGCTTCGGGGCACTGCTGCGCGAGGCGCGTGGCGAGCGCAGCATGGTCGAGGTGGCGGCGGTGGCCGGTGTCTCGGCGGAGACGCTGCGGAAGATCGAGACGGGGCGGGCGCCGACGCCGTCCTTCTTCACCATCACGGCGCTGGCCTTCGCGCTCGACCTGTCGCTGGACGAGCTGGCGGGCGCCTGCGCGCTGCCCGAGGACGACACCGCGCTCTCCGCGTAGCACAGGCCTGGAACGGGGGACGGCCCGCCGGGCGCGTGCTGCGCCGGGCGGGCCGTCGTACGCGGAGGGTGGTCAGCCGACCGAGCTGTTGTAGCTCTCGATCGCGGGCTGGAGCTCCTTGGCCGCGTCGGCGAGCGCCTGCTGGGCGGTCTTGCTGCCCGAGACGGTCTGCTCGATGGCGGTCTCCACGCCCTTGCGGGCCTGCGGCATCACGCCGAGCAGGCAGCCGGCCGTGGCCGGGGTGGGCTTGGTGGCCTTCAGCTGGTCGATGGCCGTCTGGAACTGGGGGTACTTGCCGACCCACTCCTTGTCCTTGGGGTCGTCCAGGGACTTCGTGTTGACCGGGAAGTAGCCGGTGCCGGTGTGCCAGACGGCCTGCTGCTCGGGACCGGTCAGGAACTTCTCGAACTCCCAGGCGGCCCGCTTCTCGGCGTCCGAGTGGCCCGGGCCGCTGATCCACAGCGAGGCGCCGCCGATCACCGGGCCGCCCTGGTCGGCGGCCGTCACCTTGGGGAAGGCCGCGGTGCCGACGCCGAACTTGGCGGCCTCGGTGTAGCCGCGCAGCACGCCGGTCGACTCCAGGTGCATGGCGACCGTGCCGGCCTTGAAAGCGGCCTGGGCGTCGTCGGTGACCCGGCCGGTGTTGGCCGCGTAGCCGCCCTTGACCAGGTCGGCCCACCACTGGACGATCTGCGCGCCCTGGGCGGAGTCGAACACGACCTTGCCGGCCTTGCTGCTGCGGCCGTTGTCGTTGTCGCAGTACATGGTGCCGGACTCGGCGAGCAGCTCCTCGACGAACCAGCCGTAGATGGCGGCGCCGAAGCCGTAGCGGACGGTCTTGCCGTCGGCGTCCTTCTTGGTCAGCTTCTTGGCCATGTCGGCCAGCTCGTTGAGGTCCTTCGGCGGCTGCGCCGGGTCGAGGCCGGCCTCCTTGAAGGCGTCGGTGTTCAGGTAGAGCAGCGGCATCGAGGAGTTGAACGGCATCGACACCAGCTTGCCGTTGGCCGAGTAGTAGTTGCGGATGTTGGGGTCGAGGTCGCCCAGCGCGTAGCCGTCCTTGTCGGCGAAGGCCTGGGCGGGGACGGTCTGCTTGGAGTCGATCATGAAGCGGGTGCCGATGTCGTAGACCTGCACCAGCGCCGGGGTGCCCTTCTGCTGCACCGCGGCCTTGTACTTGGTGACCAGCTCGTCGTACTTGCCCTGGAACTGCGCCTTGACCTCGATCTTGCCCTGGTGGGCCGCGTTGAAGTCCTTGACCAGGCCGTTCAGCACGTCGGCGTTCTTGCCGGTCATCGAGTGCCAGAACTCGACCGTGGTGACGCCGGAGGCCTGGTCGAGCGCCTGGGCGCCGGGCGCCCCGGCGTCGGCGGAACCGCCCGAGCCGGCGTCGGAGCCGCTGGAGCTGCAGGCGGTCAGGGACAGGCCGGCCACCAGCAGGGCCGCGAGCGCGCGTGCACTCTTCTTCACGAGGGTTCTCTTTCTTGGAGTTTTCCGGTTGACGAGCGGGGCGTACGAGCGGGGTTGGACGAGCGGAACGGGTACGGGCGGAGCGGGTACAGGCGGAGCGGGTACGGGCTCAGCGGGTACGGGCTCAGCGGACGGCGCCCGCGGTGAGGCCGCGGACGATGAAGCGCTGTCCGAAGACCACCAGGGCGAGGGTGGGCAGCAGCGAGAGCACCACGCCGGCCAGGATCAGGCCGGGGTCGGCCATCTCGGCGTCGCGCAGCGAGGTGAGCCCGATCTGCAGGGTCTGCATGTCGGCGGTGCGGGTGATGATGAGCGGCCAGAAGTACTGGTTCCAGGCCGACAGGAAGACGTAGATCGACAGCGCCGCCAGGGCCGGCTTGTTGAGCGGGACGACGATCCGCCACAGGAAGCGCCAGTGGCCCGCGCCGTCGATCCGGGCCGCGTCGCGCAGTTCGCCGGGGAGTTGGCGGAAGGCCTGGCGCAGCATGAAGGTGCCGAAGCCGGAGGCGAGGAACGGCAGCACCAGGCCGAAGTAGGTGTTGCCGAGGCCCCAGCCCGACAGCGTCAGGTAGTTGGGGATGATGATGGCCTCCCAGGGGACCATCAGCGTGGCCAGGAACACCCCGAACACCACGGCCCGGGCCTTCAGCGGCAGGAAGACGAAGGCGTACGCGGCCAGGATCGAGGTGAACAGCTGGGCGAGGGTGATGAGGGTGGCGGTGATCGCCGAGTTGGCGTACTGCCGGAACAGCGGGATGGTGTCGACGGCGCCGGAGAAGTTCCGTCCGGTGACCGAGTGGGGCACCAGCGCGGGCGGGTAGGAGGCCAGTTCGGAGGGCTCCATGAAGGCACCGACGATCGCGTAGTACACCGGGAAGGCCACGGTGACCAGGGCCACGGCGAGCAGCAGGTAGACGGCGGCGCGGCCGAGCAGGTCGCGCGCGGAGCGCCCGGCGAGGAGCTTCGGGCGCGGGCGCGCCGCGTCCGTCCGCGGCCCGGCGTCGGTGTCGGTGTCGGCGATGGTCGGGGTCGGGGTCGTGCTCATGCGTAGTGCACCTTCCGCTCCAGGACGCCGAACTGGACGGCCGTGCAGGCGAGGACGACCACCAGCAGCACGACGGCCTGGGCGCTCGCCATGCCGAAGTCGCTGGAGCCGTAGGCGAAGGCCTTCTCGTAGACCGAGTAGACGAGGGTCCGGGTGGAGCCGTCCGGCCCGCCCTTGGTGAGGATGTGGATCTGGCCGAAACTCTGCAGTGCGTGGACGGTGGAGACCACGGTCAGGAAGAACAGGTTCGGGCCGAGCATCGGGACGGTGATCGACCGGGCCAGCCGCAGGCCGGAGGCGCCGTCGATGCGGGCCGCCTCGACGACCTCGCCGGGGATCGAGCCGATGCCCGCCGAGAGCACCAGCACGTTGTAGCCGAGGTTCATCCACACGGTCGTCAACGCGACCGAGAGCAGCGCGTACCGGGAGTCGGTGAGCCAGCCGACCGGGCCGAGGCCGACGTGCGACAGCAGGCCGTTGAGCACCCCGCTGGCGGGGTTGAAGAACACCGCGAAGACCACCGAGGCGCTGGCCACCGAGAAGGCGAAGGGCAGCGCGAAGGCGGAGCGCAGCAGCCGCACGCCCCGGATCCGGTTCTCCAGGAGCAGCACCAGTACCAGCGCGCCGAGCACCCCCGGAACCACGGTGAGCAGGGTGAACAGCGCCGTGGTGCCCAGCGTCCGGCCGAAGTCGGCCGAGCCGAACAGGTCGGTGTAGTGCTTGAACCCGACGTAGCGGGAGGGCGCGCCGAAGAGGTCGTTGGCGTGCCCGCTCAGGTAGATCGTCCGTCCCAGCGGGTAGCCGATGAACAGGACGAAGACCACCAGGGAGGGCAGCAGGAAGGCCCAGGCGAGCCCGTGCTCGCCCCAGCGCCCTCCCCGCCGCGGTCGTGGGCGGCGGCCCGGGTGGGGCTCGGTGTGCGGTGCGGTCGGCATCTGTGGCGCGTCCGCCTTTCGTGTGTCGGTTCCGGCCGAAACCGTGTCTTGCCCGAACGACGGCGCGGAAACCCCACGGTGATCAACCGGTGTCCTCAGGATTACGCGTTCGCGTCAGATTTCGGCCGGTCGTGCCCGCAACAGCCGCTCCCGGCACGGCGGGCGCCCGGCGGCGCGCGCTCGGCGGCGCGCGCTCGGCCGACGGCGCGCGGTCGGCACCGGCGTGTCAGCGGGGTGTCGTACGGTGCGCGGGTGAACGACAAGGATTTCGACATGCGGGCCGCGATGGCCGCGGCGCGGGGCGGCCGCGAGGGCGCCTGGGCGCTGGTCCGGGGCTTCGCTGCGTACTGGGGCGAGCCGCTGGGGCCGCAGGACGGCTTCACCGGGGCCGAGCTGGACGCCGCCGAACAGCGGCTGGGGCTGCGGCTGCCGATGGCGCTGCGCGAGGCGTACCGGCTGTTCGGGCGCCGGGCCGACCTCACCAGCTGCCAGGACGTGCTGCTGACGCCGGACGAGTTGTACCTGCTGGACGGCGCGTTGGTGTACCGGGCGGAGAACCAGGGCTGCGCGCACTGGGGCGTGCTGCTGGACGACCTGGCGCAGGAGGACCCGCCGACGGTGGGCCGGCCGGACCTCGCGGACAAGTCTCAGGAGCGCTGGGAGCCCTGGGAGGAGCGCTTCTCCACGGCGGCGGCGGTGATGGCGATGAGCGAGAAGCTGCTGGAGGACGGCGAGTTGACCGACTTCCTCGAATGCGAGGCCGAACTCCCGGACAGCTTCACCGAGTTGCCCGCCCTGGGCCGGCACTGCCGCTGGTACGAGGGGCCGGACGTCCTGGTCGTCGCGGTCGAGGACGCCTGGATCGCCGCCCGGGCACGGACCCCGGAGGCGCTCGACGCGCTCTACGGGGCCGTGCCCGGAGACTGGTTGAACGGCTGAGCCGAGCCGGTCAGGCGGTGACGCCGCCGTCCAGCACCAGGTCGGCGCCGACGGTGTAGCCCGCCTCCTCCGAGGCCAGGTACAGCACGGCGGCGGCGATCTCCGCGACCGCGCCGACCCGGCCGACCGGCACCTCGACCTTCATCCGGTCGCTCTTCTCGGCCTCGCTCTCGCCGGGCCGGGACGACATCGGGGTGTCCACCGGGCCGGGGCTGACGGTGTTGATCCGCACGCCCTCGCCGATGTGGTCGCGGGCGGCGGAGCGGGTCAGCGCGGTGACGGCGGCCTTGCTGGCGTTGTAGGCGCCGACCCCGTCGGCCCGCTTGTGGGCGCCGAGGTTGGAGGAGACGTTGACGATGGCGCCGCCGCCGTGCGCCCGCATGTGGCCGATCTGGTGCTTCATCGCCAGCAGAGTGCCGGTCACGTTGACGTCGAAGACCCAGCGGAACTCGTCCTCGTCGATCTCGGCGACCGGACCGGCCGCGCCGAACACCCCGGCGTTGTTGACCGCGACGTCCAGTCCGCCGAACTGCTCGACGACCTCCCGGACCAGCCGGGCGGCGTCCTCGCCGTTCGTCACGTCGCCGGTCACCGCGACGGCCTTGCCGCCGGCCCGCTCGATCAGCTCGACGGTCTCGGCCAGCGGGCCGAGGCTGCGCCCGGCGACCGCGACCCGGGCGCCCTCCTCGGCGAAGGCGAGCGCGATGCCCCGCCCGATGCCGCTGCCGCCGCCGGTGACCAGGACGGACTTGTCGGCGAAACGCTTGCTCATGGGGTGAACTCCTTGATCCGGGTGGTGCGTTCAGGTGCGGTGGTGCGTTCAGCTGCGGTGGTGATGGTCCCGGCGCTGGTGGTCCCGGCGCTGGTGGTGTCAGGGACGCTTCTCCCGGGCAGGACCGCGACCGCGACGGCGATCAGGGCCAGCCCGGCGGCGGCCGCGGCGAACGCCGCCGCGTAGCCGCCGACGACGGTGGGGCGGGTGGCGGCGAGCGCCATCAGGGCGGCCAGCCCGGCGGTGGGGCCGAGCTCCATGGCGGTGTTGAAGACGCCGGCCGCCAGCCCGGTGCGTTCGGGCGCCACCCCGCCGGTGGCGAGCACTGCCGCCCCGGCGAAGGACGCGGCGGCGCCGACGGGCAGCAGGAGCAGTCCGGGCAACAGCCCGGTGGGGTACGGGCTGCCGGGGTCGAGCCCGGCCAGCAGGCCGAGTCCGGCGCCCTCCAGGGCGAGGCCGGCGGCGGTGACCGGCACCGGCCCGTACCGGGCGATCAGCGGTCCGGCCAGCCGTCCGGACAACAGCAGGGCCACGGCGTACGGCAGGAAGGCGGCGGAGGTGTCGGCCGCGCTCCAGCCGCGCAGTTGCTGGAGGTAGAGCGAGAGCAGCACGAAGACCAGGGCGGTGCCCGCGGAGGTCGCCATCACGGTGACCAGCGCGGTGGCCCGGCGGCGGTCGGCGAGGAAGCCGGGCGGCAGCAGCGGGTCGGCGGTGCGGTGTTCGGCGGCGGCGAAGGCGAGCAGCAGGAGCAGTCCGGCGGCCAGCGGCGCGAGCACGCCGGGGCTGCCCCAGCCGTGCTCGGTGGACGCCACCAGGGCGTAACTCACCGCGCAGACACCGGTGGTGGCGAGCAGCGCGCCGCGCAGGTCGAGCGCCGGGCGGCGGCTCGCGGGGGCGGGATCCGGCAGCCTGCCGCAGCGGAGCAGCCCGGCCAGCGCGACCAGGACGGGCACCGCGAACAGCCAGCGCCAGGAGACCACGGCGGCGACCGGGCCCGACACCACGCTGCCGGCCGTCGCGCCGAGCACCGAGAGTCCGCCCCAGGTGGCCATCGCCCGCCGGTAGGCGGCGGGTTCGGGGTGCAGCCGGCGGACCACGGCGACCGCCGCCGGGGCGGTGAGGGCCGCGCCCGCGCCCTGGACGAAGCGGCTCGCCAGCAGGACGGGGTAGTCGGTCGCGAGGGCGCAGGCGACCGAGGCGACGGCGAGCAGCGCCAGGCCCCACCTGAGCATCCGGCGGCCGCCGTGGCGGTCGGTCAGCCGCCCGCCGAGCAGCAGCAGGGCGGCGAAGGAGAGGCCGTACGCGGCGCTGAGCAGCAGGACGTCGGACGGGCCGAGCCCGAGCTCCCTGGCGACCAGGGGCAGCGGCACGGTGAGGATCATGATCGTGAAGATCAGCACCGCCTGGACGACGCCGAGCAGCACGAAGCTCCCCCGGGTCGTCGTGGTGACACTCATGGATTCCCCCATACCCAATTTTTTAGATCGATCGGTCCAGAATGAGGACAGCAGAAGACACCGAGCCGACCGAGCCGGAGACACCCCCGCGGGCCGCCGGTCCGGACCGGAACTCAGTCCAGCAGCGTCAGCGCCTGCTCGGCGGCGTCGCGTACCCGGGGCTCGCCGTCGGCGGTCTTGCCCACCACCCGGATCCCCTGCAGGAGCACCACCAGCATCCGGGCCAGCGCCCGCGGCTCCCGCCCCGCGGGCAGTTCGCCCTGCGCCTCGGCACGCAGCAGGGCGGCGGTCAGCGCCGTCTCCAGGTGGTCGTAACTGACCTCCACCCGGCGGGCCGCCGCCTCGTCGTGCGGGGCGAGTTCGACGGCCGTGTTGGTGATGAAGCAGCCGCGCCTGCGGTCCTCGCCCCCCATCCCCGCATACCGGCGCACCAGGGCGCGGACGGCCGGCAGCACCGGGCCGGGCCGGGACAGCTCGGCCAACAGGCCGGGGTTGTGCTGTTCGTTGTAGCGCTCCAGCGCGCGCAGGTACAGCTCGTGCTTGTTGCCGAAGGTCGCGTAGATGCTGGCCCGGCCGATGCCCAGCCCCTCGACCAGGTCGGCCATCGAGGTGGCCTCGTAGCCGCGCCGCCAGAACAGTTCGAGAGCCGCCTGGAGCGCCGCGTCCGGGTCGAATTCCTTGATTCGCGCCATGACCGGAACAGTAGCCCTTTCGAGACCGTTCGGTCAAGAAAGAACGGCAAGTGGTCCAGACCGTTATCTGACGGAGCATTGCCAAATGGACTAGACCAAGCCTAGCCTTACCGCCCCGTCCCTCCTCCCCCCACAGGAGGCGTTCCGGCATGCCCGCACCCATCCCCCCGATCCCCCGTCAGGCCGTCGAGGCCACGCGTCCGTTCGTCCTGACGGTCTTCCGGATCGTCGTCGGCCTGCTCTTCGCCTGCCACGGCGCCGCCGCGCTCTTCGGCGTCCTCGGCGGCACCAAGGGCGGCGGCAGCATCCCGCCCGGCCAGTGGCCCGGCTGGTGGGCCGCACTGATCCAACTCGCCGGCGGCACCCTGGTGCTCCTCGGCATCGGCACCAGGGCGGCCGCCCTGCTCTGCTCCGGCTCGATGGCCTACGCCTACTTCACCGTCCACCAGGCACACGCCCTGCTGCCGCTGCAGAACGGGGGCGAGCCCTCGGTGATGTTCTGCTGGGCGTTCCTGGCCATCGCGGCACTCGGCCCCGGCCCGTACTCCCTGGACCGGCTGCTCACCACCCGCCACCCGGCCGCCGAGCCCAGCCCCCGACCCACCTCGACCGGCTGAACCTCAGCCCTCCGCGAGGTGGCGCTCGACCGTGGCGACCTTGGCGGTGAGGCCGTCGGTGACCCCGGCCCGGTCGTCGATCTTGATGACCGTGCTGACCCGGTTGCTGTGCGCCTTCACCGCCTCGATCGCCGCCCTGATCACCGGCATCACCTCGTCCCACTCGCCCTCGATGCTGGTGAACATCGCGTCCGTACGGTTCGGCAGCCCGCTCGCCCGCACCACCCGCACGGCCGCGGCCACCGCCTCCCCCACGTCCTCGCCGATCCCCAGCGGGGTCACCGAAAAAGCTGCGATCACGGTCTGCACTCCTAGCCGTCCGACGACACCCGGTCGCGGCCCGGACCACCCTGGTCGCGGCCCGGAGTGGCGTACCTGGCGGGTGCTGGTGTCGTACAGACGAATGCTCACAGCGTCAAGCGTAGTGGGCGGTGGGGGGTGCCCCGCGACATTAACCGGGAACG
>NZ_JBEOSP010000022.1:136266-148798 GCF_040303105.1 Kitasatospora sp. NPDC096128 | reverse complement strand
CAGATGTCCGGCGGCCAGGCCCAGCGCCTGTCGATCGCCTGCGCCCTGGTCCACGACCCGCCGCCACCGAACTCCCCGGTGGCGGGCCCCTCTTCACGCGTCCGGCCGGCTCAGCCCTGCGGCCAGGCCTCGGCCAGCATCTTGCGGGTGTCCGCCAGCAGCTGCGGCAGCACCTTGGTGTGGCCGACCACCGGCATGAAGTTGGTGTCCCCACCCCACCGCGGCACCACGTGCTGGTGCAGGTGCGCCGCGATGCCGGCCCCGGCCGCCGCGCCCTGGTTCATCCCGATGTTGAACCCGTGCGCCCCCGAGGCGGCCCGCAGCGCGGTCATCGCCTTCTTGGTGAAGTCCGCCAGCTCGGCCGTCTCCGCCTCGTCGAGGTCGGTGTAGTCGGCCACGTGCCGGTACGGGACCACCATCAGGTGCCCGCCGTTGTACGGGTACAGGTTCAGCACCGCGAACACGGCGCTCCCCCGGGCGATGACCAGCCCCTCCTCGTCGCTCAGCGACGGGATCGAGCAGAACGGACAACCGTCGTCCGGAGCCGGGCCGGTGGGCTTGTTCTCACCCTGGATGTACGCCATCCGATGGGGGGTCCACAGGCGGCGGAAGCCGTCCGGCTCACCGACACCCCGCTGCAGTTCCGGCTCAGTCGTCATGCTGATCAGCATATTCGCCCGGGGGTGCTTGCAAAGCCGCGCGGGGCAGACTCTTCAAGAGCCTGCCCCGCGCGTACTGGTCCGGCTACGGCGTCACACCTGGATGCGGTTCTTCACCGCGTCCGCGATCTCGGCCACGGCGTCCGCGACCGGCACGCCGTTCTTCTGCTCGCCGTTGCGGTAGCGGAAGGACACCGCGCCCGCCTCGACGTCGTCGTTGCCGGCGATCAGCATGAACGGGACCTTGGTCTTCTGGGCGTTCCTGATCTTCTTCTGCATCCGGTCGTCCGAGGTGTCCACCTCGACCCGGATCCCGTGCTTCTTGAGCTCGGCCGCGACCTCCAGCAGGTACGGCACGTGCTCGTCGGTGATCGGGATGCCGGTCACGGTGACCGGGGCCAGCCACGGCGGCATGGCGCCGGCGTAGTGCTCCAGCAGCACCGCGAAGAACCGCTCGATCGAGCCGAACAGCGCGCGGTGGATCATGACCGGCCGCTGACGCGAACCGTCCGCGGCGGTGTACTCGAGGTCGAAACGCTCGGGCAGGTTGAAGTCCAGCTGGATGGTCGACATCTGCCAGGTACGGCCGATGGCGTCCTTCGCCTGCACAGAGATCTTCGGGCCGTAGAAGGCCGCGCCGCCCGGGTCCGGAACCAGCGGCAGCCCCTGCTTCTCGGCCACGCTCGCCAGGACGCGGGTGGCCTCCTCCCAGGTCTCGTCCGAACCGACGTACTTGACCGGGTCCTTGGTCGACAGCTCCAGGTAGAAGTCGGTCAGGCCGTAGTCACGGAGGAGGTTGAGCACGAAGGTCAGCGTGGAGTCGAGCTCCTCCGCCATCTGCTCACGGGTGCAGTAGATGTGGGCGTCGTCCTGGGTGAAGCCGCGGGCACGGGTCAGGCCGTGCACGACGCCGGACTTCTCGTAGCGGTAGACCGTCCCGAACTCGAAGAGCCGCAGCGGCAGTTCACGGTACGAGCGGCCGCGCGCGTCGAAGATCAGGTTGTGCATCGGGCAGTTCATCGGCTTGAGGTAGTAGTCCACGCCCTCGTCGAGCTGCATGGGCGGGTACATACCGTCCGCGTACCAGTCGAGGTGGCCGCTCTTCTCGAAGAGCTTCCCCTTGGTGGCGTGCGGGGTGTAGACGAACTCGTAGCCCTCTTCCTCGTGCCGCTTGCGCGAGTAGTCCTCCATCGCGCGGCGGATGATGCCGCCCTTGGGGTGGAAGACGGCCAGGCCGGAGCCGATCTCCTCCGGGATGGAGAAGAGGTCGAGCTCGTTGCCGAGCTTGCGGTGGTCGCGCTTCTCGGCCTCGACGAGGAAGTCCAGGTGGGCCTTGAGCTCGTCCTTGGTCGGCCAGGCGGTCCCGTAGATGCGCTGGAGCATCGGGTTCTTCTCGCTGCCGCGCCAGTACGCGGCGGCGTTGCGCATCAGCTTGAACGCCGGGATGTGGCGGGTGCTGGGCAGGTGCGGGCCGCGGCAGAGGTCGCCCCAGCACTGCTCGCCGCTCTTGGCGTCCAGGTTGTCGTAGATGGTGAGCTCGCCGGCGCCGACCTCGACGTCGGCGCCCTCGCCGGCGGTGGCGGCGGAGCCCTTGAGGCCGATCAGCTCGAGCTTGTACGGCTCGGCGGCGAGTTCCTCGGCGGCGGCCTCGTCGGTGACCACGCGGCGGGAGAACTTCTGCCCGCGCTTGATGATCTCCTGCATCTTCTTCTCGATGGCCTTGAGGTCATCGGGGTGGAAGGGCTTCTCGACGTCGAAGTCGTAGTAGAAGCCGTCCTTGACCGGCGGGCCGATGCCGAGCTTGGCCTCGGGGTACAGCTGCTGCACGGCCTGGGCCATGACGTGCGCGGTGGAGTGGCGCAGGATGTCCAGGCCGTCCTTGCTGTCGATCGCGACCGGCTCGACCTCGTCGCCGTCCTGGACGGCGTACGCGAGGTCCTTGAGCTGGCCGCCGACGCGGGCGGCGATGATCGAGCGGTCGTCGGCGAAGAGCTCGGCGGCCGTAGTGCCCGTGGTCACCACGCGCTCTTCCCGATCGGGTTCGCGGTTGATGATTACCCGGACGTCCGTCACCGGTCTCTCCTGACGTGCTGGATTCAGAGGACGCAACACTGCGCTGCGCGTGACGATGGTACCGAGAGCACCAGCCGCACCGCGCACTCAGGATCCGCCTCCCCCTTCCTGGAGCCCCTTGAGCAGCCGCTCGCGGTCGCCCTCCGCCCAGCCGCACAGCTCGAGGCCCTGCGGGCGGGTCAGCCGGCGGAAGCCGTCGCGCCGCTCGAGGCGGCCGGAGACCCGGACCGGGACGCCGGTCAGGTGGGCCTCGGCGGCGAGCCGGTAGTCGGGGTCGGGCAGCCGGACCTTGAGTTCGCGGACCTCCGCGCCGCCGAGCACCCGGAGCCGTACCGAGCCCGGTCCGGCCGGGTCGGCGCGCTTGAGGCGGACGACCACGCCGACGACGGTGACGTCGACGGCGGGCTCGATCCGTTCCAGCAGGTCGGCGGCCTCGGCGAGGGCGGGCAGGTCACCCGGGGAGAAGTCGAGGTCGATCCGGCGGTCGCCGAAGCCGCCGGGGGTGCCGGCGGCGGGCGACCAGGCGACGGTGAGCCGGGCGGCGGTGGCGCCGCGGACCAGGTCCTCGACGGACTGGACCAGCTCCCGGCTGACCCCGGAGCGGACGGCGTTCTCGAAGGCCTCGGGCCCGCCGCTGACCCGGCGGTAGTCGACCGCGTCGCGCAGCGCCTCCAGGGCGCGGACCAGGGTGGTGACGGCGGTGCGGCCCTCGGGGGCGGGGGTGTACGCGGTGAGGGCGGCGCCCTGTTCGACGACGCCCTGTTCGACGAGGAGGACGTCGTCCAGGAAGTCCCCGGCGAGCCCGTCCAGCCGGGCGCCGAAGTAGGCGGCGGTGGTCCGGCCGGCCTTGGCCCCGGCGGCGAGCATCGAGCGCGCCGCCCGCTGGAGCCGCTCGACGTCGTCCCAGGGGGCGGCGTCGGCGGGGCCGGGCAGTTCGCGGCGCCAGCTCAGTTCGTCGCCGGGGACGACGAGGGCGAGGAGGATCGAGCGGGCGGAGGGGGTGTGGGAGCGGGAGAGCGCGGTGACGGCGTCGGTGAGGAGTTCGACGGCGTCGTCGAAGCCGTCGGCGGTGGGAACGAGGAGGCTGGTGCCGGGTTCGCCGTCGGGCGGGGTCCAGCGGCCGTACCGGGCGGCGGGGCCGCCGCGCCGGACCCAGCCGTGCCGGGCGAGCAGGGTGGCGAGCACCGCGGGGTCGACGGTGGCCGGGTCGGGCAGGGCCGGGTCCTCCGGTCCGTGCGGCAGGGTCATGGGCGTGCTTCCTCGCTGCCGGGGCCGGGTGGTCACGGGCTGCCGCCCGCGCCGACCCGGGCCATGATGTCGCAGAGCGCGCGGTCGTCGAAGACCTTGTCGGTGGGCACCCGGACGTTGGTGCGCCGCTTCCCGGTGACAGGGTGGCCGGCCAGGTTGACCCAGTAACAGCAGTGCCGCAGTTCGAGGGCGTCCGGGCGGGCGTGGAGCCAGTGGTCGACCCGGCGCGGGAGCAGCATCACGACCAGGATCCGCGGGACGGCGACCCGGGCGCGCGCGAGCTTGCGCAGGTGGTCGTTGTCCAGGGTGAAGCTGAAGAACGGCCCGGCCGGGTCGGGCGCGATCTGCTGGGTGGCCTTGAGCTGGATCTTGACGGTGACCTCGTCGTCCACGTCGTGCTCCCGGGAGCCGTGGCTGACCTGCCAGTCGATGCCGTTGTCCGGGAACGGCTGGGAGAGCGAGCAGCCGGCCGCGGCGGCGACCGCGTGCAGGTAGCCGACCTGCAGCGTCTCCATGCAGGCGGTGACCGCGAGGTTCCCCCTGAGTGTGGTCGCCGCGCCGTCGGGCTGCGGCTGTGTCAGTGCCATCGCCCCGTGGCCTCCCCCGGCTCCGGGCCCGTCCGGGCCGAGCGGCCCAGTGGCAGGATCCCCGGTCGGAGCTGGGCCAAACGGGTTGAGCGGGCGTCAGAACCGGGTATCACCAGAACGCGGAACGCACGCCTGAGGGGCAGTCATGCAGCAGCACTGGTACACCGGCCCACTCGCTTCCTTCGACACCGAGACGACCGGCGTGGACGTGGAGTCCGACCGCATCGTCTCCGCCGCCCTGGTCGTCCAACTCGCCCCGGGCGCACCGGCGCAGACCACCACTTGGCTCGCCGATCCGGGTGTGCCGATCCCGGACGGGGCCCGGGCGGTGCACGGCATCACCGACGAGCAGGTCCGGAGGTACGGGCGGCCGGCCGGCGCGGTGGTGGCCGAGGTCACCCGCGCGCTGGCGGCCCAGGCGCGGGCCGGCCGCCCGGTGGTGGTGATGAACGCGCCCTACGATCTGACCCTGCTGGACCGGGAGTTGCGGCGCCACCACGGTCTGGCGCTGAACACCGGGCTGGACGGGGCCGGGCTGGTGGTGCTGGATCCGCGGGTGCTGGACAAGCACGTGGACCGCTACCGCAAGGGCCGCCGGACGCTGACCGACCTGTGCGCCCACTACGGCGTGGACCTGGCCGGGGCGCACGACGCGGCGGCGGACGCGACGGCGGCGCTGTCGTTGATCCGGCGAATAGGCGCCCGCTATCCGGCGGCGCTCGGCGGGCTGACGGCGGCGGAGCTGCACCTGCGGCAGTCGGTCTGGCACGCGGCGCAGGCGCGGGGGCTGCAGGCCTGGTTCGACCGCTCGGGGACGCCGGAGCGGGTCGACCTGTCCTGGCCGCTGCGACCGGCCCGTTGCGTCTGCGGCCGTCGGCTGGAGCCGGAGCACGGGTGCCGGGCGGCGGCGTAGCCGGCCCGGAACGCGCCGCAGGCCCTGACCGGTTTCCCGGTCAGGGCCTGCGTGCTGTCCGGTGGGCGATACTGGGATCGAACCAGTGACCCCTTCGGTGTGAACGAAGTGCTCTCCCGCTGAGCTAATCGCCCGGGCAACGAGATGAACTCTAGCACCATTCGGGGGCAGTCGTACAACTCGCTCTTCCGGGGTACGGCCGACGCATCCACAGAACTCGCGCTCCGCGCGGAAGATGACTGAGCCTCAGCCGGATTCGGTACCGGCTCTTCGGATGGATTCCGGAAATACATGTGAGGCCCAGCCGATAATCGACTGGGCCTCACATATCACAATGCATTCCGGTGGGCGATACTGGGATCGAACCAGTGACCCCTTCGGTGTGAACGAAGTGCTCTCCCGCTGAGCTAATCGCCCGGGTGCAGAGAAAACATTACCGCATCCCGGGGGGTGCTCCGAACACCCCTCCCGCCCGGAGCCCCCGGCCGGGGCACCCCGGCCCGGGCCCCCCTACTCCCCGCCCCGCCCCTCCCCGCCCCTTCCGCCCGCGCGCGCGACTCGTCGGACCCGGTCGCACCACCCGCTCCCCCGTTCCCGGCCCACCCGGCACCCCGCCGGGCACTCCGACCGACGGGCCGACGGACCGGGTGCACGCCGATCCGGAATCCGACCGAGAAGAACCGCCGGTAATGCCCCGGGCGGGTACTCGGGGGCGATTCCGCAATGCGCCGTAAGGGGTACGACTCGCGCCCGAATCGGGACAGAGGGGTTTACATCGGTCTTGGGGGTGGGATGGTCCGTTCGCCGACGTGCGATTCCCCGAGCGCACACTGAGCGAAAGGCCATGGCGCTTATGAACACCACGGTCAGCTGCGAGCTGCACCTGCGCCTCATCGTGTCCAGCGAGTCCTCACTGCCCGTCCCCGCGGGCCTGCGCTACGACACCGCCGACCCCTACGCCGTGCACGCCACGTTCCACACGGGCGCCGACGAGACCGTGGAGTGGGTGTTCGCCCGAGATCTCCTCGCGGAGGGGCTGCACCGACCCACCGGTACCGGCGACGTCCGGGTGTGGCCGTCCCGCAGCCACGGGCAAGGGGTGGTCTGCATCGCACTGAGCTCTCCGGAAGGAGAAGCCCTGCTGGAGGCCCCGGCCCGCGCGCTTGAGTCGTTCCTCAAGCGGACGGACGCCGCGGTGCCCCCCGGCACCGAACACCGTCACTTCGACCTCGACCGGGAGCTGTCCCACATCCTCGCCGAAAGCTGACCCCGACCGGAGGCGGTCCAGCCCCGCTGTCGGCGGGGCCGTACTACCCGCCGTCATCGCTGCCGTCCTACTCGGGGGCACGGCAGCGGACTCAGCCGCGCACCACGCGGTCTCGGGGCCGGTGAACGGCCCGCTCCCACCGGAGCGGGGCCACAGCACCGCAGGCGCCCGGCACCAAGGCCGGCCATCCTCACGGGTGGCCGGCCTCGCTGCCGGGCGCCACCGTGGTTTCCGGGGGCCGTACGGGCTCCCCCAGGGGGGCGTGGGCCGGGCTCGCAGGAGGGGGATCCCGCCCGGATCGGGACACTCCGGCGGAATCCGCACAGACCTTCGAAGGAACGCGCCGCCCTTATGCCGCAAGGGCCGGTATGGTCTGGGGTAACCGTGGACGCGGGGTACCGGAGTCCCCCTGCGCGAGGAGTCCCAACGTGCTGATCACCCATGACACCGAGTGCGCGCTGAGCATCCTCGTGGATCTGCTCAACACCGCGCCCGAGGTGTGCGGCGACGAGCGGCTGCCGGACGTCGCCGCGCTGGACGCCTTCGTGGTCCGCCAGGAGATCAGCGAGATCGACTCGCTGACCGAGGACGACCTGCGCCAGGTGCAGGAGCTGCGGTCCCGGCTGCGCGAGGTGTTCTGGACCGAGTCCACCGAAGCGGCCGCCGAGCTGGTCAACGCGATCGTCGCGGCCGCCGGGACGACGCCGCGGCTGGTCAACCACGACCACCACGACTGGCACATCCACTACTTCGCCCCGCACGTCGCGATCGCTCCCCACCTCGCGGCGGAGCTGGGCATGGCCCTGGCCTTCATCCTGATGGCGGGCGAGCGGGAACGGCTGCGCCGCTGCGAGGCGCCGGACTGCGCGCGGGTGTTCGTGGACCTCTCCCGGAACCGCTCGCGGCGCTACTGCGACAGCCGCACCTGCGGGAACCGGCTGCACGTCGCCGCCTACCGGGCCCGGCAGCGGTCGGCGGAGGCCGTCGCCCCCGCCTGACGCCGCGCCCTCCCCCCGGCTCAGATGCCGCGCTTGCGGAGGATCTCCTCGATGTCGGCGAAGTCGCCGAGCCCGTCGTCCCGCTTGCCCGCCTGCTTCCCGGAAGCCTTGGCGGCCTTGGGCGCCTGGGTCACGGCCGGGCGCTCGGGGGCCGCACCGGCGGCGGCCGGACGCTCCGGGGAGGACTCCACCGCGCCGCGACGGCCCGACCAGCGGGTGGCGAGCAGCAGCGCGGCGGAGACGCCGAGCAGCACGAGGCCCGTCCACACCCTGGGGTCGAAGACCAGCCTGGTCGCCCAGTCGGCGAACTCCCGGCCGATCGTGGAGGCCAGCGGGAACAGTCCGGTCAGGTAGAGCCCGGCGGGCAGCAGGGCGACCGCGAACCAGCGGGTCGCCGAGCGGAACCGCCGACGCCAGGCCCGCAGGCCCGCGACGGCCACTCCGCCGGCCGTGAGGAGGAAACTGATCGCCGCGGTCAGCACAGCTGGGCCCCTTCGCTTCCGGTCGTCCTGGTCATCGGTGCCTCCCTGTCGGTCCGCCCTCGGGCGCACCGCCGGGCGGGAGCGGGCACCCACTAGTGGAACACTGGGGGAATGATCGATGGTTCCCTTCCCCGCCTCGAGTTCTGGTGCGACCTCCAGTGCCCGGACTGCCGTACCGCCCTGGACGACGTACGGGCGCTGCGCGCGCGGTACGGCGACGCGCTGCCCGTGGAGCTGCGGCACTTCCCGCTGGAGAAGCACAAGCACGCCTACGCCTCGGCCGAGGCGGCCGAGGAGGCGTTCGCCCAGGGGCTCGGGTGGCCGTTCGTGGAGGCCCTGCTGGCCCGGGTCGAGGAGCTGGACGCCCGGGGGCAGGAGGTGCTGCTGGCGGTGGCCCGGGAGGTCGGGATGGACGCCGAGGAGGTCGACACCGCGTTGATCGACGGCCGGCACATGCTGACCGTGGACGCCGACCAGGCCGAGGGCAAGGCGATCGGCGTCACCGGGACGCCGACGTACGTGATCGGCGGCAAGCGCCTGGACGGCGGGAAGAGCCAGGACGGGCTGCGCGAGCGGATCGTCGCCGTCATCGAGGCGGCCGCGTCCGCCTGACGATGCCGGGCCGCCGCGCGTCCTGACGGTGCGTCACCTCCTCACAGAGGCTTGCCGTAGCAGCGGTTGACGACCCGGTAGCCGAGCGAGGCGTAGAGCCGGAGGGCGACCTCGTTGCCGGAGAAGACGTTGAGGCCGAGTTCGCGCACCCCGGCGGCCAGGCACTCCTGTTCGGCGAGCAGCATCAGGGTGCGGCCGTGTCCCCGGCCGCGGTGGGCCGGGGACACCTCGACCACCATGACCCAGGCGAGCGGGGTGCCGTCCGGCAGGTCGCGCAGGCGGAGGTTCACCCAGAGCGAGCCGAGCGGCTCGGCTGCGCCGTCCGGGCCGTGGAGCCGGCGCAGGGCGACGCCGGGGGTGTCCGCGCCCTGCTGGAGGACGTTCTGGTGGTCCAGGCGCGACTTGGCCTGGGCCTGCTCCTCGGTGAGGCCGGACTCCCGCAGGGAGCGGACGTACTCCCGTGCCGCCCGGTCGATCCAGGCCGGGAACTCCGCGGCGTCGATCGGGCGGGCGGTGACACCGGCGGGCAGGGCCGTGGCCGTGGTCAGGCTCTTGCCGAGGTTCCGCATCCGCTCGGTGTAGCCGAGGGCGGTGGCGAGCCCGCGGGCGATCGGAGCCGTCTCGGGGACGACGACGTCCACCCGGGTACAGCCCCAGGTGCGCAGCACCTCCTCGGCGGCCAGTGCACCGAAGGTGCCGCGACCCCGGCCGCGGCCCTCCGTGACCTCCAACTCCGATATCTCGCCCCAGAGTTCACTGCCGTGGCGGGCCGAGGTGGTGCGCAGCGCACCGATCTGGTGGCCGTTCGAGAGGATCCGCCAGCGTCTGGTGCGGCCGCCGACCGTGGTGGGTGTCTCCGGGCCCTCAGGGCGCAGCGTGGTGGTCATGTCGTGGTCCCTTCCCCTCGCCGGGGAGGTTATCCGCGCCGCCCGCGGCGTCTCCCCGGCCGTCGCGCCGGGTCCGGGATCGTCGGAATCGGGGGGTCGTCGGGATCAGGGGTCGAGGTCGTCGCCGCTGCGCTCGGCGAAGACGGCGATGGCCTTGGCGGTGACCGGGCCGACACCGGGCAGGCGGCGGTCGTCGACACGGGTGACGGCCTGGACGTCGCGGGTGGTGGAGGTCAGGAAGACCTCCTCGGCGCCCTGGAGGGCGTCGAGCGGGAGGTCGGCCTCCTCTGCTCCGCACCAGTCGATGATCAGCTGCCGGGTGATGCCGGCCAGGCAGCCGGAGGCGAGGACGGGCGTGAGCAGCCGGCCGCCGAGGACCACGAAGACGTTGGAGCCGGTGCCCTCGCAGAGTCGGCCCGCGGTGTTGGCGAACAGGGCCTCGGAGGCGCCGACGCGGTGGGCGGCGGCGAGGGCGACCACGTTCTCGGCGTAGGAGGTGGTCTTGAGGCCGGCGACGGCGCTGTGCTCGTTGCGGCGCCAGGGGACGACGGCCACGGCGGTCTCGTCGGGGCGGCGGTCGATGGCGTTGAAGCCGACGATCAGGGTGGGGCCGGTGCTGCCGCGCTCGGAGCTGAGCGGGGCGTTGCCGCCGGTGTAGGTGACGCGCAGGCGGCCGAGCGGGGCCGGGTTGGCGGCGAGGACCCGGGCGCAGGCCTCGCGGACCAGGTCGTGGTCGGGGTCGGGCAGGCCGAGGCCGCGGGCGGAGCGGGTGAGCCGGTCGAGGTGGCGGGTGACGGCGAAGGCGCGGCCGTCGACGGCCTTCAGGGTCTCGAAGACACCGTCGCCGGTGGTGAGGCCGTGGTCGAGGGCCGAGACGGCGGCGTCGGCGGAGTCGACGAGGGTTCCGTTGACCCAGCTCGTGGTGCGGTTGTCCATCAGGGGGCTGCTCCTAGGCGCGGTGCGGCTCGAGGTCGGTGTCGGCGTCGCTGCCGAGACCGGCGCCCGACGCTATCGCGACCAGTCTGGCGGCCTTCAGTTCGGTTTCCGCCCACTCGCGTTCGGGGTCGGAGCCCCAGGTGATGCCGGCGCCGGTGCCGAAGCGCAGGACGGGTGCCTGCGGGTCCTGCCGGTCGAGCCAGAAGGTGCGGATGCCGACGGCGAGTTCGCCCTCGCCGCGGTCGGCGTCGACCCAGCCGACGGCGCCGCAGTAGGGGCCGCGGGGGGCGGTCTCCAGCGCGTCGATGATCCGCAGGGCACTGGACTTGGGGGCACCGGTGACCGAGCCGGGCGGGAAGGTGGCGGCGAGCAGTTCGGGCCAGCCGGCGCCGTCGCGCAGGGTGCCCTCGACGGTGGAGACCAGGTGGACCAGGCCGGGGTGCTTCTCGACGACGCAGAGGTCGGGGACGGTGACGGTGCCGGTCCCGCAGACCCGGCCGAGGTCGTTGCGGACCAGGTCGACGATCATCACGTTCTCGGCGTGGTCCTTCTCGAGGAGGTCGTCCTCCGTCCGGCCGGTGCCCTTGATCGGACCCGAGGAGACGGTGCGTCCGGTGCGGTGCAGGTAGAGCTCGGGGGAGGCGGTGGCGATCTCGACGCCGTGGTCGGGCAGTCGGATGGTGCCGGCGTACGGGGCGGGGTTGCCGTGCGCGAGGAGGCCGGTGAGGGCGTCGATGTCGCTGCGGTCGGGGTCGGGCAGCGGCGCGGACAGCACCCGGCAGAGGTTGGCCTGGTACACCTCGCCCGCGGCTATGTGCTCGCGGATACGGCGTACGCCCGCGGTGTAGGCGGCGCGGTCCAGGGAGCTGTGCCAGCTGCCGGCGTCCGGGCCGTGCCAGCCGGCGCCGGAGGGCGGGGCCGGGGCGGGGCGGACGTCGTCGAAGCGGGCGCAGGTCAGCCGGCCCTCGTAGTCGTAGGCGACGGCCCAGTACCCGGAGGAGTCGAGTGCGGCCGGGTCCGAGGTGACGTCACGCAGTCCGGTGGCCAGGCGGCCGCCGAAGCGGGCGAGCGGAGTGCGGGGGGCGGGGTGGCCGGACACGGTTCTCCTGCGCGGTGCTGCTGGGGGTGGGGGTGCCTGAAGTGTAGGTCGGGGGGCTCCTCCCGGGCGGGGGCCCGAGCCCGCCGCGCCCCCGCGTACGAGCAGCCGGGTGCGTCGCGCCGGTGTGCGCCGGGCGACCTGCGGATGATCGTCCGGCAGCGCCGCAGGTGGTGGCCGGCGGCCGGCCGGAAGGGCTGACGGGACGGCACTCCTCGGCCATCCCCGCGGCACGCTGCGGGAACGGATTTTTAGCTGGCCCGGGAATCCGCTAGAGTTCAACACGTCGCCAGGGAGCGCAGCCGAAGAAAAGCGGTGAAGGTCCCCGGGAGACAGGCGGACGTGGCTCAGTTGGTAGAGCATCACCTTGCCAAGGTGAGGGTCGCGAGTTCGAATCTCGTCGTCCGCTCGATGGAGAACAGTGTAAAGTCGTTCTTCATGTGTTGCCTGGTGGAGTGGCCGAGAGGCGAGGCAACGGCCTGCAAAGCCGTGTACACGGGTTCAAATCCCGTCTCCACCTCCGAGAGGCTCCCCCGGTTCTGCCGGGAGACCTCCCCGCGCGATTAGCTCAGCGGGAGAGCACTACCTTGACACGGTAGGGGTCACTGGTTCAATCCCAGTATCGCGCACGTCGGATCTCACGAGGTCCGCTGCAGGATCGCCTTACCAGGCGCGATTAGCTCAGCGGGAGAGCACTACCTTGACACGGTAGGGGTCACTGGTTCAATCCCAGTATCGCGCACAGTAACGGGCCCTTCGAGGCCTGCTGCACAA
>NZ_JBEOSP010000022.1:0-136169 GCF_040303105.1 Kitasatospora sp. NPDC096128 | reverse complement strand
CAACCGCCTCACCAGGCGCGATTAGCTCAGCGGGAGAGCACTACCTTGACACGGTAGGGGTCACTGGTTCAATCCCAGTATCGCGCACAGTAACGGGCCCCTCGGGGCCTGCTGCACAACCGCCTCACCAGGCGCGATTAGCTCAGCGGGAGAGCACTACCTTGACACGGTAGGGGTCACTGGTTCAATCCCAGTATCGCGCACAGTAACGGCCGAGGCCGCGATCCGTCAGGGTCGCGGCCTCGGCCTTTTGGCGTTCCTGCGAGGGGCGGGCCGGAGGGCCCGAGCGCAGAGAAGAGCCGCGTACGGTCGCCCTCACCGACGTCCGTACGCGGCGTCTCCGCCTGCCGGGGTGCTCTGCGGACCGCTCTCGCCCGTCCGCGTGTCAACGCGGCCGCGGCCTCCCCGGCGGCACTGCTCCCCGTCCCCAGGGAAGCAGTGCCCGTTCTTGTGTTCTTCGCCGGTGCTCTCTCCCGGCGTTCCTTCCTCAGCGGCCGAGCAGGTCGGCGAGGGCTTCGGCCTGGTTCGCCATCTGCTCCCACCCGCCGAACAGCATCACCAGGAGCACGGCGCACGGCAGGGCCATGGCCAGCGCCACGGCGGGGTGCCGGGTGGGCCGCTCGGCGGACTGGGGCTGGATGAAGGGCGGTCGACGCCGGCGGGTGGTGCCCGTCTCGTGCGATGCCATGGCCCTGCTCCTGATCCGGTCGAGTTGGCGCGGTGGACGGCTTACCTCGGGGGACGAGCTCCCCGTCCACCGCTGGACACAACGCTATTGGTCAGGGGGCCTTCCGGGCGTCATGCCGTCGTACTGTTCCTCGGGCATCCCGGAGGATGACGCTCAGACTCAAGGCGTACTACCGGAGGGGGAGGAAGCTCTCACCCCGCCCCCGGGGGAACCCTGAGGGGCAACCCCGAGAAACGATTCGGCACCCCTCTGACCTGCGACCCAGCTCAAGATCAGACAATCGCACGGCGGCTTGAGGTGTTGCGTATCAGCACACCGCAGCAGGCAGTCCGTAAGCTGTGCCAGACAGGAACTGACGATGCCCCAACCGACGGGGCCTCACCCACAGGCTGACGGGGAACGAGACATGGCGATGATGCGGCTGAGGCGTGAGGACCCCCGCATCGTCGGGCCGTACCGCCTGCACCGGCGGCTGGGAGCCGGCGGCATGGGCGTGGTCTACCTCGGCTCCGACCGCCGCGGACAGCGCGTCGCCCTCAAGCTCATCCGCGCCGAACTCGCCGAGGACCAGGAGTTCCGCACCCGCTTCGCCCGGGAGATCGCCGCCGCCTCCAGAATCCGGGGCGGCTGCACCGCCCGGGTCGTCGGCTCAGACATCGAAGCCGACCGGCCCTGGCTCGCCACCGCCTACGTCCCCGGGCCCTCCCTCTACAAGCGGGTCGGCGACGAGGGGCCGCTGAACTGGCCCGAAGCCGCCCGGATCGGCGCCGCCCTCGCCGACGGGCTGGTCAAGGTGCACGAGGCCGGGGTCGTCCACCGCGACCTCAAGCCCTCCAACATCCTGCTCTCCCCGCGCGGCCCCAGGATCATCGACTTCGGCATCGCCTGGTCGCGCGGCGCCAGCACGCTCACCCACGTCGGCACCGCCGTCGGCTCCCCCGGCTTCCTCGCCCCCGAGCAGGTCCGCGGCGTCGCCGTCACCCCGGCCACCGATGTCTTCGCCTTCGGCGCCACCCTCGCATACGCACTCACCGGGGACACCCCGTTCGGCTCCGGGGCCTCCTCCGAAGTGATGCTGTACCGGGTCGTCCACGAGGAACCCGACCTGTCGGACGTGCCGCTGCAGCTCGCCCCGCTCATCCGGGCCTGCCTCGCCAAGGAGCCCGCCGAGCGGCCCGGCGCGGCCGCCCTGCACGAGCGGCTCAGCGAACTGGCGGCCCGCGGCGCGGCCACCGCCGGCAGCGGGCGCGGGGCCCGGCGAGGGGCGGCACCGGCCGCCGCGCAGGCTGGTGCCCCTCGTCCGCCGCAGGCCCCGGAGCAGGAGAGCGGTCGGTCGGGCGTACCGGCCCCCGGGCGCTCGCCCGAACCCGCGCCGGCGGCGCGGGCCAGGGCCGGTGCCGGCCGTCCGGGCGGGCAGGTGCCCGCGGGCTCCGCACGGCGCCCGCAGGGTGCCCCGCTCCCCCGGCCCGAGGCCACACCCGTCACCCGTCCGCTGCGGGACCGCTCGCACACCCCGCCCCCGGGTCGGCCCCGGCCCCGGGACCGGCAGCACCCCCCCGCTCCCGGCGGACGGCCCGGAACGGCGCGGCAGCGGCTGCTGCGGCAACGGCTGGTCGTCTTCGTCACCGTGACGATCGGCGTCGCGCTGGCCATCGCGGCGGCACAGGGCTGTGAGAACCGGAGCAACCAGGGGGCGCGGCCGGTGGTCGGGCAGACCGCGACGGCGGGCACCGGGGGCGGTGGCGAACGGGCCGTGCCCGGCACCTCCGCGGACGTCGCACAGCAGACCTCCGCGCCCCCGGTTCCGGCCGCCGCGCGCGGCACCGCGGACAGTGCGTTGGCGCCCGCGCAGGGGCCGGGGCCCGCGGTCGACTGGCCCAACCGCGGCTACCCCGACGTCGCCGGCGGGCCCGGCGTCACCCTGAAGGACGGGCGCTCGGTCGGCGGCGGGCCGCAGGTCGCGCTGAGCGCCGTACTGCCGGCCCGGTACAAGGGCCAGCCGGCCGCGGTCGTGGTGCTGCGGCGAGCGGAGGGGGCGGCGCCGGTCGACCTCGTCCAGCTCTACACCTTCGCCGGCGACGCGCCGGTCGCCACCACCTCCCGCACCTCCACCGCCGACCCGCAGGCCACCGCCACCTGGCGCCTGGACGGCAGCGCGGTCGTCCGCGAGGAACGCGTGGCCACCACCGGCGCGATCATCTCCACCCGCTACACCGTGCGGGCCGACGGCACCCTCGACGAGTCCTGGCCCGGCGCCGGCGCCTCCGGCGGCACCGGCCTCACCACCCCTCCCCCGGCCGCCGCACCGGCCCCGCCGACTGCACCGACCGGCTGAGCGACAAGGCGTAGGAAGTCGGCTCGGTCGACTTCTGGTACGGGCCCGGGGCTGAACGCGGCCGCGTGTGCGGACGGTTGCTCGGGCGATGCGGTCGGTGAACGCCGGAAGTCGGCCCGGCCGACTTCCGGTGGGCGGTTGGCCGGGTGGCGGGGCCCGTGAGTGGGGGGAGTCGGGCCGGGTGGGTTCAGGGGGTGGTGACGGCGTAGAAGGCTACGGCGGCGGCGGCGCCGACGTTGAGGGAGTCGATGCCGTGGGCCATGGGGATGCGGACGGGGTGGTGGGCGGCGGCGATGGCTCGGGGGGTGAGGCCGTCTCCTTCGGCGCCGAGGAGGAGGGCGGTCTTGGGGAGGGTGTGGGGGGCGAGGGTGGCGAGGTCGACGGCGGTGTCGGCGGGGGTGAGGGCGAGGAGGGTGAAGCCGGCGTCGCGGACGGTGTCGAGGGCGGCGGGCCAGGGGTCGAGGCGGGCGTAGGGGACCGCGAAGACGGCGCCCATGGAGACCTTGACGGCCCGGCGGTAGAGCGGGTCGGCGCAGTCGGGCGAGAGCAGGACCGCGTCCATGCCGAGGGCGGCAGCGCTGCGGAAGATGGCGCCGAGGTTGGTGTGGTCGACCAGGCCTTCGAGCACGGCGACCCGGCGTGCCCCGGCGAGCAGGTCGGTGGCGTCCGGGAGGGGCTTGCGCTCCATCGAGGCGAGGGCGCCGCGGTGGACGTGGTAGCCGGTGACGGCTTCGGCGAGGCCGGGTTCGACCACGTGGACCGGGGCGTCCGCCTCGGCGATGACGTCGGCCATCACGTCGAGCCACTTGGCGGTCAGCAGCATCGACCGCATCCGGTAGCCGGCCGTGAGGGCGCGGCGGATGACCTTCTCCCCCTCGGCGATGAACAGGCCCTCGGCCGGTTCGCGGCGGCGGCGAAGTTCGACGTCGGTGAGGCCGGTGTAGTCGGCGAGGCGGGGGTCGGCCGGGTCGGTGATGGCACTGGGTTCGGACACCCTGTGATCTTGCCAAGCCGGGGCGGGGAAGGCCAAACGGCGGAGGTGACGGGGTGGTCCCGGGCTACTCGGAGTGCAAATATGACGGTATGGCCCGAAATCCGGGCCGATCCTGGGCTCCGTCGGCCTCTGGTGCCACCGGCGACGCCGGCTCCCCCGGTGGGCGCCCACACGGTCGGCTAGAGCTGCCACGCGCGAAGCGGTCGAGACCGGCCCGGCACTGGTCGGTGGCCGGGCAGGTGTTCGCGCTGCAGATCCTGATCGTGCTGCTGCTGGTGGCGGGGGCCGCGGTGGCGCTGGTGGTGCAGTCGCGCAACGACGCCGACCACGAAGCGACCAACCGGTCGGTGGCGGTCGCCCAGGCCTTCGCCAACTCCCCGGGCATGGTGGACGCGCTGCGCTCCCCCGACCCGACCGCGATCCTGCAGCCCAAGGCGCAGTCCGCGCGGATCTCCTCGGGCGTGGACTTCATCGTCGTGCTGAACAACCAGGGCATCCGCTACACCCACCCCAACCCGGCCCGGATCGGCCACATGTTCATCGGCACGTACGAGCCGGCGCTGCACGGCCAGGTGGTGACCCAGCACCTCACCGGTACGCTCGGCCCGCTGGTGCAGGCGGTCGTCCCGGTGTACGCGCCGGACGGCTCGGTGGTCGGGCTGGTCTCGGCGGGAGTCACCCTGAACAAGGTCTCCACCGCGAGCGAGCGCCAGCTGCCGCTGGTGCTGGGCGCGGCGGCGGGCGCGATAGGGCTGGCCACGCTGGGTACCGCGCTGATCAGCCGGCGGCTGCGGCGGCAGACCCACGGGCTGGGCCCGGTCGAGATGACCCGGATGTACGAGCACCACGCGGCGGTGCTGCACGCGGTGCGCGAGGGCGTGATGATCGTCGGCGGGGACGGGCGGCTGCTGCTCTGCAACGACGAGGCGCGCCGGCTGCTGGACCTGCCGCCGGACGCCGAGGGCCGCCCGGTGGCCGACCTGGGCCTGGAGCCCGCGCCGCTGGCGCTGCTGACCGCCGAGCAGCCGGTGAGCGACGAGGTGGTGCTGGCCGGGGAGCGGCTGCTGGCGGTGAACGTCCGGCTGACCGACCGGGACGGCGGCCCGCCCGGCTGCGTCGCCACGCTGCGCGACTCCACCGAGTTGCAGGCACTGACCGGCCGGGCCGAGGGCGCACAGCGGCGGCTGCGGCTGCTGTACGACGCCGGGGTGACGGTGGGCAGTTCGCTGGACGTGACCCGGACCGCGGAGGAGCTGGCGCAGGTCACGGTGCCTCGGTTCGCGGACTTCGTCACGGTGGACCTGGCCGAGCAGGTGCTGGCGGGCGAGGAGCCGCCGCCGATCGGCTCGCTGGGCCGGATGCGCCGGACCGCGCTCGCCGGGACCAGGGACGACGCGCCGTTCCACCCGGTGGGCACCGTCATGGAGGTGGTGCCGGCCACCCCGTTGGCCGGGGCGCTGCAGAGCGGCTCGCCCGGGATGGAGCCGCGGCTGGCCGAGGCCCTGGGCTGGCGGGAGCAGGATCCGGAGCGCTCGGCCCAGGTACTGGCGTACGGGGTGCACTCGCTGCTGCGGGTGCCGCTGCGGGCGCGCGGGGAGCTGCTGGGGGTGGCCCGGTTCTGGCGGGCGGACCGGCCTGAGCCGTTCGAGCCGGAGGACCTGGCCCTGGCCGAGGAGCTGGTGGCGCACGCGGCCGTGTGCATCGACAACGCCCGCCGGTACACCCGGGAGCACGCGATGGCGGTGACCCTGCAGCACAGCCTGCTGCCGCGCAGCCTGCCGGTGCAGACCGCGCTGGAGGTGGCGCACCGCTACCTGCCGGCCCAGGCCGGGGTGGGCGGGGACTGGTTCGACGTGATCCCGCTGCCGGGCGCGCGGGTCGCCCTGGTGGTCGGCGACGTGGTCGGCCACGGGCTGCACGCGGCGGCGACGATGGGCCGGCTGCGGACGGCGATCCACAACTTCTCGACGCTCGACCTGCCGCCGGACGAGCTGCTGGGCCATCTGGACGAGCTGGTGAACCGGATCGACCAGGAGGAGGCGGGCGGCGACGGGAGCGCGGGCCTGACCGGGGCGACCTGCCTGTACGCGATCTACGACCCGGTGTCGCGGCGCTGCACGCTGGCCGGTGCCGGGCACCCGCCGCCGGCCGTGGTGGACCCGCAGGGCCGGGTGACGTTCCCGGAGCTGCCGACCGGGCCGCCGCTGGGGCTGGCGGTGCTGCCGTTCGAGACCGTCGAGCTGGAGCTGGCCGAGGGCAGCCGGCTGGTGCTGTACACGGACGGGCTGGTGGAGGACCGGGAGCGGGACATCGACGAGGGCCTGGAGCTGCTCCGGACGACGCTCAGCGGGCCGCCGCGCACGCCCGAGCAGACCTGTGCGGACGTGCTGGGGGCGATGCTGCCGGCGCACCCGCAGGACGACATCGCGCTGCTGGTCGCGGAGACGAAGGTGCTGGCGCCGGACCAGGTCGCGCAGTGGGACGTGCCCGCCGACCCGGCGGCGGTGCGGGTGGTCCGGGCGCAGGTGGCCCGGCGGCTGGCGGACTGGGGGCTGGACGAGGCCGCGTTCGTCACCGAGCTGATCCTCAGCGAGCTGGTGACCAACGCGATCCGGTACGGCTCCGGGCCGATCCGGGTGCGGCTGCTGCGCGACCGCTCGCTGATCTGCGAGGTGTCGGACGGCAGCAGCACCTCGCCGCACCTGCGGTACGCGGCGACCGAGGACGAGGGCGGGCGCGGGCTGTTCCTGGTCGCGCAGTTCGCGGACCGCTGGGGGACGCGCTACACGGCGACCGGGAAGGTCATCTGGACGGAGCAGCCGCTGGAGTAGGAAGTCGGACCGGCCGACTTCCCGCTCCGCCGGTGTGCTAGCGCTGGAAGGCGGCGGCCAGGACGTTGACCACGTCGCCGACCACGATGACCGCCGGGGGCTTGACGCCCTCGGCCCGGACCACGGCGGCGACGGTGGCCAGGGTGGCGTCCACCCGGCGCTGGGCGGCGGTGGTGCCCTCCTGGACGATGGCGACCGGGGTGTCGGCCGGGCGGCCGTGCTCGACCAGCTTGGCGGCGATCGCGCCGATCTTGTCCACGGCCATCAGCAGCACCAGGGTGCCGTTCATCCCGGCGACGGCCGTCCAGTTGGTGACCGAGCGCGGGTCGTCCGGGCCGACGTGGCCGGAGACCACGGTGAACTCCTGGGTCAGCCCGCGGTGGGTGACCGGGATGCCGGCCGACGCCGGGACGCTGATCGAGCTGGAGATGCCGGGCACCACGGTGACCGGGATGCCGGCCTCGGCACAGGCCAGCAGCTCCTCGCCGCCGCGGCCGAAGACGTACGGGTCGCCGCCCTTGAGCCGGACCACGAACTTCCCGGCCTTCGCGTGGTCGATCAGCGCCTGGTTGATGGCCTCCTGGGCCATCTGCCGCCCGTAGGGGATCTTGGAGGCGTCGATCACCTCGACGTGCTCGGGCAGCTCGGCGAGCAGCTCGCGCGGGGCGAGGCGGTCGGCGACCACCACGTCGGCGTCGGCGAGCAGGCGGCGACCGCGCACGGTGATCAGATCCGGGTCGCCGGGGCCGCCGCCGACCAGGGCCACGCCGGCACCGCGCGTGCGGTACGAGCGGGCGGCCAGCGAGCCGTCCCGCAGGCCGCCGACGACGGCGTCGCGCAGGGCGGCGGAGTGGCGCGGGTCGCCGGTGAGCACGGCGACGGTGGCACCGCCGTCACGGCCGGTGGCCGGGGTCCAGGCGGTGGCGGCGGAGGCGTCGTCGCTGCGGGAGCAGAACACCCGCTCGCGCTCGGCCTCGGCGCTGACCGCCGCGTTGACCTCCGGGGCGTCGGTGGCCACCAGGACGTACCAGGCGTCGGCCAGGTCGCCGGCCGCGTACGGGCGGGCGTGCCAGGTCAGCTCGCCCGCGTCGGCCATCGCCTGGACGGCCGGGGTGGTGGCCGGGGATATCAGGTGCAGCTCGGCACCGGAGGCGATCAGCGCGGGCAGCCGCCGCTGCGCGACCTGGCCGCCGCCGACCACGACGACGCGACGGCCGGCCAGCAGCAGGCCCACCGGGTAGGGGGTCCTGCCCTCGGTGCTGGGGTGCGGGGTGGGCGCGCTCATCGGCGGTGCTCCTGATCGGGATGAGGGGTGGGGCGGTGCTGCGGTACGGCGATACACCGCTCCGCGGGCCGGCGCGCCCTCGGGCCGGTCCGCGGAGCGGTGGGGGTGGTGCGTCAGGCCTTCTCGGTGACCCCGGCGGAGTCGAAGGTGGCTACATCGTGCATCGCACGGGCCGCACTCTGCACCAGCGGGAGCGCCAGCAGGGCACCGGTGCCCTCGCCGAGCCGCAGGTCCAGGTCGATCAGCGGACGCAGGCCCAGCTTCGCCAGCGCGGCCTGGTGGCCGGGCTCGGCGGAGCGGTGACCGGCGATGCAGGCGGCCAGCACCTCGGGGGCGATCGCCTTGGCGACCAGCGCGGCCGAACCGGCGATGACGCCGTCCAGCACCACCGGGGTGCGCAGCGAGGCGGCGCCCAGCAGGAAGCCGGCGATGGCCGCGTGCTCCAGGCCGCCGATGGCGGCGAGGACGCCGATCGGGTCGTTCGGATCGGGCTGGTGGAGGGCCAGCGCGGTGCGGATGACCTCGATCTTGCGGGCGTGGGTCTCGTCGTCGATGCCGGTGCCGCGGCCGGTGACCTCGGCCGGGTCGAGGCCGGTGAACACCGAGATCAGGGCGGCCGAGGCGGTCGTGTTGGCGATCCCCATGTCGCCGGTGACCAGCGCCTTGTTGCCCGCCGCGACCAGGTCGCGGGCGGTCTCGATGCCGACCTCGATGGCCTGGAGGGCCTCCTCGCGGGTCATCGCCGGGCCCTGGGTCATGTCGTCGGTGCCGGGCTTGACCTTGCGCGGCAGCAGGCCGGTGGCGCGGCCCTGCTGGACGGCCTGCGGCAGCTCGGCGGCGACGCCGACGTCCACCACGCAGACCTCGGTGCCGATCTGCTTGGCGAAGGCGTTGATCACCGCTCCCCCGGCCAGGAAGTTCCCGACCATCTGGGCGGTCACCTCCTGCGGCCACGGGCTGACGCCCTGGGCGTGCACGCCGTGGTCACCCGCGAAGATCGCCACGCAGGCGGGCTCCGGGATCGGCGGCGGGCACTTGCGGGACAGGCCGCACAGCTGGGCGGAGATGATCTCCAGCATGCCGAGCGAACCGGCCGGCTTGGTCATCCGCTTCTGGCGGTCCCAGGCCTCGCCGAGCGCCTTGGCGTCCAGCGGGCGGATGCCGCGCAGGGTGTCGGCGAGCAGGCTCTGCGGCTCCTCGCCGGGCAGCGCGCGGTTGCCGTACTGCTCCTCGTGGACCACCCAGGCGAGCGGGCGCTTCTTGGCCCAGCCCTGCTGCTCCAGCTCCGGCTCGTCCGGGAAGGAGTCGACGAAGCCGACGCACAGGTAGGCGACGACCTCCAGGTGCTCGGGCAGGCCGAGCTCGCGGACCAGCTCCTCGTCGTCGAAGAAGCTCACCCAGCCGACGCCCAGGCCCTCGGCGCGGGCGGCCAGCCAGAGGTTCTCGACGGCCAGGGCGGCCGAGTACGGGGCCATCTGGGGCTGGGTGTGCCGACCCAGGGTGTGCCTGCCGCCGCGGGTGCGGTCGGCGGTGACCACGATGTTCACCGGGGTGTCGAGGATCGCCTCGATCTTGATCTCCCGGAACTGCTTGGCCCGGCCCTTCGGCAGCGAGTCCGCGTACGCCTCGCGCTGGCGCTCGGCCAGGGCGTGCATCTTCCGACGGGTCTTCGCCGAGCGGATCACCACGAAGTCCCAGGGCTGCGAGTAGCCGACACTGGGGGCGGTGTGGGCGGCCTCCAGGACGCGGATCAGCACCTCGTGCGGGATCGGGTCCGGGCGGAAGCCGTTGCGGATGTCGCGGCGCTCGCGGATCACCTGGTGCACGGCGTCGCGGCCGGCCTCGTCGTAGCCGGGGGCGGCCGGGCCGCGGGGCTCGGCGGGCTCGGCCGGCTGCTCGCCCTCGGCGGCCGGGGCGCCGGTCGGCTCGACGGGCGCCTCGGGCTGCTGGTCGGCGGGCTGCTCGGCCTGGGCGTCGGGCTCGGTCCCGGCCTGGGGCTCGGGCTGCGGCTCCTCTCCTGCCGGCTGCTCGACGGCGACCGGCTCGGCGGCAGCGGGCACCTGCTCGGTGGCCTGCTCGACCGGCTGCTCCGCGGCCTGCTCGACGGCGGGGGCCTCCTCCTGGACGGCCTCCGGCGCGACGGCGACGGGCTCGGCCTCGGGCTGCTCCGCGGCCTGCTCGGCCTGCGGCTCCTCCACGGCGACGGCCTCGACGGGCTCCGCGGCGGGCTCCTGCCCGGCGGCCTCGGCGGTCGGCCCGGCGGCGGGCTGCTGCTCGGCCTCCGGGGCGGCGGCCTCGACGGGCTGCGCGGCCTCGGAGTCGACGGGCTGCTCGACGGCCGGCTGCTCGACGGCGGCCTGCTCGACGGCCGGCTGCTCCGGCTGCTCGGCGATCGGCTCGGCCGGGGCCTCCGCGGGCGTCCCCGCCTGGACGGCCTCCGGCTGCGGCTGCTCGCCCTCGGCGACCGGCTCGGCACCGGCGGCCTCGACGGCGACGGCCTCGACGGGCTCCGCGGCGGGCTCCTGCCCGGCGGCCTCGGCGACGACCTGGCCGGAGGGCATCTCGCCGGTGCCGGCGGCGGTCTCGGCGACCGGTTCGACGACGACGGCTTGAACAGCCTGGGCGTCCTGAACGGCCTCCGCGACCTGCCCGGCCTCCTGGACCGCCTCGACGGCCGGGACCGGCTCGGCGGCCTGCGGCGCGTCGGCGGCCGCTATGGGAGCGGGCTGCTCCTGGGTCACCTCCCCGGCCGACGGGGCCTGCTGGGCCGCCTCGACCTTGGGCAGGCCGTGCGGGGTCGGCGCGGCGAGGAAGGCGGAGATCCGGCGGGGCTGACCCGCCGGGGCGGCGGTCTCGGACGTCTCGTCGGCCGCGGCGGCCACGACCTCGACGGCGGCTCCCTCGACCACGGCGGTCTCGACGGCAGTCGCGTCGACGACCACGGTCTCGACCGCGGTGCTCTCCGCCGTGACCGGCTCGACCAGGGCGGTCTGGGCCTCCGGTGCGGCCTCGGGCGCCGACGGGGCCGGGACGGCCTCGACGACCGGCGCG
Source organism: Kitasatospora sp. NPDC096128 (assembly GCF_040303105.1). Classification (NCBI taxonomy): domain Bacteria; kingdom Bacillati; phylum Actinomycetota; class Actinomycetes; order Kitasatosporales; family Streptomycetaceae; genus Kitasatospora; species Kitasatospora sp. NPDC096128. The sequence continues at coordinate 124,985 of NZ_JBEOSP010000022.1, read as the reverse complement.
GCCTGAACGGCCTCGGCGACCGGGACGGCGGCCGGGGTCTCGACTGCCTCGATCACCTCGATCACCTCGATCGCGCCGACCGTCTCGACGGCCGTCAGGCCCTCGATCGGCTGCGAGGCGAGCGGCACCTGCTGGTAGCCCTGGCCCTGCGGCACCTGGTGAACCTCCGGCCCGCCCTCGACCGTGGTGGTCACCGGGGCCATCGACGCGGCGGGCGCCAGCGGGGCGGCCTGCGGCGCACCCTGGGGCACGACGCCCGGGACCGGCGCGGCGGCCTCGCCCATCGGCGGCCGGCCGACCACCGGGATGCCGTGCGCGGGCGTGCCGCCCTGGGTCGGGCCGCGGTCGGCCAGCGAACGGACCGGCACCTGGCCGGTCATCAGCGAGGGGTCCGGGATGGGCGGACCGGCGTGCAGCGGGCGGCGCGGCGCCTGAGCCTGCGTCATCGGCTGCTGCGCGTACGGCTGCGCCGGGCCGGCCTGCAACGGCTGCTGGAGGTGCTCGCCACCGAGGACCGGCGGGTCCACCGGCGGCCAGGAGGGCTCGACCGGGGTGCCGTCCGGCTGCGCGAACGGCGCCTGCTCGGCACCCCAGGAGCCCTGCGGGCCGGGCATCAGCAGGACGTCGTCCTCGTCGTCCAGCCCGTCCGGCTGGTCGACGAAGTGGAACGCCGGGCGCGGGGCGCCCTGGTCGACGGCCCAGCCGTCGCCCGGAGCGGCCGGGGACGGCACGCCGGGGGCGGCGAAGTTCGGCTGGCCCTGCGGCGGGATCAGGCCCGCGCCGGGGGGCACCGCGCCGGGCACGCCGCCGAGCGGTGCCGCCGGGTTCGGGATCACGCCGCCGTCGGTCGCGACGCCCTGCAGGGGTGCAACGCCCGCGACGCCCTCCGGTCCGCCGAGCGGGTCGGGCCCGGCGTTCAGGTGCTCCGGCAGTCCCTCGCCCGGGACGTGGCCGCCATCGGTCATTGTCAAAGCTCCTTCCAGGCCGCTGCCGCGCCCCTTGGCGACGCGATCACCGACCGCAGCGCCCATCCGCACGGGCCGGGCCTGCACCGACCCGCCCCTCAACCACACGCGGCCGCCGCGCCGTGGCGCTGCGGCCCAAGTCCTTCCGGCGCGCTGCGGCACCCCGGCCCGGGCACCGCCGGTGAAGGCGGTGCACCATCTGAATCAACGACAACCCGGAGCAACCGGCACGACCGCACCGGACCCTACGGCATTCTCCAGGTCCGGCACGCGGCCCGTCGAATTGCCCACACTCCGAGCGGAACCGGGTTGCACCACGTCAAAAAGGTGACAAACCGACCGAATCGGATGGGTCGTCGGCGGCTGGAGCCGCCTGGGACGCCACACTACCGGCCCGGCGCGGTGACCTCTCGAATCGGTGTCCGGATGCGACCTGGATCACCGCGCGGCGCGACCGGCGGCCCGGCGCGCACCCGAGGCCTTCACACGATCTGCTCACCCCAGAGCAGCAGTGCGCCGCCCGCGCCCGCCCCCAGCTCCAGTGCGCCGTCCTCCTCGCCGGCCCGCAGCGGGGTGGACTGCAGCAGCGCTCCGTCCGCCCGGTAGCCGGCCCCGACGATGGCCCGGTGGACCTCCTCGGCCTCGGCGAAGTTCCGGGCCAGGGCGACGAAGCGCTCCGGCTTGCGGGCCAGCACCGCACGCACCACGTCCAGGCCGCCGGCCTCCACCACCGCCGCGTCGGGCTCCGGCAGGCCGCCCAGCACCTCGGGCCCCTGCCCGTACACCGTCTCCACTTCGACGCCGTACCGGCGGGCGTTGACGGTGAGCCGGGCGCAGGCCGAGCGGGAGGCCTCCACCGCGACCACGGCGGCGCCGAACCGGGCCGCCTCCACCGCGAGGGCGCCGCTGCCCGCGCCGACCGACCAGACCAGGTCCCCGGGACGTGCACCCAGACGGGCCAGCACCAGGGCGCGCACGTGCGCGGGCAGCGCCTCCGACGCGCCCGGCTCGCCCTCCGTGCGCCCGGCGCCCGCATAGGCGTCGCCGGGGAGCGCCCAGCCGCGTTCCGCGCCGGGGTAGCCGAGCGGGCGCCCGGCCAGCCAGCCGGCCGCCTCGCCGACCGCGCCGGCCTGGGCGCCGCCGCCGATCACCAGCACCACGTTGGGGTCGCGCCAGACGTGGTCGGCGATCCGGTCGGAGGTGAGGACGGTGACGTCCTCGTCCGGGGTGCCGAGGGCCTCGCAGACCACGAAGGTCCGGTGCACCCCGCGCAGCATCAGGGCGAGTTCGCCCGGACCGGCGCCGGGGGCGGTGAGCACGGCGACCTTGGGGTGGGCCCGGCAGATGTTGGCGGCGCGGCGCAGCCGTCCGCCGTGGGCACTGACCACCTGGGCGTCCTCCCAGGGCATGCCGGCCCGGGCGAACGCGGTGGCCACGGAGGAGACGGCGGGCAGGACTTCGAGTTCGAGGCCGAATTCGGGGCGGCGCAGGGTACGCACCACGCCGAAGAAGCCCGGGTCGCCCTCGGCGACCACGACGGCGGCGCCGCGGTGTTCGGCGATCGTGCGGGCGGCCTGCTGGATGTTGCCGAGGGCGATCCGCTCGGCGTCCTCCGGCACCGGGAGGGCGTCCAGTTGGTAGGAGGCTCCGGCCACCAGGGTCGCCGCGGCGAGGGCCGCGCCGGCGGCCTCGGTCAGCGGCGTGCCGTCCCACCCGATGACCGTGATCCGGTCAGCCATCTGCGGCCGTTCTCCCTCGACTCGTGGCGCGACCCGTTGCGCGGCTCGTCGCGCCGGCTGTGCGCCGCCGTGGAGAGGCTACCGGGTGTGGTCCCCCGGAGGCCGACATCTCGTACACATGTCCGCGTCGCGCGGGTGACCAGCGGGGAAGGGCGCGGGGGGAAGCGGGGGGAATCAGTCCCTCAGGACGTAGCGGTGGTCGCCGTGCCAGCCGTGCCGGTGCAGTTCGGGCGACTCCAGGTCCTCCGGGAGGAGGCTCCACAGGATCAGGTCACTGCGGCTCTCTCCCCCAGCCTGGCGGCTGGGAGGTGCCCCCACCACGACCTCACCGGACTCGCCGCGGACTATCCAGGCGCTGCGCAGCACGCCCTCGCTGATGCCGCCGATCTTCTGGGCGACCTGCTGGGCGGCGGTGTTCCCGGCGGCGGTGCGCAGTTCCAGCCGCAGGAAGCCGCGGTCCTCGAACAGCCACTGGGCGACGCCGAGGACGGCCTCCGGGGCGTAGCCCTCGCCGCGGGCCCAGGCGGCGGTGACGTAGGAGATCTCGGTGCTGCGCAGGCGCCAGTCGGTGTTGCGCAGTTCGACCAGGCCGACCAGGCGCTGGGTGAGGTGCTCGGTGACGACGAAGACGATGCCGCGGCCGTGGGCGCGGTGGGCGGGGGCGAGGGTGCGGGCGAGCTCGGCCGCGTACTCCTCGGTGAAGGGGTGCGGGAGGTCGGTCCAGGCGAGCACGAGGTCGTCGGCCATCATGGCGGCCAGGCCCGGGGCATCGTCCTCCGCAAGGGGACGCAGCAGCAGCCGCTCGGTGCTGATGGCGGTCTCGGGGAAGCTCGCTGCCATGCCGTCTCTCCTCGCCGGGTCGTGAACACAACACCGTACGCCTCCGGCGCGCCGCGGCTGTCATGCGGTGCGCCGCGCGCGCGACGGTACGTCAGAACCCGGTCTGCCGTGGTGTCCCTGGTGCATACTGCCCGACCGGGCCCCCGCCGAGGTGCGGCGGGGGCCCGGTCGGACATCACAAGGTATGACCGTACGACGATCAATTTGTTCAGAAGGCCGGGATGACCGACCCCTGGAACGTGTCGTTGATGTACTTCTTGACCTCGTCGGAGTGCAGCAGCTCGGCCAGCTTCTTCACCCGCGGGTCGTTCTCCTTGCCCTTCTTGACCGCGATGATGTTGGCGTACGGGTTGCCCTCGGCCTTCTCCAGCACCAGCGCGTCGGTGGCCGGCTTGAGGCCCGAGTCGAGCGCGTAGTTGCCGTTGATCACGGCGGCGTCGAGGTCGGCGATGGAGCGGGGCAGCTGGGCCGCCTCCAGCTCCTTCCACTTGAAGTTCTTCGGGTTGGCCGTCACGTCCGCCGGGGTGGCCGCAGTGCCGGCACCGTCCTTGAGGGTGATCAGCTTGTTGTCGGCGAGCAGCTTGAGCGCGCGGCCCTCGTTGGTGGCGTCGTTCGGCAGGCCGATGGTGGCGCCGGACGGCAGGTCGCCGATCGACTTGACCTTCTTGGAGTAGACGCCGAGCGGCTCCAGGTGGACGGTCTCGACCGAGACGATGTCCGTGCCGTTCTTCTTGTTGAAGTCATCCAGGTACGGGACGTGCTGGAAGTAGTTGACGTCGGCCGAACCGTCCTGCACCGCCGTGTTGGGGGTCACGTAGTCGGTGACCTCCTTGATGTCGAGCTTGAGGCCCGCCTTGGCCGCGAGGTTGTCCTTGACGAACTTGAGGATCTGCGCGTGCGGGGTCGGGCTGGCCACGACCTTCAGCGGCGCGTTCGGGTCCGAGGAGGAGGAGCCCGAGCTGCCGCAGGCGGCGAGCGACAGGGCGAGGCCGGCGGTGGCGAGGACGCTGGTGAACTTCAGAACGTTGCGCACGAAAAGTGCCTTTCTGCGTGATACGGGGAGCCGCGTCCGGTGGTCGGACGGGGGAGGTCTAGGAGGCGACGAGGTCCTCGTCGGGAGCGGTGGCGCGCGGGCGGAGCAGGCGGGTGCGTCCGCCGCCGCGGCCCCGGTCGCCGAGCCGGCGCACGGCGTAGTCGCCGGCCAGCTGGATCACCGTGACGATGATCGCGATCTCGGCCACGATGATCCACATGAAGGTGGTCTCGAAGCGCAGGTAGCCGTACCGGTAGGCGAGGTCGCCGAGACCGCCGCCGCCGACCGTGCCGGCCATCGCGGAATAGCCGATCAGCGCGATCACCGTGGTGGTGACGGAGGCCACGATGCCGGGCAGCGCCTCGGGGACCAGCGTCTTGCGCACCAGCGTCCAGGTGCTGCCGCCCATCGCCTGCACCGCCTCGATCAGGCCGCGGTCGACCTCACGGACGGAGGTCTCCACCAGCCGGGCGAAGAACGGGATCGCACCGACCGTCAGCGGCACGGTCGCCGCCTGCCAGCCGAGGGAGTTGCCGGTCAGCCACCGGGTGAAGGAGATCAGCGCGATCATCAGGATGATGAACGGCAGCGAGCGGGCCAGGTTCACGACCGCGCCGAGCACCTTGTTCACCGGCTGGTTCTGCAGCGCCCCGCCCTTGGAGGTGAGCACCAGCAGCACGCCGAGCGGCAGCCCGAGCACCACGGTGCAGACGGTCGCGACGCCGACCATCTGGAAGGTCTCCTGGGTGGCGGGCCACATCAGCTCCTGCATCTGGTCCCAGCTCAGGCCGCTCATGCCGCCGCTCCGTTCGCCGTGCCGCTGCTGCCGTCCGGATCGATCAGGGACACCTGGAGGCCCTGCTCGCGCAGGTAGCCGATCGGCACCACGTTGTCCCGGTGGCCGCCGGGCAGCTCGACCCGCATCCGGCCGACCATCCGGCCCGCGATCGTCTCCACCGCGGCGCCGAGGATGTTGATGTCGATCTGGTAGGTGCGGGCCAGCTGGGAGACGAAGGGCTGCGCCGGGGCGTCGCCCTGGAAGGTGATCTCCAGCACGGTCGTCCCGGGGTGGCCGGTGCCGAACTCGCTCAGCGGGAACAGCTCGCGGGCCAGCTCGGAGCCGGGCTGCGCCAGCAGGTCGGTCAGCTCGCCGGACTCGACCACCCGGCCGCCGCGCATCAGGGCGGCGGAGTCGCAGACGGACTTGATGACGTCCATCTCGTGGGTGATCAGCAGGACCGTCAGGCCCAGCTGCTGGTTGAGGTCGCGCAGCAGCTTGAGGATCGAGCGGGTGGTCTCCGGGTCGAGGGCCGAGGTGGCCTCGTCGGAGAGCAGCACCTTGGGGTCGCCGGCCAGGGCGCGGGCGATGCCCACCCGCTGCTTCTGGCCGCCGGAGAGCTGGTTGGGGTAGCTGCGGGCCTTGTCGCCGAGGCCGACCAGGTCGAGCAGTTCGGCGGCCTTGCGGCGGCGCTGGGTGCGGTCCAGGCCGATGATCTCCAGCGGGAGCTCGACGTTCTGCTGCACCGTGCGGGAGGAGAGCAGGTTGAAGTGCTGGAAGACCATGCCGATCCGGCGGCGCGCCTCGCGCAGGTCCTTTCCGGCCCGGTTCTCCCCGCCGGACAGCGCGGTCAGCTCGACGCCGTCCACGGTGACCGTGCCGGAGGTCGGGCGCTCCAGCATGTTCACGCAGCGGATGAGGGTGGACTTGCCGGCACCGCTGGTGCCGACGACTCCGTAGACCTCGCCCGGGCGGACGTGCAGGTCGACGCCGGCGAGGGCGGTCACCTCGCGGCCTCGGGAGCGATAGACCTTCGTCAGGTCCGTGGTGGTGATCACAGCTGCTTCCGTGGGTCGGGGGCGGGCGGCGGTGTCGACCACCCGACCGGGGTGCGGTCGGCGGTGTCCTACGACGCCTCGCCAGGGGGATCCGGAGCTGCCACCCCTTGATCGTGGCCGCAGAACGGCCGGGCCGCGCGACGGCGTGGCCCTAACGAGTCATCGACGGCCGCGGGTGGGCGGGCACGCCGGAGGGGAGGGTTCCGGGAGGAGGGCGCGCTCACGCGGACGGGAGCGACGCCGGATTCTCGCTTCGGGGCGCGAGGAGGAGGCACCCTCGACGGGGTGCCCGGGGGCGGTGGCCCTCAGCAGTGACACATTCGACGGCACATGGCACGCTCACCTGCCGGCAGCGTGCCGGTGGGGGTCCAGTTCGTCGTCGCAGTCATGTGAGCCAGTAAAACAGATCAGTCGTACAGCTCCCAATTATTCGGCAGGGCTGTCCGCATTGCGGACAGCGGCCGCCCGGAGCTGCGCAGATGCGCCTCGACGCCGCCACCGGGCGTCCGGATGGTGGCGGCGTCGAGGATGCCGGGGGCGGGCGGGGCTCAGGCGGTCGCGGCCAGTGGGGCCTCGGCCAGTGGAGTCTCGGCCGACTTCTCCAGGTGCACGAAGCTCAGCCGGTTGGTCACCGGCTCGACGGCGGTCTGCCGGTAGCCCTGGCGGGCGTACAACCGCAGGTTGCCGAGGCTCCGATGGCCGGTGAACAGCCGGTAGGCCGTCACCGGACGGCCGTCCTCGGCCATCCGGCGCTCCAGCGCGTCCAGCAGCCGGCCGCCCAGGCCGTGCCGCTGCATCCGGGGGTGGACCACCAGACGCCCTATCCGGCCGATGCCCTCGGCGTCCACGTGGCCCCGGACGGCGCCCACCACCTCGTCGCCCAGCCGGGCGACCAGGACGTGCTGCTCGGTCAGTTCGGCTCGCAGGCTCTCCAGGCTCTGCGTCAGGGGCTCGATCGCCCAGTCGCCGTACAGCTCCGCCTCGGGCTGGTAGCCCAGGTACTGGAGCTTGAGGATCTGCTCCGCATCCTCGGCCGCAGCGGCCGAGATGATCACGCTCATGCCCATGTGGAGGGGCCTCCCCAGTCGTCGTGCCCTGCGCGCAGAGGGTGGCGCGCTCACGCTCAGTATCCGAGCGTATGCGCCACCGTCAAGAGTGACGTTCGCCAGCCTGCTACCCGGGTGTCAGGTTCCCTCAACCTTCGAGGGCGCAGACGTGGCAAGGGTCACGCCGCGCCGGGAGCGGGGCGGCGCGGGGCGGCGGCGGAAACCGGGGCGGGGCGCCGCGGGGCGGCGGGCCCGCGGTCAGGGGTAGCGCTCGGCGTGCAGCAGGAGGCGCAGGCAGGCCAGGCAGCGGGACCGGGTGGGACCGATCGAGCCGCGCGGCATGCGGAGGCGCTCGGAGAGCTCGCGGTAGGTGGGCGGCGGATCCTCGGCGAGGGCCGCGATCAGCTGCGGGCAGCGACCGGGCAGGGCGGCGACGCTCTCGCGGATCACGCGGCGGCGCTGTTCGGCGAGGTAGACGTCCTCGGCGGAGGGGACGGGCGGAAGGGGGGTGCACACACCGTGCATGACGGGCCCGGGCGGGGTCGGTTACGCCCGGACCGGGGCGCGCACGTGCGAGGGGCGCGCCGGTCGGACCGCCGCGCCCCTCGCACGCTGCTCCAGGGGTCAGCCCTGGGGCTGGGCCCACTCCTGCTGCCGCGCCAGGTCCGCCTTCACCTCGGCGAGCTGGACCGCGACGGCCGAGGGGGCGGTGCCGCCGCGCCCGTCGCGGGCGGCGATGGCGCCGTGCACGCTGAGCACCGTGCGGACCTCGGGGGTCAGGTGCTCGGAGATCGAGGCGAACTGCTCGTCCGTCAGGTCGGACAGTTCGATGCCCTGGGCCTCGCAGACCTTGACGCAGGCGCCGGCCACCTCGTGCGCCACCCGGAACGGCACGCCCTGCTTGACCAGCCACTCGGCGATGTCGGTGGCGAGCGAGAAGCCGGCCGGGGCCAGCTCCTCCAGCCGCTCCCGGTGCACGGTGAGGGTGGCCATCATCCCGGTGAACGCGGGCAGCAGCACCTCCAGGGTGTCGCAGGAGTCGAAGACCGGCTCCTTGTCCTCCTGGAGGTCCCGGTTGTAGGCGAGCGGCAGCGCCTTGAGGGTGGCGAGCAGGCCGGTGAGGTTGCCGATCAGCCGGCCGGACTTGCCGCGGGCCAGCTCGGCGATGTCCGGGTTCTTCTTCTGCGGCATGATCGAGGAGCCGGTGGAGAAGGCGTCGTGCAGGGTGATGAAGCCGAACTCCTTGGTGTTCCAGATGATCACCTCCTCCGCGATCCGGGAGAGGTTCACGCCGATCATCGCGGTGACGAAGGCGAACTCGGCGACGAAGTCGCGCGAGGCCGTGCCGTCGATGGAGTTGCCGACCGAGCCGCCCTCGAAGCCGAGCTCGGCGGCGACGGCCTGCGGGTCGAGGCCGAGCGAGGAGCCGGCCAGCGCGCCGGAGCCGTACGGGGAGACGGCGGTGCGGGCGTCCCACTGGCGCAGCCGCTCGGCGTCCCGGCCGAGGGCCTGCACGTGCGCGAGGACGTGGTGGGCGAAGAGCACCGGCTGGGCGTGCTGGAGGTGGGTGCGGCCCGGCATCGCGGTGTCGGGGTGCGCCTCGGCCAGGCCGACCAGGGCCTCCTGGAGGTCGAGCAGCAGGCCGCCGATGGTCCTGGCGTGGTCCCGCAGGTACATCCGGAACAGGGTGGCGATCTGGTCGTTGCGCGAGCGCCCGGCCCGCAGCTTGCCGCCGAGGTCGGCGCCGAGCCGCTCCAGCAGGCCGCGCTCCAGGGCGGTGTGCACGTCCTCGTCGGCCACGGTGCCGACGAAGGTACCCGCCTCGACGTCCGCGAGCAGCTGGTCGAGGCCGGCCAGCATGCCGGCCAGCTCCTCGTCGGAGAGCAGGCCGGCCTTGTGGAGCACCCGGGCGTGGGCCTTGGAGCCGGCGATGTCGTAGGGGGCGAGGCGCCAGTCGAAGTGGACCGAGGCGGAGAGCTTGGCCAGCGCCTCGGACGGGCCGTCGGCGAAGCGCGCACCCCAGAGGCGGACGTCGGAGGACTGCTGGGCGGTCATCGCGGTGGCTCCTTAGACTTGTGCAGCGAGTGGCATAAGTATGCATCACTCCGTATGAAACACAAAACCCCGGTCGAAGGGGGTCCTTCGACCGGGGTTCCGGCTGTTCCGGCCCTACTGCGCCTTGGCCTGGGCGAGTTGCATGAGGTGGTCGGCCAGCGCCTGGCCGCCCGCCGGGTCCCGGCTGATCAGCAGCACGGTGTCGTCGCCCGCGATGGTGCCGATGATCTCGAACACCTCGGCCTGGTCGATCGCCGAGGCGAGGAACTGCGCGGCCCCGGGCGGGGTGCGCAGCACGACCAGGTTGCCGGAGGCGGTCGCGGAGACCATCAGCTCGCCGGCCAGCCGGGCCATCCGGCCCTCGGTGGCCGACTCCCCCATCGGGGCGCGCGGCGTGCGGTCGCCGCCCTCGGCGGGGACGGCGTAGATCAGCGCGCCGTCCCGGTTGCGGATCTTGACCGCGCCCAGCTCGTCCAGGTCCCGGGAGAGGGTGGCCTGGGTGACCACGAGTCCGTCGTCGGCGAGCAGCTTGGCGAGCTGGCTCTGCGAACGCACGGGCTGGCGGGTGAGCAGGTCCACGATCCGCCGGTGGCGCGCGGTGCGGGTCTGCGGGACCTGCGGCGTCGGGCCGGCGGCGGGCGGGTCGGAGCGGGAATCGGTCATGTGATTATTCTCCCGGACGATGGTCAACTCGCATCGGCCGGGGCGCTCTCGCGCGCCGTCCGGAGGATCTCCGGCAGTGCGGCGAGGAAGGCGTCCGCCTCCTGCTCCGTGAGCACCAGCGGCGGCGCCAGCCGGACGGCGTCCGGGACGGCCGCGTTGACGAGGAAGCCCGCCTGCTGCGCGGCCGCCTGGACCTGGGCCGAGAGCGGCCGGGTCAGCACGATGCCGAGCAGCAGTCCGGCCCCGCGCACGTGGGAGACCAGCGGGTCGCCGATCGCCTCCACGCCGTGCCGCAGCCGGTCGCCGATCTTGCGGACGTGCTCCAGCAGGCCCTCGGACTCGATGGTGTCCAGCACCGCGAGCCCGGCCGCCGCGGCCACCGGGTTGCCGCCGAAGGTGGTGCCGTGCTGGCCCGGGGTGAGCAGCTCGGCGGCCGGGCCGAAGGCCAGCACCGCGCCCATCGGCAGTCCGCCGCCGAGCGCCTTGGCCAGGGTGACCACATCCGGCTCGACGCCCTCGACGGCCTGGTGGGCGTACCAGTACCCGGTCCGGCCGATGCCGGTCTGGATCTCGTCCAGGACCAGCAGGGTGCCGGTGGCGCGGGTGATCTCGCGGGCCGCCTTCAGGTAGCCGTCGGGCAGCGGGATCGCGCCGTTCTCGCCCTGGATCGGCTCCAGGAAGACGGCGGCGGTCTCGGTGGTGACGGCCGCGCGCAGTGCCTCGACGTCGCCGAAGGGGACGTGGGTGACGTCACCGGGCAGCGGCTGGAATGGCGCCTGCTTGGCAGGCTGGCCGGTGAGCGCGAGGGCACCCATGGTCCGGCCGTGGAAGGCTCCCTGGAGGGCGACCAGGTGGGTGCGGCCGGTCCGCCGGCTGATCTTGAAGGCGGCCTCGTTGGCCTCGGCGCCGGAGTTGCAGAAGAACACCCGACCGCCCTCCCGGCCGTCCAGCGCCAGCAGCCGCTCGGCGAGGGCGATGGTCGGCTCGGCCATGAAGAGGTTGGAGACGTGGCCGAGGGTGGCGATCTGCCGGCTGACCGCCTCGACCACGGCCGGATGGGCGGTGCCGAGGGCGTTGACCGCGATGCCGCCGAGGAGGTCGGTGTACTCCTTGCCGTCGGCGTCCCAGAGCTTGACGCCCTCGCCGCGCACCAGCGGGATCCGGGGGGTGCCGTAGTTGTCGGTGAAGGCGTGCTGCCACCGGTCGGTGAGCTGCTCGTTGTGCGTCATGCCAGTCCCCCGGTCACGGTCGGCTCGTCGTCCGGCACGACCATCGTGCCGATGCCCTCGTCGGTGAAGATCTCCAGCAGCAGGCTGTGCTGCACCCGGCCGTCCAGCACGCGGGCGGTGCCCACGCCGGAGCGGACGGCGCGCAGGCAGCCCTCCATCTTGGGGAGCATGCCGGAGGCCAGGCCCGGCAGCAGCTCCTCCAGTTCGCTCGCGTTGAGCTGGCTGATCACGTCGTCGGAGTTCGGCCAGTCCTTGTACAGGCCCTCGACGTCGGTCAGCACCACCAGCATCTCGGCGCCGAGCGCGACCGCCAGGGCGGAGGCGGCGGTGTCGGCGTTGATGTTGTAGACGTGGCCGTCGGCACCGCGGGCGATCGAGGAGATGACCGGGATCCGGCCGTCGCCGATCAGCGCCTTCACCGCGCCGGCCTCGATGTTGACGATGTCGCCGACCAGGCCGATGTCGACCTGCTCGCCGTCCACCACCGCGTAGCGCTTGACCGCCGTCATGGTGTGGGCGTCCTCGCCGGTCATCCCGACCGCGAACGGGCCGTGCTCGTTGAGCAGGCCGACCAGCTCGCGCTGCACCTGGCCGGCCAGCACCATCCGGACCACGTCCATGGTCTCGGGGGTGGTGACGCGCAGGCCGTTGGTGAAGCTGGACTCCAGGCCGAGCTTGTCCAGCTGGGCGCTGATCTGCGGGCCGCCGCCGTGCACCACCACCGGGTGCAGGCCGGCATAGCGGAGGAAGACGACGTCCTGGGCGAAGGCCGCCTTGAGGCTCTCGTCGACCATGGCGTTGCCGCCGAACTTGATCACGATGGTCTTGCCGTGGAAGCGCTCCAGCCAGGGCAGCGCCTCGATCAGCGTCATGGCCTTGGGCAACGCGGTGTTGTTGCGGGCCTGTTCGCCCTTGGGTGCGATCTGCACGGGTTTCCCTTGTCGGAACGGATGTCGCGGCTCGGCGGAGCAGCGGTCAGCGGCTCGGCTGCGGTCAGCGGCTCAGCTGGAGTAGGCGCTGTTCTCGTGGACGTAGTCGGCGGTGAGGTCGTTGGTCCACAGCGAGGCGCTCGCCGTACCGGCGTTGAGGTTCGCGGTGATGACGACGTCGCGGGCCTTCATGTCCACCAGGTCGCGGTCCTCGCCGACGCCGCCGTCCTTGCAGACCCAGACGCCGTTGATGGCCACGTCGAGCCGGTCCGGGTCGAAGGCGGCGGTGGTGGTGCCGATCGCGGACAGCACCCGGCCCCAGTTGGGGTCCTCGCCGTGGATGGCGCACTTGAGCAGGTTGTTGCGGCTGATCGTACGGGCGACCTCGACGGCCTCGTCCTCGGTGGCCGCGCCGGTGACGTCGATCCGGATGTCCTTGCTGGCGCCCTCGGCGTCGCCGATCAGCTGGCGGGCCAGGTCGGCGCTGACGGTGCGGACGGCCTCGGCGAACTCGGCGGCGTCCGGGGCGATTCCGGTGGCGCCGGAGGCGAGCAGCAGCACGGTGTCGTTGGTCGACATGCAGCCGTCGGAGTCGATCCGGTCGAAGGTGGTGCGGGTGGCGCCGCGCAGCGCGGCGTCCAGGGCGGCGCTGTCCAGGTCGGCGTCGGTGGTGAGCACGACCAGCATGGTGGCCAGGCTCGGGGCGAGCATGCCCGCGCCCTTGGCCATGCCGCCGACCGTCCAGCCCGCCGGGCTGGTGAACTGGGCGGTCTTGTGCACGGTGTCGGTGGTCTTGATGGCGATGGCGGCGGCCTCGCCGCCCTCGGCGTCGAGCTGCCGGGCGGCCAGGGTGACGCCGGGCAGCAGCACGTCCATCGGCAGCCGGACGCCGATCAGGCCGGTCGAGGCGACGGCGACCTCGCCGGCGTTCACGTCCAGCTCCGCGGCGACCTTCTCCGCGGTGGCGTGGGTGTCCTGGAAGCCCAGCGGGCCGGTGCACGCGTTGGCGCCACCGGAGTTGAGGACGACGGCGGAGACCCGGCCGCCCTTGAGGACCTGCTGGGACCAGAGCACGGGGGCGGCCTTGACCCGGTTGGCGGTGAAGACGCCGGCCGCGGCCAGCGAGGGGCCGTCGTTGACCACCAGGGCGAGGTCCGGGGTGCCGGAGGCCTTGATGCCCGCGGTCACGCCGGCGGCCCGGAAACCCTTGGCGGCGGTCACGCCGATGTTCGGGGTGGTCACGGTGCGACTCCGTTCAGGGGAAGGCCCAGCTCCTCGGGCAGGCCGAGGGCGATGTTCATGCTCTGCACCGCGCCGCCGGCGGTGCCCTTGACCAGGTTGTCGATCGCGCTGATCGCGATGATCCGCCCGGCGGTGGCGTCCAGGGCGACCTGGACCAGGGCGGTGTTGGCGCCGTAGACGCTGCTGGTCTGCGGCCACTGCCCCTCGGGCAGCAGGTGGACGAAAGGCTCGTCGGCGAACGCCTCGGCGTAGGCGGCGCGCAGGCTCTGGGCACTGACGCCCGGCTTCGCCTTGGCGGAGCAGGTGGCGAGGATGCCGCGCGGCATCGGGACCAGGGTGGGGGTGAAGGAGACGGTCAGCGGCTCGCCGGCCAGCGGGGTGAGGTTCTGCACCATCTCCGGGGTGTGCCGGTGCACGCCGCCGACGCCGTACGGGCTGACGCTGCCCATGACCTCGCTGCCGAGCAGGTGGGTCTTGGCGGCCTTGCCCGCGCCGGAGGTGCCGGAGGCGGCGACCACCACGGCCTCCGGCTCGGCGAGGCCGGCCGCGTAGGCCGGGAAGAGCGCCAGGGAGACGGCCGTCGGGTAGCAGCCGGGCACGGCGATCCGGTTGCTGCCCTTCAACGCGGCGCGGTGGCCGGGGAGTTCGGGCAGGCCGTAGGGCCAGGTGCCGGCGTGGGCGGAACCGTAGAACTGCTCCCAGTCGGCGGCGGCCTTGAGCCGGAAGTCGGCGCCGCAGTCGATCACCAGGACGTTCTGGCCGAGCGCCTCGGCGACCGCGGCGGACTGGCCGTGCGGCAGCGCCAGGAAGACCACGTCGTGGTCGGCCAGCACCTCGGGGGTGGTCGGCTCGAGGACGCGCTCGGCCAGCGGGATCAGGTGGGGCTGCAGCGCGCCCAGCCTGGTGCCCGCGTTCGAGCCGCCGGTCAGCGCCCCGATCTCCACCTCCGGGTGGCCGAGCAGCAGGCGCAGCACCTCACCGCCCGCGTATCCGCTCGCGCCGGCGACGGCGACTCGCAATGCCATGGCGTTCCTCCTTGGTCGTGGCATGAATATACGCGGGAGGGAAAATCCATGCAAGGCTGAGCCCGGACACCCGGGCTTCACACCGCCGCGACCGATCGGGGGATCGACGGACTGATCACGCACGCCCCGGAGCACCCACCCGGCGGCGCGGCCGGGGCGTCCGTCGGACTGCGCCGCAGAGCGCGGCCGTTCAGCGCTTCACGGCCCGCAGCACGACGAACTTGGGGTTCCCGGCGACGAGTTGGCAGTTGCCGAACAGCTTGCGCAGCTTCACGTGGTAGCCCAGGTGCCGGTTGCCGACCACCCACAGCTCGCCGCCGGGCCGCAGCGCCCGGCGGGCGCCGGTGAACATCCGCCAGGCGGTGGCGTCGGTGGTGGCCTGGTGGGAGTGGAACGGCGGGTTGTTGAGCACCAGGTCCACCGAGCCGAGGGCGAACACCGCCGGGTCGAGCGCGTCGGCCGTGCGGAACTCGGCCGGGGCGTCCGGGCCCAGGTTGGCGCGGAAGGTCTCCTCCGCGGAGGCCACCGCCTGGTGGGACTCGTCCACGAACACCAGCTCCGCGCCCGGCCCGGCCAGCGCGGCGGCCGTGCCGACCACGCCGTTGCCGCAGCCGAGGTCCACCACCCGGTCGCCGGGGGCGGGGGTGGGCAGGTGGGCCAGGAAGAAGCGGGTGCCGATGTCGAGCCGCTCGGCGCAGAAGGTGCCCGCGTGGTTGACCACCGTCCGGCCGGCGGCGGGGCCGATGTCCGGCGGCAGCGCGTAGCGGTGCGGCCACGGGTTGGGGCCGGGGTCCAGCGCCGGATCGGGGGTGCAGAAGATCAGCCGGGCCTTGCGGACCGCGAGCGAGGTGCGGGTCGGGCCGAGGACCTTCTCGAAGAGCTGCAGGGTGGAGGTGTGGATCTCGGTGACCATGCCGGTGCCGATCACGACCGTGCCCGGGTGCAGCGCCGGGGCGAGCCGGTGCAGCTGGTCCTCCAGCAGGGCCAGGCTCTTGGGCACCCGCACAAGCAGGACGTCGATCCGCTCCGGCGGGGTGTCCCGGGTGGTGCGCAGCCGGGCCTCGTCGACGGCGGCGCCGGCCCGGGCGAGGTTCTCCCGGGTGGCCTGCCGGCCGAGGTGGGAGTCGCTGATCTGGACCGGTCCGTACGGCGCCAGCGCGGTGGTCAGCGCGCCCCAGCGGTCGCCGAGGACGGCGATCCGGCGGCCGGCCAGTTCGGTGGCGGCGCCGTCCGCGGCGGCCTCGCCGGCCAGGTGGCGCAGCAGGTACTCGTCGGCGGCGTCCCAGGCGCGCAGCCGCTCGCGGGGGTCCACCGGGAAGCGGGTGAGGTCGAGGGTGCCCCAGGGGGTCGCGAAGGCGGTGGCTGAGGGTGACGAAGCGGGCGTGGTCTGCGGATTCATCGTGCTCTCAGGCTATCCGAAGGTCAGCCGGGGAACGGTTTCGGGCAGATACTGGAAGAGCCCGACCGAGAGGGGTGAGGGCGATGGACTGGAAGCTCGAAGTCGTGGTGGTCCCGGTGTCGGACGTGGACCGCGCGAAGCTCTTCTACGAGGAGCAGGCCGGCTTCACCGTGGACCACGACACCCGGCTGCGCGACGGGGTCCGGGTGGTCCAGCTGACTCCCCCGGGCTCACGCTGTTCGATCGTGGTCGGCACCGGGGTGATCGAGTCGGCGCCCGGCTCGGTGAAGGGCCTCCAGCTGGTGGTGCCGGACATCGAGAAGGCGCACGCGGAGCTGGCCGCGCGGGGCGTGGCGGTCAGCCCGGTCCAGCACTTCGAGGCGGGAGCCCGGGTGAACGGACACGGCGAGGCCTGGAACAACTTCGTGTTCTTCAACGACCCGGACGGCAACGGCTGGGCGGTCCAGGAGGCCCCGTCCGCGGCGTAGCACCTGCCGGGCCGTGGATAGGCTCGGAGGATGGCTGAAGAACAGGGAAGCGTGCGGCTGGACGTCTGGGTCTGGTCGGTCCGGCTGGCCAAGACCCGCGCGCTGGCGGCGGCCGCCTGCAAGGCCGGGCACGTGCGGGTGAACGGCGAGCGGGCCAAGCCGGCGCAGACGCTCAAGCCCGGGGACGAGGTCCGGGTCCGCGAGGAGGGGTACGAGCGGGTCGTGGTGGTGACGAAGCTGATCCGCAAGCGGGTCGGCGCGGCGGTCGCGGCGGAGTGCCTGGTCGACAACAGTCCACCGCGGCCGCCGCGGGAGTTCGTGGCACCGGTCTTCGAGCGGGACCGCGGCGCCGGCCGCCCGACCAAGCGGGAGCGCCGCGACCTGGACCAGCTGCGCGGGGGCCGGTAGCCCCGCGCCTACGCCGCCGTGTCGGTGAGCACCTTGGCGAGGAATGCGTCGAGGTTGCCCACCGTACGGGCGACCTGCAGCTCCAGCGGCAGCGACTCGTCCGGCCTGGTCACCGCGGCGGACTTCTTCAGGCCGCGGACGTAGAGCGAGCAGGCGAGGTCGGCGCAGATGTAGGTCCCGACGGTGTTGCCCTCGCGCCCGGAGGCACCGGCCCGGCGGGCGGCCAGCAGCGAGACCCCCGAACCGGCGTGCGCGGTGATGCACAGCGAGCACACGTTGGTCTTGGTCAGGCTGCGCCGGACCATCGGCGAGCGCATCGTCACCCCGACCAGCTCACCGCCGTGCGGTGCGACCAAGTACGCCCGGTCGGGCGCGCCTTGGTCCCGCCAGCCGAGGAAGTCCAAGTCCGCCCACGGCAGTTCGGCCAGGCCGCGGGGCAGGTTGAGCCGACGGGCCTCGCCCTTGGAGCAGTTGACGAAGGACGCGCGGATCTCCGGGTCGGTGAGGGGTTCCATGTCGCGGAACCTAACACCGGCCGCCGCGCCCTGTCGCGTCATTTCCTCCCGGTACGCACCGGATGGGCGGCCTGCACGGCGAGCCGCCGCGGGGCGTCCTCGCCGATCCCGGCCAGCAGGTCGTCCAGGGCGAGGGCTTGTCAGTGCCCGGATCTACTGTGCTGGATGTGGGGCGGCCGGCCCCGGCGCCGGAGGGGGGTGCCGGGGCCGGGCGCCGTCACGGGCGGACGGCGGGGTCGCGCCCGGTCACGGCTTGAGGGCGACGCCGGCGTAGGCCGAGACGTCCTGCCAGCCCTCGGGCAGTTCGGCGGTGCGGATGTGGCCCGCGGTGGGGCGCCAGAGCGGGAGTTGGACCAGGCCGGGGCCGACGAACTCGAAGTCGCCGAAGAAGGGTTCGACGTCGGCGCGGGGCCGCAGGACGAGCGGCGCGCTGGCGCTCCGGTAGATCCGGGTCCCCTCCGCGGCGCTCTCCCGGGAGGCGAAGTCGGGGCTGCCGTGGGAGAGGATCAGGGCGCTGCCGGGGGCGAGCACCTCGCGCAGGGTGCGGACGATCTGCTGGGCGCCCTCCTCGTCGCGTATGAAGTGCAGGACGGCGACGAGCATCAGCGCGACCGGCTGGGAGAGGTCGACGGCGGCGCCCAGCGCGGGGTGGCGCAGGATCGCCTCCGGGTCGCGCAGGTCGGCCTCGATGACCGAGGTGCGCCCGGCCGGGTGCCCGGCCAGCAGGGCGCGGGCGTGGGTGGCGACGATCGGGTCGTTGTCGATGTAGACCACCCGGGCGTCCGGGGCGACGCGCTGGGCGACCTCGTTGGTGGAGCCGACGGTCGGTATGCCGGTGCCGATGTCGACGAACTGGCGGATCCCCCGGCCGGCCGCGAACTCGACGGCCCGGCCCAGGAACTGCCGGTTGGTGCGGGCCAGCAGCGGCAGCGCGGGGTAGGCGGCTATCGCGGCCTGGGCGGCCTTGCGGTCCGCCTCGAAGTTGTCCTTGCCGCCCAGGTAGTAGTCGTACATCCGGGCGGTGTGCGGGATGCCGGTGTCCAGCTCGCTCGGCGGCTGCCAGTCATCGGCTCTGGCCCACTCCCAGCCGGTACGGGTGTCCTGGTCGACGGCCGCGGTGTCCTCGTGCATCATGTTCCGCCCCCAATGCGCAATGCCGGAATGTGCCTACTGCCCCGTAACACGCGGTGCGCGGTGATCGTATCCAACGACACGCCGTGGAAACAGCGGGAGTTCAGGTTTACGCAACACCGCACCAACGGAGTGTGTGCACGTCAAACGTGGTGTGGCGAACCGCGTCGGACGGCGCTGCCGGATCGCCCGGAGGGTCCGCCCTCTCTATGCTGGCTGCCGATGACTGCCGACCGCCGCACCGTACTGCGCACCGCCGCCAAGCTGGCCGCCCTGTCCGCCGCGGGCGGACTGCTCACCTCCTGCGGCAGCGGCGCGCCCCGCCGGGCCGACACCGGGGCGCTCGCCGCGCACCCCGGCAGCGCCGACCCGCAGCACACCACCGACCCGGCCTGGAACGGCGGGGAGGGGCCCGTCTCCCCCGCCCCGAGCACGCCGGCCGAGCCGCAGCCCGACGGCGGGCCGACCCCGGCCGCCGCCCAGACCTCCGCCCCGCCGACCCCGCCGGTGCTGGCGCCGCTGGCGGCCGGCACGCCGTACGAGGTGGTGTACGGGCCGCGCACCGGCAAGAACGTGGCGCTCACCTTCCACGGCAGCGGTGACCCGAAGCTCGCCCTGGCCCTGCTGGAGGCCGCCGAGCAGCGCGGCACCAAGGTGACCGTGATGGCGGTCGGCAGCTGGCTGGACCAGCAGCCGCAGATGGCCCGGCGGATCCTGGACGGCGGCCACGAGCTGGGCAACCACACCCAGAACCACCTCAACATCTCGGCGATGACCCCGGACCAGGCCCGCGCCGAGATCGCCCAGTGCGCCGACCGGCTGCAGCGGCTGACCGGTTCGATCGGCCGCTGGTTCCGCCCCTCCGCCGCGCAGTACGCCACCGCGATGGTGCGCGACCAGGCCAAGGCCGTCGGTTACGAGCACGTGCTCTCCTTCGACGTCGACCCGCGCGACTACAACGACCCGACCGCCGCCGAGCTGCAGCGCCGGGTGCTGGGCTCGGTGCGCGGCGGCTCGGTGGTGGCCCTGCACATGGGCCACCAGTGCACCATCGACGCGCTGCCGGCGATCCTGGACGGGCTGGCCAAGGCGGGGCTCAAGCCGGTCACGGCCAGCCAGCTGTGCGCCTGACCGGCCCCGGCCGCTGACCCGTCGGGCCGCCGAACGAGCGCAACAGCCCGGGCCGCCGGTCAAACCATCGGGTCGTCGTCCTTGTACGGGCGCAGCCGCAGCGTCCGGGCGTCCGTCGCCCGGATCTCCTCGGCCCGGGCGACCAGCTCCGCCAGGTCGTCCCGCCCGGCGTGGATGAACCGCCCGTGCAGGGCGTCGAAGCGGCCGCGGGCGGCGTCCACGGTGACCGCGACCACGTACGGGATCGAGCCCCAGGCCTTCATGTCCCGGAACATCGGCATCGCCGCGGTCATGTCGGTGGCCACCGCGCCGGGACTGATGTCGAGCACCACGACGTCGTGCTCGGCCAGCGAGTCCGCCATGTTGTCGGAGAGCTGGAGCAGCGCCCCCTTGGAGGTCGCGTACGCCGTGTAGTGGCCGTCCGGGCGCAGCGCGAAGCCGGAGTTGAGGTTGACCACCCGGCCGCCGCGGCGGGCGACCATGCCGGGCAGGACGCAGCGCAGCAGGTTGTAGGGGCCGCGCAGGTTGGTCTCGATCACCTGCCACCACTGGTTGGGGTCGGTCTCCCACAGCGGCACCTCGGCCCCGTCGATCAGGCCGGCGTTGTTGACCAGCAGGTCGATCGGGCCGAGGTCGCGCTCGACCAGCCGGACGGCCTCGCGCACCGGGCCGGGACGGCAGACGTCGGCGGTGACGGCGACGCCCCGGGAGCCGCGCTTGACGCACTCCTTGAGGGTGTCGGTGAGCGTCTCGTGGGTGCGGCCGAGCAGGCCGACGGCCATGCCCTCGGCGGCCAGTCCGATGGCGATCTCCCGGCCGATGCCCCGGCCGCCGCCGGTGACCAGGGCGACCTGTCCTGCGAGCGATCCCGTCGGCACCGTGTGCTCCCTTCCCGTCCCAGGCCCCCGTCTGCGGCATTCTGTCGGCCGGAGGGCGGCGGCGGGCCCGGGTACACGCGCGGGCGGCCCGGCCTCACCCGATCGGGGGCCGTCCGCGCTGGCACTCCGCCGGGGAGGGGGTGACCTACTGGCCGGTACGGAGTAGTAACGTCGTCGGGGCGGTGACCGGTGCACCCATTCCGGTACACCGACCCCGTTGACCAGCGAGCTCGCTGGGCCACCAGTTCGCTGGG
Source organism: Kitasatospora sp. NPDC096128 (assembly GCF_040303105.1). Taxonomy (NCBI): domain Bacteria; kingdom Bacillati; phylum Actinomycetota; class Actinomycetes; order Kitasatosporales; family Streptomycetaceae; genus Kitasatospora; species Kitasatospora sp. NPDC096128. Next base: position 104,179 of record NZ_JBEOSP010000022.1, on the reverse strand, counting down.
CGACCCCCAGCACCACCGAAGGGCAACTGAGTGAGTGACATCGCGCGCGTCGGAGTAGTCGGCTGCGGTCTCATGGGGTCGGGCATCGCCGAGGTCTTCGCCCGGGCCGGACTGGACGTCCTGGTGTCGGAGGCCAGCGGCGAGGCGCTGGAGTTCGGCCGCACCCGGCTGACCAACTCCCTTGACACGGCGGTCAAGCGCGGCAAGCTGAGCCCCGAGCAGCGGGACGAGGCGATGGCCCGGCTGTCGTTCACCACCGAGCTGTCCGACTTCGCCGACCGCGACCTGGTGGTGGAGGCCGTCGCCGAGCGCGAGGACATCAAGGTCAAGATCTTCCAGACCCTGGACCAGGTCATCGAGCGCCGGGACGCGATCCTCGCCTCCAACACCTCCTCGATCCCGATCGTGAAGCTGGCCGCCGCCACCTCCCGCCCGGAGCAAGTCATCGGCCTGCACTTCTTCAACCCGGCGCCGGTGCAGAAGCTGGTCGAGGTCATCCCGACGCTGACCACCTCGGCGGCCACCACCGAGCGGGTCGAGGCCTTCGCCTCCCAGGTCCTCGCCAAGGAGCCGATCCGGGCCCGCGACCGGGCCGGCTTCGTGGTCAACGCGCTGCTCGTGCCGTACCTGCTGTCCGCGGTGCGGATGTTCGAGTCGGGCGTGGCCACCGCCTCCGACATCGACAAGGGCATGGAGGCCGGCTGCGCCCACCCGATGGGCCCGCTGCGGCTGTGCGACCTGATCGGCCTGGACACCATCGTCTCGATCGCCGAGTCGATGTACGACGAGTACAAGGAGCCGCTGTACGCCGCTCCCCCGCTGCTCTCCCGGATGGTCGACGCCGGCCTGCTGGGCCGCAAGTCCGGCCGCGGCTTCTACGACTACACCGCGAGCGTCTGAGCCCGGACGCGAGGGGCGCGCCCGTACCGGTCACCGGTACGGGCGCGCCCCTTTTCCGACTGGCCGACGTGCCGCGCTACTTGACCCCGGCCTCGGCACAGGCATCGGCGTACTGCGGGGTGCAGATGTCGGACGCCTTGTAGAGCCCGCCGCCGACGACGGTGGCCTCCACCTTCGACTTGGTCACCACGATCGGGGTGAGCAGCAGCGAGGGGATCTTCAGCCCGCCGCTGTCGGTGAGCGTGGAGGCGGTCGTGCTGATGTCCATGCCCTCGGCCAGCTGGACGGCGATGCTGCCCGCCGCGTCCGCCTCGGGCTTGTACGGCTTGTAGATGGTGTACGCCTGCTCGCCGCTGAGCACCCGGCGGACCGCGTCGATGGAGGCGTCCTGGCCGCCGACCGGCACGTTCTTGATGCCCGCGGCCTTCAGGGCCTCGATGACGGCGGCGGCCATGCCGTCGTTGGCGGCGTAGACGGCCTGGATGCCGTTCTTCCCGAGGCTCTGGATGGCCTCGTTCGTCTTCGCCGTGGCCACGTCCGGCTTCCACTCGCCGGACTGCTCATAGGCGATCTTGACCCGGCCGTCCAGCGCCAGGTGCGCGCCCGCCTTGAACTGCGCCGCGTTGGGGTCGGATTCGGCGCCGTCGATCATCACGACGTTGGCCGAGGAGGCCTTCGAGCCGAGCGCGTCGAGCAGGGACTGGCCCTGGAGCTGACCGGTCTGCTGGTTGTCGAAGGAGACGTACGCGGCCACCTTGCCCTGCGCCAGCCGGTCGTAGGCGACGACCTTCACGCCCTTGGCGTTGGCGGCGTCCACCCACGGGGCGGTGAGCTTGGCGTCGACCGGGTCGAGCAGGATGACCTTCACGCCCTTGGCGAGCAGGTCGTCGAACTGCTTCTTCTGCACGGTGGCGTCGCCGCCCGCGTTGGCGTAGCTCACCGTGCACTTGGCGCAGAGGCCGGTCACCGTCTGCTGGATCAGGGGCTTGTCGAACGCGTCGTACCGGGTGGAGGACGCGCTCTCCGGCAGCAGCAGACCGATGCCCTCGCCACCTCCGCCGCCAGCTGCCGGCGTCTGGCTCGCCACCGTCTGGCCGCAGGCCGTGAGGGCGAGTGCGAGCGACACGGCGGCCGTGCCCGTGGCCGCGAGACGCATGGGTCTGATCATGATCGGTGGTGCCTCCTGTACTGCGCCGCAACCCTGCGGCAGGGGACGGAGTCAAGCGCCACCGGGCGAATGCGTCAATGCGGGAGGGATCGTTCGTTATGCCCCTGCTCGATTCGTTACGGGATGAACAGGAATTTCACAGTCCCTTGGGTTTTTCGCGGGAGGGGGGCGATCGAGAACCCGGGTGATCGAACACCGCGGCGGCGGGAGACCCGGGGGGACGGGCTCCCGCCACCGCGCCGACCCTGGCGTCAGCCGTTGATGGCGTAGCTGTCGCCGTAGACCTTCCACTTGAGCGGCGGGTTGAGGTCGAAGTTCTTGGCGTTGAGGAAGACCGACTGCTCGGTGTCGACCCGGCTGGTGTCGGAGTGCGCGGCCTCCTTCTTCATGACCACCTTGCGGGCGTCCAGGAAGGCCCTGAGGTAGGTGGCCTCGTCGCCGCCCTGGGCGGGCGTCTTCGCCTTCTTCAGGGCGGCCGCGCGGATGCCGCCGAAGCTGTCGGAGCTGTTGCCGGGCCCGTGCATCACGATCGCGTCGTAGTAGGCGAACTGGCCGAGCGCGCGCAGGCCGTCGGCCTTGGCCTGGTTGACGGCGGGGTCGAAGTACACCCGGTCGCGCTCGTCGTTCTGGGCCTGCTGGAAGGCCGGGTCCTTGGCGGCGGCGGCCCAGTCCTTGACGAAGGGGGTGCCGAGGCCGGAGTGGGAGGCACTGCCGTTGACCTTCTTGAGCGCGGGCAGGTACTTGGCGAGGACGTTGCCGGGCTTGAGGTCGGTGTAGTGCTGGACCAGGTCCAGCATGTCGCCCGTGCCGGAGCAGAAGCCGATGATGCCGGCGGTGTAGCCGCGGCCGTCGCCGATGTCCTCGATGTACTTGTACTGGGCCTTCCAGTCCAGCGAGGAGTTCTCCGCGCTGGACACCAGCTGCATCGCGATGTCCTTCTTGTGCGGGTCGTCGAGGCCGACTCCGCCGAGGTGCGCGGCGGTTGCCGGGGCCGGCGCGGCCTGGGCGGCCGTGGTGGCCGCGACCGTGAGGGGCGCGGCCACCAGAGCGGCGGCGAGGGCTATGCGGAGGGCACGACGGGGCTGAGGGCGCATGGGGGATGCTCCGGTTCCTCGTTGGGTTAGGTAACCTTCCTAACGAGAAGCAAACGCCCGGAACCGTAGGTCCCGCAAGGGTTTTGACGAAAACACTTCAAACCACGGGAGCGGTCCGGTCAGACCGCCCGGCGCCGCACCCACCAGACCGCCGCAGCGCACAGCGCCACCGCGAGCAGGGTCGTCCAACCGAACTCGATCCACTGGAACGGCCAGAACCGGTCCGCCGGCTGGTACACCTCGTGCATGGTGTACCCGCCGTCGTGCACCAGGGACTGGAGGTGGGCGTAGTCGCCGCCGAGGTTGTAGAACTCGGACTCGGAGAGCCGGTTCCCGGCCGGGTCCGAGTACCAGACGCTCAGCACCCAGCGGTCGTCCACCGCCAGGGACGTCATGGCGCGCACCGGCTCCTCCAGCGGAGTCATGTAGTGCGAGCGCACGGCCTGGGCGAGGAACGGCAGCGCGACCGAGACCGCCAGACCGAGACCCACCGCGAGCACGGTGCGGCGCAGCACCGCGCCGGCCAGCGCCGCCACCCCGAAGGCCACCAGCACCCGGCCGATCAGCACCGGCGACGTCTGTACGAAGAGGTCCGGGTGGAACTGCCCGCCCAGGCGCTCCAGCGGCGCGCTCCACCAGCGCAGCACCAGCCCGAACAGCGCGGCCACCACGGCCAGCACCGCGCCGCCCAGCACCAGGCCGCCCGCCGTCCAACGGGTCCGCCCGGCGCCCTGGGTCCAGGCGAAGCGCACCGTGCCGTGCTCGAACTCCCGCGCCAGCAGCGGTCCGCCGAGGAACGCGCCGAACACGCCGCCGAGGACGTAGGAGACACTGCCGAGCATCGGCATGGTGTCGGCGTACTGGTGCAGGAACCGCTTGAAGGTGGCCGCGCAGGCGGCGGTGCTCGGATCGCAGGAGCCCGCGCCGGTACGGTCCAGGCCGTCGTGCAGGTACCAGCCGTGCAGCAGCAGGGCGAGGGAGACCGCGCCCATCACCGCGAGCAGGGTCAGCAGCGCCGGCCGGTGGCGCAGCCCGGCGGCCCGCAGCACGGCCGAGCGGGGCGGGGCGAGGGTGGTCGAGCTCACGACAGTACCTTCTGGTTCGTACGGACGGCCCCGCGCGGGCCGGGCAGGGCGGAGGCGGTCGGCTCGCGCAGGTAGGCGAGCACCAACTCCTCCAGGCCGACGCGCTGTTGGCGCCAGCCGGCGGAGACCGGCGCGTCCGGGCCGCCGGTGCGCACCAGCAGGTGGGACTGGACGCCGGCCCGGCGGTCGCGGACCACCGGCAGCCGTTCGGCGACCGCGTCCGCCTCGGCGGTGGGGCCGGTGAGCATCCGGTGGCCGCCGACCAGGTCGTCCACCTCCCCGGACACCTGGACCCGGCCGCCGGCCAGCACCACCAGGTAGTCGCAGCTCTGCTCCAGCTCGTTGACGGCGTGCGAGGAGAACAGCACCGAGAGGCCGTCCTCGGCCACCGCGGTCAGCAGCACGGCCATGAAGTCGTGTCGGGCGAGCGGGTCGAGCGCGGCCAACGGCTCGTCCAGGAGGAGGAGTTCGGGCCGCTTGGCGAGTGCGAGGGCGAGCGAGACCTGGGCCTGCTGGCCGCCGGAGAGCCGGCCGTACTTGCGGTCCAGCGGGATGCCGAGGCCGTCCAGGTGGGTGCGCGCCCGGGCGTCGTCCCAGCGCCGGTTGAGGTGGCGGCCCATCGCGAGCAGGTCGCGTACGGGCAGGCCCGGGTAGAGCGCGGCGTTCTGGGCGACGAAGCCGATCCGGTCCAAGGCCCGGGGCGAGCCGGGGAGTTGGTCGCCGAGGACGGTCATCGCGCCCTCGCTGGGCAGGGTCAGGCCGGCGGCCAGGCTGAGCAGGGTGGTCTTGCCGGCGCCGTTCGGGCCGACCAGGGCGACCACGTGCCCGGCCGGGACGGCGAGGTGGCAGTCCCGCAGCGCCCAGGAGCGGCGGTAGCGCTTGCCGATCCCGCCGCAGTCGATGACGGTGTCCGCGGCCATCACGCCACCACCCCGTCGCGGCCCTCGCGCAGGTCGCGCAGCGCGTCCTCGAACACCGCGACCATTCCCCCTTCGTCCAGCCCGGCGGTCCGCGCCGAGCGCATCCAGTCCAGCAACCCCCGCCGCAGCGCGGCCCGTTCGCGCAGCGGCACCACTCCGGCGGGCAGTCCGCGCACGAAGGTGCCCTGGCCGCGCCGGCCGGCCGCCAGGCCGCGGTGCTCCAGCTCGCGGTAGGCCTTGAGCACGGTGTTGGGGTTGATCGCCAGTCCGGCGACCACCTCCCGCACCCGGGGCAGCTGGTCCCCCTCCGTCAACCAGCCCATCCGCAACGCCTGCTCGACCTGCTGCACGAGTTGCAGGTAGGTCGGGACGCCGGAGGCCGGGTCCAGGCGGAACTCGATCGGAGAGGGCTGGTCGGCGCCTTTATCTAGTTCCATAGGTAAAGAGATAAACGAGCGGATGACAGGCCGTCAACCCAAGGAAAGGCAAAGGGCCCCGCCCGGACCGAAACGGTCCGGACGGGGCCCCACAGGCCCTGAACAGCGATCAGGCGCCGCGCAGCACCGCGCCGGTGCGGCTGACGGCCTCGGCCACGGCCGCCTCGCGGGCGGCGGTGGCCTCGTCGGCGGTCAGGGTGCGGTCGGCCGCGCGGAAGCGCAGCGCGTAGGCCAGCGACTTCTTGCCCTCGCCGACCTGCTCGCCGGTGAACACGTCGAACAGCCGGATGGCCTCCAGCAGTTCGCCGGCGCCCGAACGCAGCGCGGCCTCGACCTCGGCGGCCGGGACGGCGGTGTCGACGATCAGCGCGACGTCCTGGGTGGCCACCGGGAAGCCGGAGACCACCGGGCCGTCGACCCTCGTCGAGCCGTCGGCCGTCAGCAGGTCGATGTCCAGCTCCATCGCCGCCGCACGGGCGGGCAGCCCGAGCGCCTTGAGCACCCGCGGGTGCAGCTCACCCGCGTGGCCGACCACCCGGTCGGTGCCGGCCACGACCAGCTCGGCGCAGCGGCCCGGGTGCCAGGGCGCCAGCTGGCCCTGGCGGACGGTCAGCTCGACGCCGGCCGCGCGGGCCACCGTACGGGCCGCCTCGACCGCGTCCGCCCAGGAGGCCTGGTCGCCCTTGCCCCACCAGCCGGACGGCAGCCGCTCGCCCGCGAGGGCGACGGCGACCCGGCGCGGCTGGTCCGGCAGCGCGGCGTCCAGCTCGGCCAGCTCGGCGTCGCTCGGCCGACGGTCGACGGCCGGGCGCGGGGCCACCGAGAGCTCGTCCTTCGGCAGGAACACGGTGCCGGTCTCGAAGACCGCCAGGTCGGTGTTGCCCCGGCCGATGTTGCGGCGCAGCGTGCCGAGCAGGCCCGGCAGCATCGTGGTGCGCAGCGACGGTTCCTCGTCGTTGAGCGGGTTGACCAGCTTGACCGTACGGCGGCGGCGGTCCTCCGGCTCCAGGCCGAGCGCCTCGAAGGCGGCCTCGCCGAGGAACGGGTAGTTGTTGACCTCGACGTAGCCGGCCGCGGCCAGCGCCACGCCGATCCGGCGGTGCACCCGCTGGGCCTCGGTCAGGCCCTTGCCCGGAGGGACGTTCGGCATCCGGGCGGGGACGTTGTCGTAGCCCTCCAGCCGGATGACCTCCTCCGCGAGGTCGTACGGGTCGGTGAGGTCGGGCCGCCAGGTCGGCGGGGTGACCTCCAGGACGTCGGCGCCCGCGACCGAGCAGCCGATCTCCTGCAACCGTCGGGTGACGGTCTCCCGGCCGTACACCGTCCCGGCGACCCGGTCCGGCAGGTCGGCGGCGATGGTGATGGTGCGCACCGGGTGCGGCGCCGCGATGTCGGTGACCCCGGCCTCGGCGGTGCCGCCGGCGATCAGCACCAGCAGGTCGACGGCGCGCTGCGCGGCGGCGCGGGCGGCCTCCGGGTCGACGCCGCGCTCGAAGCGCTTGGACGCCTCGGAGGGCAGCTTGTGCCGCTTGGCGGTGCGGGCGATCGAGACCGGGTCGAAGTGCGCGGCCTCGATGATCACCTCGGTGGTGCCCGGACCGGCGGCCGGGTCGAGGATCTCGGTGGAGGCGCCGCCCATGACCCCGGCCAGGCCGATCGGGCCGCTGGTGTCGCAGATCAGCAGGTCCTCGGCGGCGAGCTTGCGCTCGACCCCGTCGAGGGTGGTGAGGGTCTCGCCCTCGGCCGCCCGGCGGACCGTGATCGGGCCGGCCACGCGCTGCTTGTCGTAGGCGTGCAGCGGCTGGCCGACCTCCAGCATCACGTAGTTGGTGATGTCGACGGTCAGCGAGATCGGGCGGATGCCCGCCTTCTGGAGGCGGCGCTGCAGCCAGATCGGCGACTTGGCGGTCGGGTCGACGCCGACGACCGTGCGGGCCACGAAGCGGTCGCAGCCGGCCGGGTCGTCGACCTTGACCAGGTAGCCGAAGGAGTTGGCCGGCGGCACGTCGAGCAGCGCCGGGTCGGCCAGCGGCAGCCCGTACGCGGCGGCGGCCTCACGGGCCACCCCGCGCATCGACAGGCAGTAGCCGCGGTCCGGGGTGACGGCGATGTCGAGCACCTCGTCGACCAGCTGGAGCAGCTCGATGGCGTCCGTGCCGGGCTCGTACTCCGGCGGGAGCACGATGATGCCGTTGTGGTCGTCGCCCATGCCCAGCTCGCGGGCGGAGCAGATCATGCCGGCCGAGGTGTGGCCGTAGGTCTGGCGGGCCGCGATCGGGAACGGGCCCGGCAGGACGGCGCCCGGGAGCACCACGACGACCTTGTCGCCGACGGCGAAGTTGGTCGCGCCGCAGACGATCTCCTGCGGCTCGCCGGTGCCGTTGGCGTCACCGACGTTGACGAAGCAGTGCCGGATCGGCTTCTTGAAGCCGGACAGCTCCTCGATGGAGAGCACCTCGCCGACCACCAGCGGGCCCTTGAAGTCGGCGCCGAGCTGCTCGACGGTCTCGACCTCCAGGCCGGCCCGGACCAGGCGCTCGGCCACGTCACGGCCGGTCTCGCCGGCCGGAAGGTCGACGTACTCGCGCAGCCAGGAAAGCGGGACGCGCATCAGATCTCCATCCCGAACGGGAGGGTGAAGCGCACGTCACCCTCGACCATGTCGCGCATGTCGGCGACGTTGTGACGATTCATCAGGATCCGCTCCAGGCCCAGGCCGAAGGCGAACCCGCTGTAGCGGTTCGGGTCCACGCCGCAGGCGACCAGCACCCGGGGGTTGACCACGCCGCAGCCGCCGAGCTCGATCCAGCCCTCGGAGGAGCAGGTGCGGCACGGGCGGTCCGGGTTGCCGACGCTCTCGCCGCGGCACACGAAGCACTGCAGGTCGATCTCGGCGCTCGGCTCGGTGAACGGGAAGTACGAGGGGCGCCAGCGCAGCTCCAGGCCGCCGCCGATCAGCTTCTCGACCAGCACCTCGATGGTGCCCTTGAGGTCGGCGAAGGTGATGCCCTCGTCGACGGCGAGACCCTCGACCTGACGGAACACCGGGGTGTGGGTGGCGTCCAGCTCGTCCGTCCGGTAGACCCGGCCGGGGCAGACCACGTACACCGGGGGCTCGCGGTCGAGCAGGGTGCGGGCCTGGACCGGGGAGGTCTGGGTGCGCAGCACCACGCCGGAGTCGGCGGAGCCGTCCGGGGCCTGCACGAAGAAGGTGTCCTGCATCGAGCGGGCCGGGTGGTCCGGGCCCAGGTTGAGGGCGTCGAAGTTCAGCCACTCGGCCTCGACCTCGGGGCCCTCCGCGACCTGGTAGCCCATCGCGACGAAGGTGTCCTCGATGCGCTCGGCCAGCGTGGTCAGCGGGTGCCGGGCGCCGCGCGGGGTGCGGTCGTACGGCAGCGTGACGTCCACCGCCTCCTCGACCAGCACGCGGGCGTCCCGCTCCGCCTCCAGCTCGGCCTGCCGCTTGGCCAGCGCCTGGTTGACGGCGCCGCGGGCCTGGCCGATCAGCTTTCCGGCGGCGGCCTTGGCGTGCGGCGGAAGGGCGCCGATCTCGCGGTTGGCGAGTGAGAGCGCGGAGCGGTCGCCGGTGTGGGCGACCTTGGCCTGCTTCAGCTCGTCCAGGGAGCCGGCGGCGGCGAAGGCGGCGATCGCCTCGTCCCGCGCCTGCTCCACCACCTCGGGCTTGAGGGCCTCGACCTCGACCGGGTCGTACGACTTGTTGGGTGCCGACATCTCTATCTTCCCGTGCTCCTGCTCGTCCGTGCTCAGGTGTGTGGGCTCGCCTTCGCGTCACGCCCGGCGGGGCCGGGGCGCGGGCAGCCGTTCTCCGTGGTCACTGGGAGTGGTGTCCGCGGCACAGCCGCACAGGGCGTTGCGCAACGCCAAAGGTCGAGTGTAGTCGCAGCGCGTAGCGCGGCTGCCGTCAAGCCCGTCCGGTCACCGACCGCATGCTCTCTCAGAGCATGAAGTCGGGCACCCCGGCGGGCAGGATAAATCGGAACCGGGCCCCGCCGCCGGGCGCGCGGTCGACCCGGATCGAGCCGCCGTGGGCCTCCACGATGCCCTTGACGATGTAGAGCCCCAGGCCGGTGCCACCGCGCTTGGAGCCCCGCCAGAAGCGGGTGAAGACGCGCGGCATCGACTCCTCGGGGATGCCGCTGCCTTCGTCGCTCACGGTGACCGCTGTGCCTTCCACGATGCGGGGCGGGGTGCCGGAGCGCTCCCAGACGGGCGCCTCGACGACCTCCTTGGCCGGTGCCACCTCGATGGTGACAGTTCCCTCGCCGTGCCGCACCGCGTTTTCCAGCAGGTTCGCCAGCACCTGGTCGACCTTGTCCGGGTCCGCCCAGAGCACGGTCAGCGGCTCGGTGATCCGGATGTCGAAGCGCTCCTCGGGGATCCCGGTGGCGACCTTGCGCTCGACGTGCCGGCGCACCGCGGCCGCCAGGTCGACCACCTGCTTGCGCAGCTCCAGCCGCCCGGCGTCGATCCGGGAGATGTCCAGCAGCTCGGCGATCAGCCGGGTGACCCGGTCGGCGTCGGCGTCCACCGTCTCCAGCATCAGCCGCTTCTGCCCGTCGGTGAACCGCTCCCACTTGGCCAGCAGCGTCGCCGTGAAGCCCTTGACGCTGGTCAGCGGGGAGCGCAGCTCGTGCGCGACGGTGGCGATCAGCTCGGCGTGGCTGCGCTCGGTGCGGCGCCGGGCCTCCGTCCCGCGCAGCGCGATCACCAGGCGCTCCAGCGGCCCCAGCGGCACCGCCCGGACGTAGCGGGCGGACACCAGCACCTCGCGGCCGCCGGGCAGCAGCAGGTTGCGCTCCGGCTGACGGGTGCGGATCGCCAGGCCGCCGTACGGATCGGTCAGCTGCCACCAGCGGCGGCCGTCCAGGTCCTCCAGCGGCAGGACGTCCTCCAGTGCGCTGCCCAGCGCGGCGCCCGCGAGCACGCCGGTGAGCCGGGCCGCGGCCCGGTTGAAGCAGACCACCCGACCCAGCGCGTCGGCGACCACCAGGCCGTCCGGAAGGTCGTCCGGGTCGAGCTCGGGTCCGCTGCCGACCATGGGTTGCCTCCCCGATTACCCACCGTGCCGTTCCCCCCACCGAGGCAGACCCTAGCGCCTCCCAGGCCCCCGCAGTAGGGCTTGCAACGTGAGAACGCCGCGCGCCCGGGCGTGTGTCAGCCGTTCGGGCGGCAGCCGCCGGGCGAGCGCTGCGCCCGGGCCGAGGCGTACAGGCAGACGGCCGCGGCCGTGGCCAGGTTGAGGCTCTCGGCGTGCCCGTGGATCGGGACGCGCACGACCTCGTCGGTGAGCGCGCGGGTCTCCTCCGGGAGCCCCCACGCCTCGTTGCCGAACACCCATGCGCCGGGCGCGCCCAGGGTGCCCTCGTCGAGCTCCTGGTCCAGGTCGCGCTCCCCCGCGCCGTCCGCGGCGAGCACCCGGACACCGGCCGCGCGCAGCTGCCCGACGGCCTCCTCGACCGGCACGCCGACCGCGACCGGCAGGTGGAACAGGCTGCCGACGGAGGCCCGGACGGCCTTGGGGTTGTACAGGTCCACCGAGGCGTCGGTGAGCACCACGGCGTCCGCGCCGGCCGCGTCGGCGGTGCGCAGCACGGTGCCGGCGTTGCCGGGGTCGCGCACATGGGCGAGGATCGCCACCAGCTTCGGCCGAGCCGCCAGCACCTCGGCGAACGGGGTGTCGATGAAGCGGCAGAGCGCCACGATCCCCTGCGGGGTCACCGTGTCGCAGATGTCGGCGATCACCTCGTCGGTGGCGGTCAGCACCGGCAGCCCCTCCGCCAGGGCCGCCTCGACGATGTCGGCGTGCCGCTCGGCGGCCTCCAGGCCCACGTACACCTCGACCACGGCGTGGTCGGCCGTCCCCGGCAGCCGGCCGAACGCGATGGCCTCCCGGACGGCCTGCGGGCCCTCGGCCAGGAAGCGACGCTCCTTGGTGCGCTGGTTCCGCTTGGCGAGCCGGCGGGCGGCGACGACGCGCGGCGAGCGCAGGGAGGTGAGCAGGGGGGTCTCGGTGCTCGACATGGTCTCGTTCTCTGGAGGCGCAGGCGGCTGACGGGGGCTGACGGAGGCTGGAGGTGGGGGGAACGCAGAACCGGACCCGCAGGCGAGCCTGCGGGTCCGGTCAGAGCTCAACCGATCTCGGAAGATCAGGCGGCGTCCGCGGCGGCCTTCGGGGCGTTCACGTCGGCCGGCAGCGCCTTCTGGGCGACCTCGACCAGGGAGGCGAACGCACCCGGGTCGTTGACGGCCAGGTCGGCCAGCATCTTGCGGTCGATCTCGACGCTGGCGGCCTTCAGGCCCTGCACGAAGCGGTTGTAGGTGATGCCGTTGGCACGGGCCGCAGCGTTGATGCGCTGGATCCACAGCTGACGGAAGTCGCCCTTGCGCTTCTTGCGGTCGTTGAAGTTGTAGACCAGCGAGTGGGTGACCTGCTCCTTGGCCTTGCGGTACAGGCGCGAACGCTGGCCACGGTAGCCGCTGGCGCGCTCCAGGATGACCCGGCGCTTCTTGTGGGCGTTGACTGCCCGCTTGACGCGTGCCACTTGATTACTCCTTGGGTTGGACCACGGACTACTTCACGTGGTCCGTCATTCGAATGGGTCGGGAAGGATCAGCTGCCCCGCACACGGCTCGCGCCGGGCGGGAGGGCGATCACTTGCCGAGAAGCTTCTTGATCTTCTTGGCGTCAGCGGGGGCCAGCTCGACGGTCCCGGCCAGCTTGCGGGTCAGCGTCGAGGGCTTGTGCTCCAGGAGGTGGCGGCGGCCGGCGCGCTCGCGCAGCACCTTGCCAGAGCCACTGATCTTGAAGCGCTTGCTGGCGCCACTGTGCGTCTTCTGCTTCGGCATTTCGCCGTATCTCCTCGTCAGTCCCGTCCACGCCCGCGCGACCTGCGCCGCGCGGGCGTGAACTGGATGGATCTGTGGTGACCGGGCGGGACGCCCCGTCACCCTGGGGGCCGACCCCGGACTGTGAGCCTTGCGGCTCAGGCGCCCTGGGAAGCGGCCGGCTGCTCGACCGGGGCCTCGGCCTCGGCGGCCGGCGCCTCGACCGGGGCGTCCTGCGCCTCGATCACGGCGTCGTCGTCCGCCAGGTCCTCGGTGACCAGGTCGTCGGCGTCCAGGTCCTCGGCCACCGCGTCGTCGTCCGCGGCGGCGTCGGAGCCGTGGGCACGGCCCTGACGCTCGGCCTTGCGGGCGTCCGCGATGGCGCGGGCCTCGGCCATCGCCTCGGTCTTCTTCTTGTGCGGGCCGAGAACCATGATCATGTTCCGGCCGTCCTGCTTCGGCGAGGACTCGATGAAGCCCAGGTCCTGGACGTCGTCGGCGAGCCGCTGCAGCAGGCGGAAGCCCAGCTCGGGGCGGGACTGCTCACGACCACGGAACATGATCGTGATCTTGACCTTGTCGCCCTGCTTGAGGAACCGGACGACGTGACCCTTCTTGGTGTCATAGTCGTGCGGGTCGATCTTCGGCCGGAGCTTCATCTCCTTGATGACCGTGTGCGCCTGGTTCTTGCGCGCCTCACGGGCCTTCATGGCCGACTCGTACTTGAACTTGCCGTAGTCCATGAGCTTGCACACCGGCGGCCGGGCGGTCGCCGCGACCTCGACCAGGTCGAGGTCGTACTCCTGCGCAAGCTCCAGCGCCTTGGCAAGCGGCACGATGCCGACCTGCTCGCCGCTGGGACCGACGAGTCGCACCTCCGGAACGCGAATCCGGTCGTTGATGCGGGGCTCGGTGCTGATGGGGCCTCCTCGGTTGCACCTTCTGCGATGCGGCCGTCGGACGGCGGTCGCACGTAGTGGACTCGACCACTGGGCGGGGCTTCATTCGTGCTGCGCTGCCCGGCACCTCTCGGTACCGCGTGCACCGCCACACGAAAAAAGCCCCGCTCGGTACAAGCGGGGCTCCACACAACCGGGGGCCGCGTCCGGTGAGGGACGCTGCGGGCGACTCGGCGCCGTGGCGCCCGTCGCGGACCGGGACCCGTCGACCGTGAAGCCGATCAGGTGGGAGACTTTCGCGGTTGCCCTCTCGGGCCTCCTCGCAGTGGAGCCTCCACTTGCTGGCCAGGCGCCCATGCGGGATCCCGGCCGGTCAGTCTCGAAGCTTACAGCGTCGCGCTGTCGAACGCCATTCCGCCGCCGCTCCACCCCGGCGCACTGCCTTCCCGGCGCCTTCCGGACCCCTTGTACGCTCCACCTGTACCCACACCGCACGACGGAAGAGCCCCCTGTGAGCAGCGACCCCACCCAGACCCCCGGCGCGGACGACGACGCGATCGGCTTCGACGACCTCACCCGCGACATCGCCGAGGTCCCGGCCGTCGAGGTGATCACCACCGTCGCGGTGCACCTGATGAGCGCGGCCGCGGTCAAGTGCGGCCTGGCCGAGGGCGGCGACAAGGACAAGGACCTGGACGAGGCCCGCAAGCTGATCACCGCGCTCGCCGGGCTGGTCACCGCCGGCGCCCCGGAGATCAGCAACTTCCACGCCGCGCCGCTGCGGGACGGGCTGCGCTCGCTGCAGCTGGCCTTCCGCGAGGCCTCGCTGGTGCCGGACGCGCCGGGCACGGGGCCGGGCGAGAAGTTCACCGGGCCGGTCTACAGCTGAGACGGATCCGGCCGGGGCCTTCACGTACGAAATTTCGTACGTGAAGGCCCTTCGTCGTGTCTACCGCCGGTACAGCGGCTCCCCCGGCAGCTGCGCGTCGGCCGGCAGCACCGCGAGGTCCAGGCCCCGGTCCAGCCGCACCCGCAGCACCGGGTCCCCGGCCACCGCCCGGCCGACCCGCTGCGCGGCCTCCTGAAGCCCCGGCTGGTCCAACGCCGGGTCGAACACCACCGCGAGCACCCCGTCCGAGTCCTCCGACGGCGCCAGCAGCCCGCTGACCACCTGCGGCTCGGCCGCCAGCAGCGCCCGGACCGCCTCCCGCACCTCCGGGTCCCGGACCGGCGGCAGGTACGGACGGTTCTCCGCCAGCGCCCGCAGCCGGGCGCCGGACAGCAGGAACGGCACCGGCCCGGCCGGGTCGATCAGCAGTGTGTCGGCGCGCTCGGAGAAGGCGACCATCGCGGCCTGCGGGGCCGCGGTCGGCGCCGGGCGGGCGTCGGCCCGCCAGCGGGTCAGCGTCTCCAGCGAGGTGAAGGCCGGCAGCGCGCGGCGCCCGTCCGGGGCCTCCAGCACCGGGACCGCCATGTCGCTGGACTTGTCGTGCTGGTGCCCGTGCTCGTCCACCTCGACCTCGCCGAGGATGGCCACGATCGGGACCATCAGCCGGGTCGGGGTCAGCGCCGCCAGCACCTCGGGCTCGGCCGTACGGTCCTGCGACCAGCGGGCCAGCGCCGCGGTCAGGGCCGCGTCCGCCGTGCCGTCGTCGTCGGAGAAACCGGGATTCGGGATGCTCTTGCCGACGAACGCCGGGTTGGAGAAGTCTTTGCGGTCCACCCGGCCGACCCTATGCCACCGGGCACCGCCGCCCGCATTTCCGTGCACACGACCTCTACCCACCGGTAGCGCACTGTGGCACCCTGCGGCCATGCCCATCCTCGTTGCGCCCACCCCGGTCTCCGACCGGCACCGGTACGACCGGGCCACCGCCCACCTCGACGGACCGGTGGCCGTCGTGGACCTCGCCGCCTTCGACGCCAACGCCGCCGACCTGGTGCGCCGCGCGGGCGGCAAGCCGATCCGGGTCGCCAGCAAGTCGCTGCGCTGCCGGGCCCTGCTGGAACGGGCGTTGGCCGTGGACGGCTTCCGCGGGGTGATGAGCTTCACCCTGGACGAGTCGCTCTGGCTGGCCCGTACCGGCGTGCGCGACATCCTGCTCGCCTACCCCTCCACCGACCGCGCCGGCTACGCCGAACTGACCGGCGACCGGGAGCTGGCCGAGCGGGTCACCGTCGTCCTGGACGACCCGGCCCAGCTGGACCTGATCGACAAGGCCCGCACCGGCGACGCCGAGGTGCGGGTCTGCCTGGAACTGGACACCGCGCTGCACCTGTTCGGCGGCCGGGTCCGGGTCGGCGCCCGGCGCTCGCCGCTGCGCACCCCGGAGGAGCTCGGCACCTTCGCCGAACTCGTCCAGCGCCGCCCCGGGTTCCGGGTGGTCGGCCTGATGGCGTACGAGGGGCACGTGGCCGGGGTGGGCGACCGGCTGCCCGGGCGGCCGGTGCGCTCCCAGCTGATCCGGCTGATGCAGGCCAGGTCCCGGACCGAACTGGCCGAGCGGCGGGCGGCAGTGGTCCAGCGGCTGCGCGAGGTGGCCGAGCTGGAGTTCGTCAACGGCGGCGGCACCGGCAGCGTGGAGTCCACCGTGGCCGAACGGGCCGTCACCGAGGTCGCCGCCGGCTCGGGGCTCTACCAGCCGCAGCTGTTCGACAACTACCGCGCCTTCCGGGGCCGTCCGGCCGCGCTGTTCGGCCAGCCGGTGGTGCGCCGCCCCGGCGTCGGGGTGGTGACGGTGCTCGGCGGCGGCTACCCGGCCTCCGGCCCGGCCGGGCCGGACCGCCCGCCCGTGCCGTACCTGCCGCCGGGGCTGCAGTACGACCCGATGGAGGGCGCGGGCGAGGTGCAGACCCCGCTGATCGGCCCGGCCGCCGACGACCTGCTGATCGGCGACCGGGTGTGGTTCCGGCACGCCAAGGCGGGCGAGCTGTGCGAGCGCTTCGCCGAACTGCACCTGATCGAGGGGGACCGGATCGTCCGGACCGTCCCCACCTACCGGGGCGAGGCGAAGACGTTCCTCTGACGGTCCGTCCGGCTCTGCCCTACCGTGGTCGCAGACACGACGAACGACGAGGGAGCAGCATGGAAGCCGAGATCGTCCAGCAGATGGTGACGTCGGGCGCCTCTTCGCTGGCCGGGCTGATGGCCACGGCGGCCTGGCAGCAGGTCAGTTCGCGGGTCTCCCGATTGTTCGGGCGCGGCGAGGAGGACGAGGCGGCCGGCGCCGAGCTGGAGGTGATCCGGGCCGAGGTGGTGGAGGCCGGGGACGACGAGGACGCACTGGCGGACCAGACGGCCGTGCTGCGCACCCGGCTGCGCCGGCTGTTCCGCGAGCACCCGGAGGCGGCGGTCGAACTCCGGGAGATCCTCACCGAATTCGTCCCCCGGCAGGAACCCGGCTCGACGTACATCTACAACACGATCGAGAGCGGGACCTACAACCAGACCGTGATCCAGGCCGGCTTCTACAACGACGGGAAGCGCTGACCTTTCCCCAGCCTTAAGCGGGCCCGATGGAACACCTAACCCTGGTGTCCCGTCGGGCCTTTGCGCTGTTCGGGAGCCTACAGTCCGTCAATAACCGCACCAGTCCAGGCTATTGCCATCTGGTCCAGACCAATCCTACGCTCTGGCCGGGGGCCCGCGATCCGGGCCGGCGGCCCCCGAACGGGCAGGCGTGTCCGCTCCCCCACACCCGCCCGGAACGACGGTCAAGGAGTCCCCACCCCATGTCCATCAAGCGAAGTGCCCTGTCCGTGGGCATGGTCGGCGCCGCGGTCCTCGCGGTGGCGGCGACCAGCGCCGGTACCGCCAGTGCCCACGGCACCATGACCGGCCCGGTCAGCCGGATCGCCGCCTGTTACGCCGAGGGCCCCGAGCACCCGGTGTCCCAGGTCTGCAAGGACCTCGTCGCCGCGAGCGGCACCCAGCCGCTGTACGACTGGAACGAGGTCAACATCGCCAACGCCAACGGCAACCACCAGGCGCTGATCCCGGACGGCAGGCTCTGCTCGGCCAACCGCGACAAGTACGCGGCCCTGGACTGGCCGCGCACCGACTGGCCGGCCACCCAGGTCGGCGCGGGCGCCTTCACCTTCCAGTTCCGCACCACCGCGCCGCACGTCGGCACCCAGACCGTCTACATCACCAAGCCGGGTTACGACCCCACCAAGCCGCTGAAGTGGTCGGACCTCGACCCGACCCCGGTGGCCCAGGTGCAGGTCGACCGCACCGCCACCAACGGGTACTACACCTACCCGGGCACCCTGCCGCAGCGCACCGGCCGCCAGCTGCTGTACATGATCTGGCAGCGCAGCGACAGCCCGGAGGCGTTCTACAGCTGCTCCGACGTCGACTTCGGCACGTCCGGCACCGCCGCCGGGGCTCCGGCCGTCTCCTCGTTCGCCGCCCCGGCCGCGCCCAGCGACGCCCAGATCGCCGCCGACGCGCCCAAGTCCACGGTCGCCCACCACGGGCACGGCGGGGACCCGAACGCCCCGGCCGGCCAGCCGCTCCCGACCACCGCGGCGGCCGTGGCCGGCACCTCCGCCACCGGTCCGCTGCTGCTCGCCGGTGCCGCCGCGCTCGGCGTCGGCTGGGCGGGCATGGTGCTCCGGCGCCGTCGCATCGAGGCTGTTCGACGCGACTCCTGACGCCGGACGGCACGGGGCCGGGCCGGCCCACCCCCGTCCGGTCCGGTTCCGTGGCCCCTGCCCCCACTCAAAGCCCTGACGGACCGAACGGCGAGGCCCACCCGGGAGGATTCCTCCCGGGTGGGCCGTCGTGGTGTGAGGAGCGGGGGGCTCAGGTGGTGGCCGTTCCGGAGCCGTCGGGGCTGCCGTCGGCTCCGGAGCCCGAGCCGGGGGCGGACCCCGAACCGGAGCCCGGCGCGGAGCCGCCGCCCGACCCGCTGCCGGACCCGCTGCCGGAGCCGGAGCCCGGCAGGCCGGGCAGGCTCGGGATCTTGCCCTTGAAGTCGGCGATGCCCTTGACGATGGTGTCCATCACGCCGACGTCCGGCGCCTTGTCGGCGATGTCGAAGCCGAAGTGCACCGAGACCAGCGCCTTGCCGTCACTGGACGGGAAGACCACGGTCTGGACGTAGCCGGGGTTGCCCTTGGCCGCGTCCACCTTCCAGCGGACCAGGTAGCCGTCCTGGCCGTTGACCTTCACGGCCTCGGACTTGAGCTCCTGGTGCCCGGTGATGTCGCCGTAGGCGTCCTTGGCGGCCTGCGCGATGTCCGCCTTCGCCGCCGCCTGGACGTCCGTGCCGCCGCCGGGGATCCGGCCGGTGTTGACGCCGCCGAGGGTGCAGTTGCTGCTGCCGTCCGCGCACTTGTAGGCGCCGACGGACAGCGAGGCGTAACCGTCGTTGGTGGTGCCCGCCTGCCAGCCGGAGGGGGTGGGCAGGGTGAGCCCGTTCACCAGGTCGATCGCCTTGTTGGCGCCCGGCCTGGCCTTCCCGCTGCCATTCCCGCCGCCGTTGCCGTTGCCGCTGCCGCCGTTGCCGTTCCCGCCACTGCTGCCGCCGCCGAAGCCGGGGAAGCCGAACGGCCCGTCGCCGTTCGGGGCCGGCTGGCTCCGGGCCGCGCTGCGCTGCTGCGAGCCGTTGCCGTGGCCGTCCATCGCCAGGTAGGTGATCCCGGAACCGGCGCCCAGGCCGAGCACGGCAGCGACGACGGTGGCCACGACCAGCTTGGACGGCTTGCGCCGGGCCTTGCGCGGCGGCTCGCCGGGGGCGCCGTAGGCGGTGCCGAAGGGCGGCGGCTCCGGGTAGCGGACCGTCGGCCCGCTGTCCAGGACCTCGCCCTCCAGCACCCTGGGCTGCTCGGCCGTCTCCGGCCCCGGGACCGTCGCGGCCGGAGGCTCCGGCTGCGGGGCGTCCGAGGGTGCGGGCCGGGTGTCGGCCGTCCAGCCCTTGCCGTCCCACCAGCGCTGCGGTCTCGGGTCGCCGGTGTTCTTCGGGTCCGGGTACCACCCGGCGGGGATCTGCTCACTCACAGCAAAGAATCTAAAGGTAGCCGGATAAACGCGAAATCAGCGCAGCCGGGAATTCCGGTGGTTTTCGATGAGATTACGGTGAGAAGGCCCCCTGGCTCCTCCGCCGGCGCCTGCAGCGGGCCTACTGCGGGGTGACGTACGCCCCGGAGATGCCGCCGTCCACCAGGAACTCGCTCGCGGTGATGAACGAGGAGTCGTCGCTGGCCAGGAAGGCCACCGCGGCGGCGATCTCCTCGGCCCGGGCGAACCGGCCGAGCGGGATGTGCACCAGCCGCCGGGCCGCCCGCTCCGGGTCGGCGGCGAACAGCTCGCGCAGCAGCGGGGTGTCCACCGGCCCGGGCGACAGCGCGTTCACCCGGATCCCCTCCCGGGCGAACTGCACGCCCAGCTCGCGGGACATCGCCAGCACCCCGCCCTTGGAGGCGGTGTACGAGATCTGCGAGGTGGCCGCGCCCATCCGGGCCACGAAGCCGGCGGTGTTGATGATCGAGCCGCGCCCGTGCCGGCGCATGTACGGCAGCGCGGCCTTGCAGCACAGGTAGACCGAGGTCAGGTTGACCTCCTGGACCTTGCGCCAGGCGTCCAGCCCGGTGGTCAGGATCGAGTCGTCCTCCGGCGGGGAGATGCCCGCGTTGTTGAAGGCGACGTCCACGCTGCCGCAGGTCTCGTACGCCTCGTCGAACAGCGCCTCGACCATGTACGGGTCGGTGACGTCGGTGTGCACGAAGAGCCCGCCGACCTCCTTGGCGGCTGCCCGTCCGGTCTGCTCGTCGAGGTCCGCGCAGACCACCTCGGCCCCCTCCGAGGCCAGTCGGCGGGCCGCGGCCAGGCCGATCCCGCTGCCCGCGCCGGTGACCACGGCGGTGCGGCCGACCAGGCGGCGGCAGACCATTTCGTCCTTGGCGGGCATCGGGCGCTCACTCCTCGGGGTGGATGAAGACGTTCTTGGTCTCGGTGAAGTGGCGCAGCGCGTCCGGCCCCGGCTCGCGGCCGACCCTGGAGTCGCCGAAGCCGCCGAAGGGGCGTCCAGTACCGCCCCGCCTCACATCCGTTCGAAGGAGCGGTAACGCTCCCAGTCGGTGACGGCTCCGTCGTAGGCGGCCTGTTCGACCCGGGCCATGTTCAGGTAGTGCTCGACCACGTCGTCCCCGAAGGCCGTCCGGGCCAGTTCGCTCCCCGCCCACAACTCGGCGGCCTCGCGCAGTGATCCGGGCACCCGGGGGTACTCCTCCACCGCGTAGGCGTTGCCCAGGCAGGGCGTGGGCAGGTCGAGCTTGTGCTGGATCCCGTGCAGTCCGGCCGCGATCATCCCGGCCACCGCGAGGTACGGGTTGACGTCGCCGCCGGGCACCCGGTTCTCCATCCGCAGGGCCGGGCCGTGGCCGACCACCCGGTAGGCGCAGGTGCGGTTGTCCCGGCCCCAGGCGACGGCGGTCGGGGCGAAGGAGCCCGGGCGGTAGCGCTTGTAGGAGTTGACGTTCGGCGCGTACAGCAGGCTGAACTCGCGCAGCGCGACGAGCTGCCCGGCCAGGAAGTGCCGCATCGTGTCGGTCATCCGGCCGTCCCGGTCCGCGAAGGCGGGGGCGCCGACGGCGTCGCGCAGCGACAGGTGGATGTGGCAGCTGTTGCCCTCGCGCTCGTCGTACTTGGCCATGAAGGTGAGCGCGCAGCCCTGTTGGGCGGCGATCTCCTTGGCGCCGGTCTTGTAGACGCTGTGCTGGTCGCAGGTGGTGAGGGCGTCGGCGTAGCGGAACGCGATCTCGTGCTGGCCGAGGTTGCACTCGCCCTTGGCGGACTCGACGGTCAACCCGGCGCCGGCCATCTCGTTGCGGATCCGGGAGAGCAGCGGCTCCACCCGGGCGGTGCCCAGCATCGAGTAGTCCACGTTGTAGAGGTTCGCCGGGGTCAGGCCGCGGTAGCCGCCCAACCAGGCCTGCTCGTAGGTGTCGCGGAAGACCAGGAACTCCAACTCGGTGCCGATGTCCGCGGCCAGCCCGTACTCGGCGAGGCGGGCGATCTGGCGGCGCAGCAGCTGGCGCGGGGCGGCGTCGACCGGGTGGCCGCCGTGCCGGGCCAGGTCGGCGGTGACCTGGGCGGTGCCGGGCTGCCAGGGCATCAGGCGCAGGGTGTTGAGGTCGGGGCGCATCGCGAAGTCGCCGTAGCCGGTGGCCCAGGAGGAGAAGGCGTAGCCGTCCACGGTGTTCAGGTCGACGTCCACGGCCAGCAGGTAGTCGCAGGCCTCGGCGCCGTTCTCCGCCACCTCGTCGAGGAAGAAGCGGGCGGCGAACCGCTTGCCCTGCAACCGGCCCTGCATGTCGGTGAAGGCGAGCGCGACGGTGTGCACCTCGCCCGCGTCCACCAGGATGCGCAGCTCGGCCAGCGTCAGTGGCGGCCGGGGCCGCGAACCCGCGGGGGCGTTCTCGGGCATGGCGTTCTCGGGCATGCCGAAACCCTCCTCCTCGATCACTCTTCGAGATCAAGCGGTCACAGCGAACCGTACGGCCTGCGACTCACGGGGCGGAAGAGGGCGGACGGGTGTGGCGCGCCGAGGTGCGTGGTTGACGAGGTACCGGACGGTACGGGAGGAGAATGCGCGCCATGGATCGCAGGCCTTTCATCGGTGTCAGCACGTACCTGGTGGACGCGAGTTGGAGCGACTGGCGCGGCCGTCGCGTCGCCCTGGTGCCGGAGCGGTACACCGCCTACGTGCAGGGCTCCGGCGGGATCGCCGTCCTGCTCCCGCCGGACGCCCCCGAGCGCGCCCCCGAGGTGCTCGCCCGGCTCGACGCCCTCGTCATCGCCGGCGGCCCGGACATCGACCCGGCCTACTACGGGGAACCCGCCCACCCGTTGACGGACGTCGACTCCCCGGAACGCGACGCCTGGGAAGTCGCCCTGCTGCGCGGCGCCCTGGCGGCGGGCATGCCGGTGCTGGGCATCTGCCGGGGCATGCAGGTGCTCAACGTGGTCTGCGGCGGGACACTGGTGCAGCACCTGCCGGACGTCCTCGACGTCGACGTGCACGCCGGCTCGCCGGGCCACTACGGCGCCCACCTCGTACGGCCGGTGCCGGGCACCCTGCTCGGCGGGCTGCTCCCGGAGAGCGAGCTGGAGGTGCCCACCTTCCACCACCAGGCCGTCGACCGCCTCGGTGCCGGCCTGCGCGTCAGCGCCCTCGCCCCGGACGGCACCGTGGAGGCCGTCGAGGGCCCCGGCTTCACCCTCGGCGTCCAGTGGCACCCCGAACAGGGCACCGACCTCCGCATCATGCAAGCCCTCGTCCGCGCCGCCACCGCCGCTTCGCTGGACGCGGTCGCCCTCGCCTGAGAGTGCGATGACCACCTTCCCCCGGAGGCCTGCCGGCTCTCCTTGTGCGCGGGAGGAGGGGTGGGTGGAGGCGGGGCGAGGGGTCAGCGGGTGGCCGGGGCCGGGGTGGGGAGGGAGGGGGCGAGGTGGAAGGCGGCGGTGAGGAGGGTGGGGAGCATGCGGGTGGCGTGGATGGCGTAGCCGTGGGGGGAGGGGTGAATGCCGTCGGGGCCGAGGAGTCGGGCGGCCCGGCGGTGGAATTCGGGGCCGGAGGTGGGGGCGAGGTGGGCGTCGGTGCGGGTGACGGTGCGGGTGTGGAGGCGGGCGAGGCGGGTGGAGCGGTGGTGGCCGATCCAGCGGACGGGGGCGCGGAAGCCGGGCGCGTAGCCGGGGTCGGGGCAGGGGACGACGACGAGCTGCCAGCCGGCCTCCCGGAGGGACCGGGCGAGGTGGGCGTGCCGACGGGCGGCGCGGCCGAGCGGGGCGGGCAGCAGGACGTCGTTGCCGCCGACGATCAGCACGGCGATACCGGGCCGCAGCCGGGCGGCACGCAGGACTTGGCGGCCGACGTCGGCCGTGGTGGCGCCGGCCCGGGCGTGGACCCGGAGGAGGACGGGCCGGCCGGTGCCCTCGGCGAGGCCCCGGGCGAGCAGGGCGCCGAGGGTCTGCTCGGGGCGGTGGGCGCCGAAGCCCTGGGCGAGCGAGTCGCCGAGCATCAGCAGGGTGAGCGGATGGTCGTCGGCGTCATCGGCGGATGGCCCGTACCGGCCGTCGGCGACCGGGGCGGTCCAGTCGGCGGGCGGCTTGTGGGCGAGCAGGTGCAGGTACAGCCGGGCGAGGCGGCGCATGAGGGGATGGACTCCGGGGTCGGGCGGTCAGGGTTCGCCGCCCAGCGGGCCGTCGAAGTCCCGGCCGAGGCTCCAGGGGACGTACTGCTGCGGGAACCACTCGTGCGCCGCCGGGAGACGACGGTTCATCAACTCCCCTGCGGTCGCTCCGCGTTCGGAGGGCCGGCGGGCGGTTTCCGCGGCAGCGATCTTCACCGGCCATGATCGTCGCCGACCGGCGCACGGCTGCGCAAGCTCGCCTCACCCGTTCAGGTGACCCCGGGGTCACGGCCCTGACCTGGGAACATGCCACCGGCAATCCGGCCGCCGACCGGCGCCCGACCGACCCCGACCGACCCGACACGCGGCGGGTGAACGGCAACGACAACGGTCACCAGTACAGCCTTTGGATCTTTGTCGATTCTGCGGTTCACTTCGAGTGCGGGCGATCGCATCCCGTCACCACCCACCCGTGCGTCCAGAGAGGACTTCGATGGCCGGGCACGAGCATTCCCACGATGATCATGCGCATGACCACCAGAACCCGCAGGGCCACGGCCACGGCGGCCACGCGCACGGCCACGGGGGCCACGGCGGCCACTCCCACGGCGTCGCCGCCGACGCCGACCGCCGCTGGCTGGTCAGCGCCCTCGCCCTGATCGTCGTCTTCATGGCCGGCGAGGTCGTGGTCGGCTTCGCCGCCCAGTCGCTGGCCCTGATCTCCGACGCGGCGCACATGCTCACCGACGCCGCCTCGATCGTGCTGGCCCTGATCGCCATGCGGCTCGCCGCCCGCCCGGCCCGCGGCGGCTACACCTACGGGCTCAAGCGCGCCGAGATCCTCTCCGCGCAGGCCAACGGCGTGACGCTGCTGGTGCTGTCGGCCTGGCTGGGCTACGAGGCGATCACCCGGCTGATCGAGCCGCCCGCAGTCACCGGCTCGCTGGTGCTGATCACGGCACTGATCGGGGTCGCGGTCAACCTGGCCGCCGCCTGGTGCATGTCGAAGGCCAACCGCAGCTCGCTGAACGTCGAGGGCGCCTTCCAGCACGTGCTCACCGACCTGTACGCCTTCATCGCCACCGCCGTGGCCGGTGTGGTCATGGTGACCACCGGCTTCGCCCGGGCCGACGCGATCGCCTCGCTGATCGTGGTCGCGCTGATGCTCAAGGCGGGCATCGGGCTGGTCCGGGACTCCGGGCGGATCTTCCTGGAGGCCGCCCCGGCCGGGATCGACCCGGACGCGGTCGCCGACCGGCTGGTCACCGAGCCGCTGGTCGAGGAGATCCACGACCTGCACATCTGGGAGATCACCTCCAACCAGCCGGCCCTGTCCGCGCACATCCTGGTCACCCCCGGCGGCGACTGCCACGCCGTCCGGCGCGAACTGCAGCGCCGGCTGGCGAAGGAGTACGGCATCACCCACAGCACCCTCCAGGTCGACCACGTCGGCGAGGACGAGGCGGGCGCGCTGCTGCAGATCGCCGGCCCGGGCGAGCCTGCCGCCGAGCACTGCGCCGACGCCCACGGCCCGGTGCACCGCGCCGGCCCGCACGAGCACTGAGAACACCGGGCACCGAGAACACCGGGCACCGAGAACGCACCGTCCGTCAGCGCGGTGCGGCATGATCTGAGGCGTGACCGCACCGCGACTGATGCTGCTCGACTCCGCCAGCCTGTACTTCCGGGCCTACTACGGCGTACCGGACTCCCTGCGCTCGCCGCAGGGAGAGCCGGTCAACGCCGTCCGCGGCCTGCTGGACTTCATCGCCCGGCTGGTCCACGACCACCGGCCGGACGAACTCGTCGCCTGCATGGACGCCGACTGGCGTCCGCAGTGGCGGGTGGACCTCGTCCCCTCGTACAAGACCCACCGGGTCGCCGAGGCCGCCGAGGACGGCGAGGAGGAGGTGCCGGACACCCTCGCCCCGCAGGTCCCGGTGATCGAGCAGGTGCTGGACGCCCTCGGCATCGCCCGGGTCGGCTCCCCCGGCTACGAGGCGGACGACGTGATCGGCACCCTCACCGCACGCGCCGAGGGCCCGGTGCAGATCGTCACCGGCGACCGCGACCTCTTCCAACTGGTCGACGACGAGCGGCGGATCACCGTGCTCTACCCGGTCAAGGGCATGGGCAACCTCCAGGTCACCGATGACACGGTGCTGTTGGAGAAGTACGGCGTGCGCGGCGACCAGTACGCCGACATGGCGGCGCTGCGCGGCGACCCGTCGGACGGCCTGCCCGGCGTCAAGGGCATCGGCGAGAAGACCGCCGCCCAGCTGATCAACGAGTACGGCGACCTGCCCGCGATCCGCGCCGCCGCCCTCGACCTCGGCTCCCGGCTCACCCCGGCCCGCCGCCGCAACATCGTCGAGGGCGCCGCCTACCTGGACGTCGCCCCCACCGTCGTCCGGGTCGCCCAGGACGCCCCGCTCCCGGAGTTCGACCCGGCGCTCCCCCGCGAGCCCCTCGACCCGATGACCCTCGAACACCTCTCCGCCCGCTGGGGCCTCGGCACCTCCCTGGAGCGCGTCCTGGAGGCGCTCGCCACCCGCTGAGCCACGGGGCTCGTCCTCGAAGTCCCGCACACGCCAGGGGCCCGCACGTTCGAACAGAACGTGCGGGCCCCTTCGCGTCGCCGGCGGCTCAGCCCACCGAGGAGTAGGCGATGATGCCGCGGCGCAGCCCGTCGACGGCCTTGCGGGCGGTCTTGCGGAGTTCGGCGTCCTCACCGGCCGCGTCCTGGATCTGGCCGAGGACGTCGATCAGCTGCTTGGTCCAGCGGACGAAGTCGCCGGCCGGCATCTCGGCGTCGCGCAGGACCTGGTCGAGGCTGTGGCCGAGCGCCCAGCGGTAGGCGGCCCAGGCGAAGCCGAGGTCGGGTTCGCGCTGGCCGACGCCTTCGGCGGTGTTGATCCGGTGCTGCTCCTCGAGGGCGTCCAGGTGGCCCCAGATCCGGACCATCTGGCCGAGCGCCTCCTTGGCCGCGCCCTCCGGCACCCGGGGGGCGCCGGCGTCGTCGGACTGGCGCGACTCGTACACCAACGCCGAGGCGCAGGCGGCGAGTTCGGCGGCGGCGAGGCCGCTCCAGACGCCCTCGCGGATGCACTCGGAGGCGAGCAGGTCGAGTTCGCCGTAGAGCCGGCCGAGCCGCTTGCCGTCGTCGGTGACGGTGTCCCCGCTGAGGTAGCCGAGGTCGGTGAGCAGGCCGCAGACCCGGTCGAAGGTGCGGGCGATGGTGTGGGTGCGGGAGCGCATCCGGCGTTCCAGCAGTTCGGTGTCGCGGTGCAGCCGGTGGTAGCGCTCGGCCCAGCGGGCGTGGTCCTCGCGGTCGCTGCAGCCGTGGCAGGGGTGCTGGCGCAGTTCGGCGCGCAGCCGGGTGATCTCCGGGTCGTCGGCGGCGGCCGCGCGGCCGCGCCGGAACCGGTCGGGCTCCAGGTGGCCGGCCTTGGTGCGCAGCGCGGAGGCGAGGTCGCGCCGGGACTGCGGGCTGCGCGGGTTGAAGGACTTGGGGATGCGCACCCGCTCGACGGCGGCCACCGGGTACGGGAAGTCGATCATCGCGAGCCGCTTGACCTGCCGTTCGGCGGTGAGCACCACCGGTCGCGGGCCGTCCTGGAAGTCGGGGTGGCGCGGGCCGCCCCGGCCGGAGCGGCTGACCGGAGGCAGGCCCGGGTCGAGGACCAGGGCGAGGCCGGCGAACTTGCCGGCGGGGACGTGGATGACGTCGCCCGGCTTGAGCTGCTCGATCGACTCGACGGCGGCGGCGCGGCGCTGGCTGGTGCCCTCGCGGGCCAGCGCGTTCTCCCGGTCCTTGAGCCGGCGGCGCAGCTCCATGTACTCGTCGAAGTCGCCGAGGTGGCAGGTCATGGACTCGCGGTAGCCGTCCAGCCCCTCCTCGTTGCGCTGCACCTGGCGGGCGATGCCGACCACCGAGCGGTCCGCCTGGAACTGGGCGAAGGAGGTCTCCAGCAGCTCCCGGGAGCGGTGCCGGCCGAACTGGGAGACCAGGTTGACGGCCATGTTGTACGACGGCCGGAACGAGGACTTGAGCGGGTAGGTGCGGGTGCCGGCCAGGCCGGCCAGCGCCTCCGGGTCGAGGCCGCGCTGCCAGAGCACCACGGCGTGGCCCTCGACGTCGATGCCGCGCCGCCCGGCCCGGCCGGTGAGCTGGGTGTACTCGCCGGGGGTGATGTCGGCGTGGGTCTCGCCGTTCCACTTGACCAGCTTCTCCATGACCACCGAGCGGGCGGGCATGTTGATGCCGAGGGCCAGGGTCTCGGTCGCGAAGACGGCCTTGACCAGGCCCTTCACGAAGAGCTCCTCGACCACCTCCTTGAACCGGGGCAGCATCCCGGCGTGGTGGGCGGCGATGCCGCGCTCCAGCCCGTCCAGCCACTCGAAGTAGCCGAGGACGTGCAGGTCCTCGTCGGGGATGTCGGCGCAGCGCTCCTCGACGATGGCCCGGACCACGGCGCGGTCGGAGTCCTTGTTGAGCCGCAGGCCGGAGCTGAGGCACTGCTGGACGGCGGCCTCGCAGCCGGCCCGGCTGAAGATGAAGGTGATCGCGGGCAGCAGGCCCTCGGCGTCGAGCCGGTCGATGACGTCGACCCGGCCCGGCGTCCAGACCTTGCCGGGGCGGCCGTTGGGCATGGAGCGGCCCCGGCCGCGGCCGAACCGGTCGCGCGGGTTGCGGTCGACCTCGGAGCGGGCGAGCCGGACCAGCTCGGGGTTGACGGCCTTGCCGGGGTTCTTGAGGCTGTGCTTGGGGCGGCCGTCCCGGTCGGGGTCGGCGAACAGGTCGTACATCCGGTTGCCGGCCATCACGTGCTGCCACAGCGGCACCGGGCGGGTCTCGGAGACGATCACCTTGGTGCCGCCGCGGACGGTGTCCAGCCAGTCGCCGAACTCCTCGGCGTTGGAGACGGTCGCGGAGAGCGAGACGAGGGTGACCGACTCGGGGAGGTGGATGATGACCTCCTCCCAGACGGCGCCGCGGAAGCGGTCGGCGAGGTAGTGCACCTCGTCCATCACGACGTAGCCGAGGCCGTCGAGGGTGCTGGAGCCCGCGTAGAGCATGTTGCGGAGCACCTCGGTGGTCATCACCACCACGGGGGCGTCGCCGTTGACGGTGTTGTCACCGGTGAGCAGGCCGACCTTGGCGGCGCCGTAGCGCTTGACCAGGTCCCCGTACTTCTGGTTGGAGAGCGCCTTGATCGGCGTGGTGTAGAAGCACTTGCGGCCCGCCTGGAGGGCCAGGTGCACGGCGAACTCGCCGACGATGGTCTTCCCGGAGCCGGTGGGGGCGGCGACCAGGACGCCGGAGCCGGCCTCCAGGGTCTCGCAGGCCTCCACCTGGAAGTCGTCCAGCGGAAAGTCGTACAGCTGCTGGAAGCCGTACAGCGCGGTGGCCTGTTCCTTGGCCCGGCGACGGCTGGCCGCGTACGCCTCGGCGGGGCTGAGCTCCTGGTCTTCCTGGGGCTCTGGGTCGGGGGTGTTCATCGCCGTCCGGGTGTGGTTGGTGTGATCTCGCATCTCAGCGAGAGGTTACCCGGGAGGAGTGACATCGATAGCACCGTTTTCCGTGCGAGGAGATCACTCCTCTCTCAGATCCATAGTTGCAAATGTCTTCAAGTGATCAGGGTCCAACCAGATCCGAACGACTCCGGTCATTCACGGTGGAGTCCGGGAAATGCTCCCTACCTTCATGAGCCACGGCCGCGAGCAACGGCCACCGACTCACGGGAGGACAGCCACGATGGCGAACCTGGAGACGTCCCTCAAGGACGCCATGTCGATCGACGGCGCGATCGGCGTCGCCCTGGTCGACTACGGCAGCGGCATGGCCCTCGGCAGCCTCGGCGACGGCGGCGAGCTGGACCTCAACATCGCCGCGGCCGGCAACACCGACGTGGTCCGCGCCAAGATGCGGGCGATGGAGATGCTCAACCTGCACGACAACGCGATCGAGGACATCCTGATCAGCCTGACCAACCAGTACCACATGGTCCGGCCGATCACGACGCCCAGCGGACGCGGGCTCTTCCTCTTCCTCGCGCTCAACCGGGAGCGCTCCAACCTGGCGATGGCCCGCCACCGGCTCAAGCAGATCGAGCTCTCGCTGGAGATCTGAGCCCGCCGACACCAGGGAAGGGGGGCCTCGTGACGGTAGCTCTGTACCAGGCCAAGGCCGAGTTCTTCCGGATGCTCGGCCATCCCGTCCGGATCCGGGTGCTGGAGCTGCTGCAGGCCGGGCCGACACCCGTCCGCTGCCTGCTCGCCGAACTGGAGGTCGAGCCCTCCAGCCTGTCCCAGCAGCTCGCGGTGCTGCGCCGCTCCGGCATCGTCACCGCCACCAGGGACGGCAGCACCGTGGTCTACGCACTGGCCGGCGGCGACGTCGCCGACCTGCTGCGAGCAGCCCGGCGGATCCTCACCGGGCTGCTCGCCGACCGGGACGTTCTGCTCGCGGAGCTGCGGGCGGCGGGCGACCAGGGGCCGACCGCTCCTTGGGCAGCCGCACCGGCCGCTCCTCCAGCGGCTTCGCCGACTACTCCTTGAGCAGCTCCACCAGCGCGTCCGCGAGCCGCTCGTAGTCCGCCGCCCGGTTGTACACCTGGGCGCTCACCCGCAGCACCGCGCCCTCGGGCCCGGGCCGGACGGCGACCCGGATCCGGTGCCGCCGCCACAGCTCGGCCAGCAGCGCCAGGTACTGCGGCTCGGTGTCGGCGAACCCCTCCGGCAGCCGTACGGTGCGCATCCACACCCCGGGCGTCGCGGGCAGCGCCCGCAGGCCCGCCCGCTCGACCAGCACCCGCTGGCCGTACGCGGCGAGCGCGGCGTTGTGGGCGGCGACCGCCTCCCGGCCCAGTTCGCGCAGCAGCCCGAAGCCGGCCGGGGCGGCCAGCCAGGGGGTGTAGTCGCAGGTGCCGCGCCACTCGACGTTGGCCGGGAAGCCCCGGTGGTGCTCCCAGGACAGCGCGAGCGGGCGCACCCGGGCGGTCCACTCGGGGCGGACGGACAGCACGCCGGTGGCGCGCGGGGCGAAGGCCCACTTGTGCAGGTTGCCGAACCAGAAGTCGGCATCGGGGTCGACGGGCTCGGGCAGCATCCCGGGGGCGTGGGCGCCGTCCACCAGGGTGGTCACTCCGCGCCCGCGCAGCTCGGCCACCAGGGCCGGGGAGGCCACGGTACGGGCGGTGAGCGAGGTGATCCGGTCCAGGACGGCGACGGTGGTGCGGCCGTCCACGGCGGCGAGCACCGCGTCGCGGACGGCGGCCTCGTCCGGGGCGTCCAGCGGCACCTGGGCGACCACCAGCTCGGCGCCGGTCTCGGCCGCCCTGCGGGCCGCGGCCTGGGTGACGGCGCCGTAGCCGTGGTCGGTGACCAGAATCCGGTCGCCGACGGCGAGCGGGATGCTGTCCAGGGCGATCGCGGCCGCCTCGGTGACGTTGGCGACCAGCGCCAGCCGTGCCGGGTCGGTGGCCAGTTCGGCGGCGATCAGCTCCCGGGCCCCGGCGATCCGGGCCGGCAGGTCGGCGAAGAAGCCGTCCGGGTCCAGCTCGTGCTCGGTCCGCAGTTCCGCCTGCAGCCGCTGCACCGGGAGCGGCACGGCGCCGAAGGAGCCGTGGTTGAGGTGCGCGGCCTGCGGCGACAGGCTGAACAGGCCCTCGGCGGCGGGCAGCGGGGCCGGGGGCTCGGCGGTGCTCGGGTCGTCGACCACGGCGGTACTCCCTCTGGTGATGTGTGACATTGCATGCGTCAGGCTACGGCCCGGCCCCTGTTCCGCACACGTCTTCGGGGCGATCCATTGAGTTCCCGCGGGCCGGACTGGGAAACTCCGGCTGACCGCCGCCCGACCGGGCGGCCCGCGAACGGGGAGAACACGGGATGAGGATCGAAAGACCGAAACCGGTCGGGCAGCGGCAGTGGACCCCGCTGACCATCACCAACGCGGGACTCGCCTTCGGGCTGGAGCTCGCCCTGCTGGCCTCGCTCTGCTACTGGGGCTTCAAGACCGGCTCCGGCCTGGCCACCCGACTGCTGCTGGGCCTCGGCGCCCCGGCCCTGGCGGCCGCCTTCTGGGGGCTGTTCCTGGCCGCGGGCGGGCCCAGGTTCCGCCAGCCGCTCGGCGTGGAGATCGTGCTCAAGCTGCTGGCCCTGCTCAGCGGGGCACTCGCGCTGCACGCGTCCGGCCGGACCACCCTGGCCGTGGTCTACGCGGCGCTGGTGGTCGTCAGCGTGACCGTGGAGTACACCGCGCACTGACCCGCCCGCCCGGAGAGGGCCAGGCGGTCGGCGACCGCGTTGGGCAACTGGTCTTGTCGGCACGGTCGGTGGCGGCGGACAGCGGTCGATCCGGTCACGTCCGATAAGCTGGGACTTCAAGAGAACTTGAAGTCAAGGAGTGGGGTGACCATGACCGGGACCGCGCC
Source organism: Kitasatospora sp. NPDC096128 (assembly GCF_040303105.1). Taxonomy (NCBI): domain Bacteria; kingdom Bacillati; phylum Actinomycetota; class Actinomycetes; order Kitasatosporales; family Streptomycetaceae; genus Kitasatospora; species Kitasatospora sp. NPDC096128. Next base: position 72,258 of record NZ_JBEOSP010000022.1, on the reverse strand, counting down.
CGTCGACCTGCTGAGCGTGGGCGAGGTGGCCCGACGGGCCGGGATCGCCACCTCGGCCGTGCGCTTCTACGAGGAGCAGGGGCTGATCTCCTCCGAACGGTCGGCGGGCAACCAGCGCCGCTACCGGCGGCACGTGCTGCGCCGCATCTCGCTGATCCTGGTCGCCAAACGGCTCGGCATCCCGCTCGCCGAGGTCGCCGAGGTGTTCACCGGCCTGCCCGAGGACCGGATGCCGGGCAAGCACGACTGGGAACGGATCTCCCGCCGGTGGGCCGATCAGCTGCGGGCCCGTCGGACCGAGTTGGAGCACCTGGAGGCCGAGCTGACCGGCTGCATCGGCTGCGGCTGCGTGTCGCTGCGCCGCTGCCGGGTGCTCAACCCCGGCGACGAACTCGCCACCGAGGGGCCCGGGCCCCGGCTGCTGCTGCCCCCCGAGGAGCAGTAGCGGAGCGATAGGGGGGTGGAACCCGGTCGGACGCGGCCCTCGTGAGGTTCCCCGCCACGCCCGACCGGGGGCTTGTTCGCCGCTGCGGCCCTGCTCCGGCCCTGCTGCGGCTCTACTGCGGCTTCACCACGGCTCCGCTACGGCCGGTCCGGGAAGTGGCAGGCCGCCAGGCGGCCGCCCGTACCGACCGGCTCCAGCAGCGGCCGCTCCGACCGGCAGCGCGCCTGTGCCTTCGGACAGCGTGGGTGGAAGCCGCACCCGGCGGGCGGGTCGGCCGGGCTCGGCGGGTCGCCGAGCAGCACGATCCGCTCCCGGGCCCGCTCCGCCGCCGGGTCCGGCAGCGGGACGGCGGACAGCAGCGCCCGGGTGTACGGGTGCGCCGGGCTGCCGTACACCTCGGCCTTGTCGCCGATCTCCACGATCCGGCCCAGGTACATCACCGCGACCCGGTCGCAGACCCGCTTGACCACCGAGAGGTCATGCGCGATGAACACGTACGCCAGGCCCAGCTCCCGCTGCAACTGCTCCATCAGGTTGACCACTTGGGCCTGGACCGAGACGTCCAGCGCGGACACCGGCTCGTCCGCGACCACCAGCTTCGGCGAGGTGGCCAACGAGCGGGCGATGCCGATCCGCTGCGCCTGGCCGCCGGAGAACTCGTGCGGGTAGCGGTCGAGGTGCTCGGGGATCAGCCCGACCAGCTCCATCAGCTCGGCCGCCCGGCCGCGCGCCGCCGCGGCGCTCGCGCCCTGGACCAGCAGCGGCTCGGAGATGATCCGGGCCACCGTCTGCCGGGGGTTGAGCGAGGAGTACGGGTCCTGGAAGACCATCTGCAGGTGCCGCCGGTGCGGCCGCAGCCGGGCCTGGGAGAGGCCGCCGATCTCAGTGCCGTCGAAGGTGACGGTGCCCGAGGTGGGGTCGAGCAGCCGGACGATCATCCGGCCGGTGGTGGACTTGCCGCAGCCGGACTCGCCGACCAGGCCGAGCGTCTCACCCGCGCCGAGGTCGAAGCTCACCCCGTCCACGGCCCGGACCGGCGCGCCGGCTCGGCCGGTGCGGCTGCGCCGGCCGGCGAAGGTCTTCACCAAGTCCCTTACGGACAGCAGCGGTTCGGTCGGCCGCGGCTCGACCGGCAACGGCTCGGACTGCAGTGATTCGGCCATCAGAGGGCCCCTTCCGGCACCAGTGGCAGATGGCAGGCGGCCCGGTGGCCCGCCTCGGGCGGGCCGAACGGGTCGAGCGGCGGGCGCTCGGCCAGGCAGCGGGCGTGCTCCTCGGCGGGCGCCGCGGTGGTGCGGGCGCAGCGCGGGGCGAAGGAGCAGCCGGGGGCGGGGGCGAGCAGCGAGGGCGGGCTGCCGGGGATGGCCCGCAGCGGGGCGTCGTCGGGGTCGTCCAGGCGCGGCAGCGAGTCCAGCAGGCCGCGGGTGTACGGGTGCGCGGGTTCGGCGAACAGCCGTTCCGCCGGGGCCTGTTCGGCTGCCCGGCCGCCGTACATGACCAGCACTTGGTGGGCGACCCGGGCGACCACGCCCAGGTCGTGGGTGATCATCACGACGCCGAGGCCGCGGTCCTGCTGGATCCGGGCGATCAGGTCGAGGATCTGGGCCTGGACGGTGACGTCCAGCGCGGTGGTGGGTTCGTCGGCGATCAGCAGGTCGGGTTCGCAGGCGAGCGCCATGGCGATCATCACGCGCTGGCGCATGCCGCCGGAGAACTGGTGCGGGTACTCGTCGACCCGGCGGGCCGGCTCCGGGATGCCGACCTCGGCGAGCATCTCCACCGCCCGGGCCCGTCCGGCCTTGCGGCCGGCCCGGAAGTGCACCCGGTAGTGCTCGGCGATCTGTTCGCCGACGGTGTAGAAGGGGTGGAGGCTGGACAGCGGGTCCTGGAAGACCATGGCGATCCGCCGGCCCCGGACGGTGCCCAGCTCCCGCTCCCCCAGCCCGGTCAGCTCCCGCCCGTCGAGCCGGATCGAGCCGGTGACGGCGGCACCGCGGTGCAGGCCCATCAGGGCCAGCGAGGTGACGGACTTGCCGCTGCCGGACTCGCCGACCAGCCCGAGGGTGCGCCCGGCCTCGACGGTGAAGGAGATGCCGTCCACGGCCCGGACGGTGCCGCGCGGGGTGTCGAAGGCGACCTTGAGGTCCTCGACCTCCAACAGACTGGGCATCAGTACCTCACTCTCGGGTCGACGGCCGCGTAGAGCAGGTCGACCAGCAGGTTCGCCGCGACGATGAAGAAGGCCGCGAGCAGGGTGACGCCGAGGATCACGGGCTGGTCGGAGCGGGCCAGTCCGTCGTAGAACAGCCGGCCGACGCCGGGCAGGCCGAAGATCGACTCGGTGATGACGGCCCCGGCCAGCAGCCCGCCGAGGTCCATCCCGAAGATGGTCAGGATCGGCGTCGCCGCAGAGCGCAGCCCGTGCTTGACGGTCACCGTGCGGGCCGGCAGTCCCTTCGCCCGGGCGGTGCGGATGTACGGCTCCGCCATCGTCTCGATCATCGAGGTGCGGCTCTGCCTGGCGTACATCGCCGCGTACAGCAGGGCGAGCGCGGTCCAGGGCAGCAGCAGGTTGCTCGCCCAGTCGAGCGGGCCGTCGGTGAACGCGTGGTACGAGGGGTAGGGCAGCAGCCCGGCCGTCCGGACCACGCCCCAGATCAGCATGATCGAGGTGAAGTAGACCGGCAGCGAGGCCGCCCCGACCGAGAGCACCATCAGGGTCCGGTCGGTGAAGCCGCCCTTGCGCAGCGCCGAGGTGACGCCCGCGCCGAGGCCGAGGAGCAGCCAGAGCACGGCCGCGCCGAGGGCCAGCGAGATCGAGACCGGGAGGCGGTCGGTGAGCAGGTCCCAGACCGGCAGCCCGTACTCGTAGGAGTAGCCGAGGCAGGGGAAGCCGCAGTGCACCGCGCTCGGGCCGGTGCCGTAGTCGCGGCCCGCGAAGATCCCGGTCAGGTAGGCGGCGAACTGGTCCCAGACCGGCTTGTCCAGGCCCATCGCCGCCTTGACGTCGGCGAGCCGCTCGGGGCTGCAGGTCTTGCCGCAGGCGGCCGCGGCCGGGTCGTTGGGCAGCAGGTAGAAGATGGTGAAGGTGATGGCGCAGATGGCGAGCAGGATGCCCGCCACGCCGAGCAGGCGGCGGCCGAGGTAAAGGATCACGACCGGCCTCCGCGGGGGTCGGGGTAGCGGATCACGACCGGGCTCCCCGGGGGTCGAGGATGTCCCGCAGCGCGTCCCCGAGCAGGGTGAAGGCGAGCACGGCGAGGAACAGGAAGGCCGTCGGGATGAGGAAGTACGTCGGGTCGGTCTCGTAGTGGACGATGCTCTCGGCGATCATCTGCCCCCAGGACGGGGTCGGCGGGCGCACGCCCACGCCGAGGTAGCTGAGCGCGGCCTCGGTGGCGATCATGCCGGGGATCAGCAGCGTGGTGTACGCGATGACCGGGCCCGAGACGTTCGGCAGGATCTCCCGGGTGAGGATGCGCCAGGAGCGGGCGCCACCGACCCGGGCGGCCTCGACGTACTCGCGGTGCTTGAGCGAGAGGGTCTGGCCGCGCACCACCCGGGCGATGCCGGGCCAGGTGAACAGGCCGATCACCAGGGTGATCAGCAGGATCCGGTTGACGTCCTTGGCCACCGACATCATCGCGATCATGAAGATCAGCGAGGGGAAGGACATCGTGAGGTCCATCAGCCGGGACAGCACGGCGTCGGTCCGGCCGCCGAAGTAGCCCGCGGCGACGCCCGCCAGGGTGCCGGTGACCACGACGACCGCGGTCGCGGTGAACGCGATCAGCAGCGACACCTGCCCGCCGTGCAGCACCCGGGCGAACAGGTCGCGCCCGGTGATCGGCTCCACCCCCAGCCAGTGCCGGGTGCTGATGCCGCCGAAGTCCCCCCTGGGCATGCCGCCCAGGTAGGCGTCCACGGCGCGTTTGTCGAACTCCTCGGGGGTCCAGCCGCCGAGCGCGCTCAGCGGGCCTGCCAGGGCGGCCGCCAGCAGCAGCACGCCGACCGTGATCAGGCCGAACCGGGCCGAACCGCGGGCCCACAGCTGGTCCAGGACCAGCCGCCACGGCCCGCGCCCGGCGGCCTTCGCGGGGCCCGCCGCCGCGGCTTCCGCCACGACGGGAGGCTCGGTGGTGGTGCTCATCGAACGCCTCACTTGCCCTTGGCCGGGTCCTTGAGGCCCACCACGGCCAGGTCGATCATCCCGGCGTAGCCCGAACTGCCGAACGCCCCGGCCACATTGGTGCCGACCATCAGCGGGCGGCGCTGCCACATCAGCGGGACGGCCGGCGCCTTGCGCATCAGGTCCTCGTCCAGCTGCTGCCAGGCCTTGTTGGCCTCGTTGACGTCCGGCATGGCCGCGATCGCGTCCATCCGGTCCATCGTGGCCTGGTCCCGGAACTGGCTGAGGTTGCCCTGGTTGCCCTTTTCCTTGATGGTGCGTCCGTCGAACTGAAACGGCAGGAAGGTCGCGGCGGACGGGTAGTCCGGGCACCAGCCGTTGATGGCCAGCTCCGGGGCGTTCTTGGTGTCGCCGAGGGTGTCGGTGAAGGCGGACGGGTCCACGGTGTTGACGGTGACCTGGACTCCGGCCTTGGCCAGCGACTGCTGGACCGCCTCGGCGCGGGTCTTGTCGCCGAGCGAAACGGTGAGCCCGACCTTGAGGTCGGTCTTGCCCGCGTCCTTGAGCAGGGCCTTGGCCTTCTCCGGGTCCCCGGTGGCCGGGATCTTCAGCGGATCGGCCTTGACCCCGCCGGTCAGCGACGGCGGGAGGAAGGAGGTCGCCACGTCGGCCATCGCCGGGCCGCCGAACGCCGTCACCTGGGCCTCGCGGTCGACGGCCCACATCATCGCCTCGCGTGCCTTCGGGTCGTCGAAGGGCGCCTTGGCGGTGTTCAGGTACAGCATGTCCGTACAGCCGGTCCGCTCGGCCACCATCCGGGACTTGACGTCCGCCTTGGGCAGCACCTTGGCGACCGACTCGTGCTGCATCCAGGGCATGTTGATCGCGTTGGCGTCGGCGCCCTCGCTGGCGATGATCCGGTCGTCCGCCTGGCCGCCCTTGATGCCCTCGGTGACCACGATCCGGTCGGGGTAGGCCTTGCGGACGGTGTCGGTCGCCGGGTCCCAGCCGGTGTTGCGGACCAGGACCAGCTGCTTGCCCCGGTCGTAGGTCTCGATCTTGTACGGGCCGGAGGAGAACGGCCGGGAGTCGTACTGGGTGCCCTTCTCCTGGGACTGCGGGACGGGCGCGAAGGTCGGCAGGGTGACGGTGTCCGAGAACTCGGCGACCGGGCGCTTGAGGTGGAAGACGATCGTCTTCTCGTCCGGGGTCTCGATGCTCGCCAGGTGCTCGCCGGTGAGCGGGCCCTTGTAGTTCTCGCCGCCGGCCAGGTACTGGATCGCGTAGTCCGGCCCGCCGGTGAGGTCCGGGGAGAAGGAGCGCTCGACGTTGTACTTGATGTCGGCGGACTTGATCGTGCTGCCGTCCTCGTACTTGAGGCCGTCCTTGAGGGTGAAGGTCCAGGTCTTCCCGCCGTCCGAGGACTTGCCCAGGTCGGTCGCGAGGTCCGGGACGATCTCGCTGCCGGCGGCGCCCGGCTCGGACTTGAAGGTCGTCAGGGTGCGGTAGAGCAGCCGGGTGCCGAAGTCCATGTGCGGGACGGTCCAGTTGCGCGCCGGGTCGAGGTGGGCGAAGTCCTGGTTGGTCAGGACGGTGAGGGTGCCGCCCTTGGCCGGGGTACCGCCGATGACCGAACCGCTCTCCGCGCCCGGGCCCTTGGTGCTGGTGGCGGCCGCGTCGTCGCCGCTGTCGCTCTTGTCGTTCTTGCAGGCCCCGAGGCCGAGGGTGAGGGTCGCCGCGAGGGCGGCGGCGAGGAGGGCATGGGTGCGCCTGGTCATGTGGCAACTCCGCTGTGGGGGGCCTGCATCGGTCCGCGGGCCGGCTCTGGCCGCACCGCTGTGTGACCCGTAACATAGTAATGTGAAATTGCACTGCACAAGAGGTGGCGCCCGCCGTTACCCAGCTGTGTCCCACCAACCCCAGCTCCCCACCCCCGCCTAGGAGTTCACCGGTGACCCGACCCCGCCCCCGAATCGCCGCCGGCAGCCACGACCTCGCGGTCTCCCCCGCCCTGGACGCCTTCATGGGCACCGCCTGGGCCGCCACCCCGCTCCCCGCCGACCAACGCGTCCCCGGCTACCCCGAGTTCGCCCGCCGCCGCGCCCGGCTCTCCGCCGCCTTCCCCGGCGAACGGCTGATCGTCCCCGCCGGCCGCCTCAAGGTCCGCTGCAACGACCTCGACCACCGCTTCCGCCCGCACAGCGCCTACGCCTGGCTCACCGGCCTCACCGGCGAGGACCAGGCCGACCACGTCCTCGTCCTCGAACCGGCCGGCCCCGAAGGCCACGAACCGGTCCTCCACGTACGCCCCCGATCCCCGCGCAGCGGCGGCGAGTTCTACCGCGACCGGCGCTACGGCGAGTTCTGGGTCGGCCGCCGCCCCGACCTCGCCGAAGCCGCCCGGCTCACCGGGCTGCGCACCGAACACCTCGACGACCTCGACAAGTTGCTCAGCGGACCGCAGCCGCCCACCCGGGTGCTGGCCGGCACCGACGCCCTCGTCGACCAGGCCACCGGGCGCGGCTCCTTCGTCCAGGACGACGAACTCGCCGCCGTGCTCTCCGAGTTGCGCCTGGTCAAGGACACCTGGGAGGTCCAGCAGCTGCAACTCGCCGTCGACCACACCGTCGCCGGCTTCGAGGACGTCGTCCGCGCCCTCCCCGCCGCCCTGCGCCACCACCGCGGCGAACGCTGGATCGAGGGCGTCTTCGACCTGCGCGCCCGCGCCGAGGGCAACGGCCCCAGCTACACCACCATCGCCGCCTCCGGCGCCCACGCCTGCGTCCTGCACTGGATCCGCAACGACGGCGCCCTCGACCCCGACGCCCTGCTCCTGCTCGACGCCGGCGTCGAGACCGACACCCTCTACGCCGCCGACATCACCCGCACCCTCCCGCTCAGCGGCACCTTCACCCCGGTCCAGCGCCAGGCCTACGAGCTCGTCCTCGCCGCCCAGAGCGCCGGCATCGCCGCCCTGCGCCCCGGCGCCCGCTTCCGCGACTTCCACCGCGCCGCCATGCGGGTCATCGCCGAAGGCCTCGCCGACTGGGGCGTCCTGCGCATCCCCGCCGACCAAGCCCTCGCCGAGGACAACGGCCTCTACCGCCGCTACACCCTCTGCGGCAGCGGCCACATGCTCGGCCTCGACTACCACGACTGCGCCAAGGCCCGCGCCGACCGCTACGTCGACGGCACCCTGGAAGCCGGCATGGTCCTCACCGTCGAACCCGGCCTCTACCTCCAGCCCGACGACGAAACCCTCCCGCTCGAACTCCGCGGCCTCGGCATCCGCATCGAGGACGACCTCGTCATCACCGAGGACGGCGCCCACCTGATGTCCGCCGCCCTCCCCAGGACGGTCACCGACATCGAGTCCTGGATGGCGAACCTGCTCAGCTGAGGGCCCGGTCGAGGCGGACGATCAGGCCACCTTGATCGTCCGCTCCCCCTGCCGAACGATGACCTCGACCTCGCCGCCGATCGCGGCAGCATAGGCCCGAAGGTTGTCCAGGCTGTCCACCTGCCCGTGCTCGATCTGCGAAACCCGTGCCTGACTCACCCCGAGAAGCTCGGCCACGTGCATCTGGGCGAGCCCTGCCTTGCGCCGCAGCTCAGCCAGCTCGTGTCCCCTGACCTGCGCCAGCGTCTCCTGACGCATCCGCTCCCGCCTGGCTTCCGCCTCAGGCGTCGCCAGCTCGGGAAACCGCCTCATGACCTCGGCCCGTACCTCGGTCCAACTACGCCCCTTCATCGGCGTGCTCCGTTCCGTTGCTCCTCGACGTAATCCGCGTAGCGCCCCTCTCTCAACTCCTTGAGGTTGTGCAGCCGGCTGCGGTGGATCCGGTCCACCGCAGGCCGTCCCAAGGTCGGCCCCTCCTCGGCCGGCAGGTCCAATGCCTCGAGAATGTTCTCCGCTGTTTCGGGGTCGTCCTCGCAAACCTGCAAGTACCGCTCCTCAACCGGTGCCAGAAGCGTGATCTCCCACATGCGGCCACATTAAGTTGTGCCTTATAGGCCACCGCGCGCTTTCCCACCCGATCCACCCCTGCGGGCGACGACACGCCCCGCCCGACGCGCGCCCGGCGCACTACCCCCGCGCAGCCCGCCACAGCTCCGCGACGATCTGCTCCACCGGGCCCGTGCGGGCCAGGTGGTGGGCGGTGCCCGCCCAGAGGTGCATGGCGTCGGTGTCGGCGCGGCGGGTGGCGGCGGCGCGCAGCGGGGCGGTGAGGTGGTGGACCTCGGGGTAGGCCGGCGGGGCGTACGGGCCGTGGCGGTCGATGAAGGCGTTGCGCAGGCCGCGGGCGGGGCGGCCGGTGAAGGCGCGGGTGACGACGGTCTCCGGCCGTTCGGTGAGCGCGGCCCGGTGCGCGGCCGAGGCGCCGGACTCGTCGGCGCGCAGCAGCGCCGTCCCCAGCTGCACCGCGGCCGCACCGGCCCGCAGCGCCGCCGCGACCGCCGGGCCGTCGCCCAGCCCGCCCGCGGCGATCAGCGGCAGCGGCGTCACCGCCCTTACGGCGGCCAGCAGTTCCAGCAGCGGCAGCTTCCCCGGCCGGTCCGTCACCCGGTGGGTGGCGCGGTGCCCGCCGGCCTCCGGGCCCTGCACGCACAGGGCGTCCATGCCAGCCGCCTGCGCCGCCCGGGCCTCCTCCGGCGTGGTGACGGTGCCGACCTGCAGCGTCCCCGCCGCGCGCAGCGCCGCCGCCTCCTCGGCCGTGGGCAGCCCGAAGGTGTAGGAGACGACCGGCACCGGGTCGGCGAGCAGTACGTCGAGCTTGGCCTCCCAGTCGTCCCGGTCCGGCCCGATCTCCTCCGGCAGCGCCACTGCCCAGCGCTCGGCCTCGGGCCGCAGCCGCTCCCGGTAGGCGGCGACGGCCGCCGGATCCCCGGGCGGGGCCGGCACGAAGAGGTTCACCCCGTACGGCCGGTCGCCTGCCTTCCGTACCACGGCGATCTGTTCGGCGATCGCGGCGGCCGACCGGTAGCCGGCCGCGAGGAACCCCAGCCCGCCGGCCCGGTTCACCGCGGCCACCAGTTCGGGGGTGGAGGCCCCGCCCGCCATCGGGGCGCCGATCACCGGCACGGCGAGGTCATCGAGACGGACGGTCATCGGGGACGGCTCCTCCCACGGCTCCATGCACCGGACTCCTCCACCCTACGCCCGGCCCGGTCAGCGGATCAGCCCGCGCCCACGCGCCTCCCGCACCGCCGCGGTGCGCGAGTCCACGCCCAACTTCGTGTAGATGTGCACCAGATGGGACTTCACGGTGGCCTGGCTCAGGTGCAGCCGCTGGCTGACCTGCTGGTTCGTCAGCCCGTCCGCGACCAGCCCGAGCACCTCGGTCTCCCGCGCGCTGAGCGCCGCCGCGGGCGTCCGCATGCGTTCCAGCAGCCGGTCCGCCACGCTGGGCGCCAGCGCGCTGCGGCCCGCCGCGGCGGCCCGGACCGCCTGGGCGAGTTCCTCCGGCGGCGCGTCCTTCAGCAGGTAGCCGGTGGCGCCCGCCTCCAGGGCCGGCAGGGTGTCGGCGTCGCTGTCGTAGGTGGTGACGACCAGGACCCGCGGCGCCCCCGCCCGGGCCGTGATCGCGGCGGTGGCCTGGGCCCCGTTCATCGCCGAGCCGGGACCGAACTGGAGGTCCATCAGCACCACGTCCACGCCCGGTTCGGCCGCCAGCTCGACGGCCCGCTCGGCGGTCGCGGCCTCGGCGACGATGGCGAAGTCCGGTTCGCTCTCCAGCACCGCCCGCAGCCCGGCCCGCACCACCGGGTGGTCGTCGGCGATCAGCAGCCGGATCACGGTCCGACCTCCGGCGACGGGGCGACGGGCAGCTGCACGGCCAGCGCCGTCCCCTCCCCGGGTGCGGACTCCACGGTGAAGCTGCCGCCGAGCGCCCGGGCCCGGGCCCGCATCGAGGGCAGTCCGAAGCCGCCGTCCCCGCCGGTGCGGCCGGCGACCGCCGCCGGGTCGAACCCGGCCCCGTCGTCGAACACGTCCAACGCCACCTCGCCCTCCATGTAGCTGAGTGTCACCTCGGCCCGCGAGGCCTTCGCGTGCCGCACGGTGTTGCCGAGCGCCGACTGTGCGATCCGCAGCAGGGCCACCTCCTGGGGGGCCGGCAGCCGTACCTGCTCCCCGGAGACGTGCAGGTGGACGGGCAGGCCGCTGTGCGCCGTGGTGGTCGCGCACAGCCGTTCCAGTGCGACGGACAGCGGATCGCCGTCCAGCGCGGGCGGGGTGAGCGCGCGGACGAACCGCCGGGCCTCGTCCAGGTTGTCCTGGGCGGCCTGCCGCGCCTGCTCGACGTACCCGGCGGCGGCCTCGGTGCGCTCGGGCAGCGCCCGCTGGGCCGCGCGCAGCAGCAGCTGGATGGAGCTGAGGCTCTGCGCGAGGGTGTCGTGGATCTCCCGGGCCAGCCGCTCCCGTTCGGCGAGCACGCCGGCGGCGTGGTGGGCGGCGGCGAGGTCGGCGCGGGCGGCAGTCAGTTCGTCGATCAGCCGGCGCCGTTCCTCGCTCTCCCGGTACAGCGCCTGGTAGCCGAGCACGGTGGCGGTGGCGACGGCCGCGCCGAGCGCGGGCCCGATGGAGGCGGCCGGGTTGAAAGCGTGCTGGTGGAAGGACCACCCGGCGATCGCCGCCGCCGCCGTCAGCGCGACGGCGACCAGCCCGCTGCGCCGACCGAGCAGGTGCAGTTCCAGAAAGTACAGCGGAAACGCCAGCCACACCCCGTCCTGGGTGGCGACCAGCAGGCCTACCCAGGTGACGCCGAGCAGCGCCAGCCAGAGCGCCGCGCCCCGGCGGGACCGGTGCACGGCGGCCAGCCTCGGCCCGACCGCGTACACGGCGGCCATCGCGGAGGCCGCGGCCGCGACGGCGGCCGGGTCCCCGCCCCGGTCGGCGAACGCGGCCCGGGCGACGGCGAGCGCCAGCAGGCCCGCCACCAGCAGGTGCAGGCAGACCCGGAGGACGAGGGCGACGGGGGTGGTTCTGGATCGTTCGGTCGCCATCCCTCCAGCCTAGGTTCCGGCCCGGCGTCCGGCATCAATCAAAAGGTTGAACTCCGCTTCTGCCCTTTGATGCCCAGGATGCAATCCCCGGCGCGATGCCCGCGGACCCCCTTCTCCGCGACCGTGGGGGCATCGCTCGTTCCGTCCGCAGAAAGGCCCACCGTGTTCGTCGCCTGGAGGGATCTGGGGTTCGCCAAGGGGCGGTTCGCCCTGATGGGAACCGTCATCGTGCTGATCACCGTCCTGGTCGGCATGCTGTCCGGGTTGACCGCCGGGCTCGGCCGGCAGAACATCTCCGCGATCAGCGGCCTGCCCGCCGACCACCTGGTCTTCGGCAAACCCGCCGATGGGCAGGAGCTCAACTTCACCGACTCCCAGGTCACCCCCGACCAGTGGCAGGCCTGGTCCCGGGAGCCCGGCGTCACCTCCGCCCAGCCGCTCGGCATCACCACCACCAAGGCCGCCGCCGGGCAGCGCACCGCCGCCCTGTCCGCCTTCGGCGTCCCCGACGGCTCCGGCCTGGCCCCGCAGGGCGGCCTGATCGCCCCCGGGAGGGCCGTGCTCTCCAAGGCCGCCGCCGAGAAGCTCGGCAACCTCACCCCCGGCGCCGGCTTCACCCTCGCCGGGCACCCGCTGCAGGTGGCCGCCGTCGACGGCGACGCCGCGTACAGCCACACCCCGGTGATCTGGACCAGCCTCACCGACTGGCAGCAGTTCGCCCCGGGCGGCGCAGGCCACGCCACCGTCGTCGCGCTCCGCACCACCGCGGGCGCCGACCTCGCCGCCGCCGACACCCACCAGGGCACCGTGACCCGCACCCGGGACGACGCCCTCGCCGCGATCGGCTCCTACACCTCCGAGAACGGCTCCCTCCAGCTGATGCGCGGCTTCCTGTTCGCCATCTCCGCCCTGGTGATCGGCGCCTTCTTCACCGTCTGGACGATCCAACGCAGCGGCGACATCGCCGTGTTGAAGGCCCTCGGCGCCTCCACCCGCTACCTGCTGCGCGACGCCCTCGGCCAGGCCGTGCTGCTGCTGGTGCTCGGTACGGCCGTGGGCACCGCGATCGCCCTCGGCGCCGGCTCGCTGATCGGCTCCGCCGTCCCCTTCGTCCTGGACGCCCCGACCCTGCTGCTGCCCGCCGCCGTCATGATCGCCCTCGGCGCGGTCGGCGCGGCCCTGTCCATCCGCCGGATCACCTCCGTCGACCCGCTGACCGCCCTGGGGAGCGCCCGATGAGTCTGGAACTCGACCGCATCACCTTGACCTACCCGGACGGCGACAGCCGGCTCACCGCCCTGGACGACGTCTCGCTGACCGTCCCCAAGGGCACGCTCACGGCCGTCGTCGGCCCCTCCGGCTCCGGCAAGTCCAGCCTGCTGGCGGTGGCCGCCACCCTGATCGCCCCGGACTCCGGCCGGGTCGTCGTGGACGGCACCGACACGGCGGGTCTCAGCCGCGCCGAACTCACCGCCCTGCGCCGCACCAGGATCGGCATCGTCTTCCAACAGGCCAACCTGCTGCCCTCGTTGACGGCCGCCGAGCAACTCCAGGTGATGGCCCACCTCGACGGCCGCTCCCCGCGCAGCGCCCTCCCGCGCGCCCTGGAACTCCTGGACGCCGTGGGTCTGCGCGACCAGACCGCCCGCCGCCCCCACCAGCTCTCCGGCGGCCAGCGCCAGCGGGTCAACATCGCCCGCGCCCTGATGAACGACCCCACCGTGCTGCTGGTCGACGAGCCCACCAGCGCCCTCGACCACGAACGCGGCGCGGCCGTCCTGGAGTTGATCACCGAACTCACCCACCGTCGGGCGACCGCCACCGTCCTGGTCACCCACGACCGCACCCACCTGACGGCTGTCGACCAGATCGCCGAAGTCCACGACGGCCGCCTGACGGTACCGCTGGTCGCCTGAGCTACTTCTTGGCGGTGAGCACGTCGTCCACTGAAAGCGTCACCGTTGCCCCGATCGATTCGGGCAACGTGAACGACTGCCCCGGATGGTGGACGGCGTGCACCTGATACTCGCCGTCCTTCGGATCGGTCAACACCATGACTCGCTGATTCTTCCGATCCACGATGACGTAGACAGGCACACCAGCAGAGGCGTAAATGGTTGGTTTCCGCTTGAGGTCGTCGCTGAGATTCGATGACGTGACTTCGAGCACGAGCCGAAAGGCTGCCGGGTCGTAACAGTTGTACTCGATCAGGTGGTCATCGATGTCGGCGTCGACAATCGACAGGTCTGGTACGGCATAGTCCGAAGGTCCGTCCGGCAACCAGATACCGACGTTCTGCAGGACGTCGACCTCGTCCCCGTCGAGGCCGGCCGCAAACAGCGCCCGCATGAGGCGGCTCAGCGACTTGCCGTGCGAAGCATTCGGCGGCGGCGTCACGGTAATCTGGCTCCCGACGATCTCGACCCGGTGCCCAACGAACTGGTTGGAAATCAGCTCGGCGACCTCAAGCAGCGTCGGCTGCCTGGCGGCTTCGAGCAGCGGGCGCTGCTCGAAGGGCTCTTCCACTGCTGCGGCGGACATGGAGTTCCTCCTGGCTGCCGATGTCGAGAACATCATCGTAGAACGCGAGCGTCTCCCGACGCCCGATTCCCATCCTTCACCCGACCGGGTGGTTTAGTCCCTACCGGGCCCGCAGCCGCAGCCCCGGGGGCTCCGTCTCCGCCGCCTCCTGCTGCCCCGCCCAGAGCGAGCGGACGTGGCTGAGGTGCCGGGTCATGCAGGCCTCCGCCGCCTCCGCGTCGCCGCTCAGCATCAGGTCGAGCAGTTCGAGGTGCTCCTCCGCCGAGGAGACCAGCTGCCCCTGCTCGTCCAGCCGGGTCAGCCCGTACAGCCGGGAGCGCTTGCGCAGGTCGCCGACCACCTCCACCAGCCGCGCGTTGCCGGCCAGGCCGAGCAGGTCGAGGTGGAACTGCCGGTCCGCCTCCAGGTAGCCGATCAGGTCGTGCTTGCGCGCGGCCGCGACGATCGCCTCGGCCTGCGGGCGCAGCCGCTCCAGCTGTTCCCCGGTGGCGGTGCGGGTGACCAGGCCGACGGTCGGGACCTCGATCAGGGCGCGGATCCCGGTGTAGTCGTCGAGGTCGCGCTCGGTGAGTTCGGTGACCCGGAAGCCCTTGTTGCGGACGGCCTCGACCAGCCCTTCCCGGGCGAGGTCGAGCATGGCCTCGCGGACCGGGGTCGCGGAGACGCCGAAGTCGGCCGCGAGGGCGGGTGCGGAGTAGACGACGCCGGGGCGCAGTTCGCCGGAGATCAGGGCGGCCCGGAGCGCGTGGGCGACCTGGTCGCGGAGCCGCTCCTGCACGGAGATCAGGGTGCGGGACTTGAGCTCGGCCATGGTGTTCCTCCGGTGGGTGCAGAACACCAGCGTACAATGTCACGTTACGTTGAGCGTGCAACAGTCCACGATCCGAACCGCCGGGTCGGAGCCGACACCGCCGACGTTCATGGTGGCAGCGACCACCCGTCGGCACAACGGTCGCGCTACGGCGACGACGACACCCCGGCCCGGTACACCTCCGCAGCCACCGCCAGGTCCTCCCAGGCCATCCCGACGCTCTTGAAGAACCGCGGCCGCCCGTCCGGCACCAGCGCGTCGCCGCGCAGCAGCTCGGCCAGGTTCCACACCTGCCGCCGCCCGAGCGCGCCCGCCAGCAGCAGGTCCCCGGCCTCCCGGGCTGCCACGGCCCGTGCCTCCACGTACAGTTCGGCCCGCCCGACCAGCACCTCGTCCACCTCCCGGGCGTCCGGCTCGTGCGAGCCGACCGCCGCGACGGCCGCGTGCGCGGGCACCAGCGCGCCGTCGAACAGCGGGGTGCGCGCGGTCGTGCAGCAGACCACCACATCCGCCTGCCCGACCGCCTCCGGCCCGCCCGCCGAGGCCGCCAGCCCGAGCCCCCGCCCGTACGCGACCAGCGCGGCCGCCCGGCCGGCGTGGCGCGCCACCACGGTGAGCCGCCGCAGCGGCCGGACGGTGAGCAGCGCGTCCAGGTGCCCGTAGGCCTGCGGCCCGGAGCCGAACACCACCAGGTGCCCGGCCTCCGGGACCGCGAGCCGCGCCAGCGCCGCCGCCGTCACGGCGGGCGTGCGCAGGGCGGTGAGGGCCGCGCCGTCCAGCAGCGCCAGCGGCTGGAGCGTCGGCCCGTCCAGCAGCAGGTAGCTGCCGGTGATCCGGGGCAGCCCGCGCGCGGGGTTGGCCGGCGCGACCCCGGCGATCTTCACCCCGGCGTACGGCCCGGCGGCGGCGGGCATCAGCAGCAGCTCGCCGGCGGGTACGGGGACGGCCGATCGGGCGGGCGCCGCCTCCGGGTCCAGCCCGTCCAGCAGCGCCCGCTCGATCGCCCCCACCGCCCCGGCGGGCCCGACTCCGCCGGTGCCCGGCACGGTGTACTGGAGCGGCTCAGCCCCCGCACCGGGCAGTCCCTGTTCGAGCGGTCCCTTTCCGGTCGGCACCGGCCCCGACGGCCCCCGGCCGGGCCGCACCGGCCCGAACGCCGCCGCCCCGGTCACAGCAGGAACCCCGGCGAGTCCCCCGGCTCCAGGACGAACAGGTGCTCGCCGGTCCGGAACGCCGTGCCGCCGACCTCGGTGACGACGCCTTCCCCCAGCGGGTCGCCGCCCGCCACCACCCGCCCGGTGAACACCGTGCCGATGACGGACTCGTGCCGCAGCTCCTCCCCCGGCGCGATCCGCCCTTCGGCGGCGAGCACCGCGAGGCGCGCGGAGGTGCCGGAGCCGCAGGGCGAGCGGTCGATCTGCCCGTCCGCGAACACCACCACGTTCCGCTGGTTCAACACCCCTTCGGCCGAGGGCAGTTCGTCGTACAGCACGACCCCGTACACCCCGGACAGCCGCGGGTCGGTCGGGTGGGCGACCGCCGCCGAGCCGGCCAGCAGCGCCCTGACCTCCCGCCCCACCGCGACGAGTTCGGGCAGCAGGCCGGGTTCGACGGCGAGCCCGACCGCGGCCGCCGGCACCGACACGTAGCACGCCCCGGAGTGCGCCACGGCGACCTCGACCGTGCCCCGCGAGGTCTCGACCGGCAGCTTCAGGGCACTGACCCGGCTCGGCACGTTGCGGAAGGTGACCCCGGTGGTGCGCCCGGCGGCCCGGTGCACCAGGGCGGTGACCCGCCCGGAGGGCACGTCGATCCGCACCCGGGCCACGCCGTCCGCGGGGGCCGGGACGAGCCCGGAGTCCACGGCCCAGGCACCGAGCGCGATGGTGCCGTGCCCGCAGGCGGTCGAGTAGCCGTCCTTGTGCCAGAACAGCACGCCCAGGTGGGCCTCGTCGTCGTCCGGCGGCACCAGGAACCCGCCGTACATCCCGGCGTGCCCGCGCGGCTCCCGGACGAGCAGTTGCCGGACCTCGTCCAGCGCGCTCGGCCGGGGCGCGGTCGCGCTGCCGCCCGCGCCGATCGCGATGGCCCGCCGCTCGGCGACGCTGTCGCCGGGGATCGGGGGCACTCCGTCCAGCACGATCCGGAACGGCTCACCCGCCGTGTGGTAGTCGACGGTGCTCACGCACAGCACCGGCCCCGCCTTCGCACCCGCACCCGCACCCGCACCCGCACCCGCACCCGGCATCACAGCCCCCCGCCCGGCAGCACGCTGATCGTCCGGCTGACGGTGTAGAACTCCAGCGCCGCCCGGCCCTGTTCGCGCTCGCCGTGGGCCGCCCCCTTGGTCCCGCCGAAGGGCAGGTGGAAGTCGACGCCGCTGGACGGCGCGTTGACCCGGATCATGCCCGCGTCGAGCCGCTCGGCGGCGGCCAGGGCCGCGTCCAGGCTGCGGGTGTGCACCGAGGTGGCGAGGCTGTGCGGGGTGTCGTTGGCGAGCGCGATGGCCTCATCCAGGTCGGCCGCCGCGTGCAGCACCGCGACCGGGCCGAAGAACTCCTCGCGCGCCAGCGGGTGTTGGGCGGGGACGTCGGCGAGCAGGGTCGGCTCGACGTACCAGCCGGCCCGCTCGGGCACCCGCCCGCCGGTGAGCACGCTCGCCCCGGCGGCGACGGCCGACTCGACCGCCGTGACCATCCGCTCCCGCGCGGCGGCGGCGATCACCGGCCCGCACACCGCGTCGTCCACCGCCGACAGCGCCTTCACCAGGGCCTCGCGCAGCGGCCCGTACGCCGCCCCCACCGCGATCACCCGGCTGGTGGCGGTGCACTTCTGCCCGGCGTACCCGGCGATCGCGGCCGCGATGTGCCCAGCTGCCAGCTCCACGTCCGCGTCCGGCAGCACCAACGCCGCGTTCAGGCCGCCGAGTTCGGCCTGCACCGGCACCCCGCGCCCGGTGGCGGCCCGCACCACGGCCCGGCCGACCGCGGTCGAGCCGGTGAAGGACAGCACGTCCGCCGCGTCGACCAGCGCCGCGCCCTCCTCGGCACCACCGGGCAGCACCGTGAGCACGTCCTCGGGGAGCCCGGCGGCCGAGGCCAGCTCCGCCAGCCGCAGCGCGCACGCCGTCGCCTCCGGCGCGGGCTTGAGCACCGCCGTGTTGCCGACCGCCAGCGCCGGCGCGGCCTTCCAGCTCGGGATCGCCAGCGGGAAGTTCCACGGCGCGATCAGCCCGGCCACCCCGTGCGGGCGGCGCCGGGTGAGCAGCAGCCCGGGCCCGGCGGCGGTCTCGTGCACCGCCCCGGACGGCTCGTACGGCGCCTGGGCGTAGTAGCGCCAGATCGCCGCCGTCCGGGCGACCTCCCCCCGGGCCTCGGCGAGCGGCTTGCCGACCTCGCGCACGATCAGCGCGGCGAGCTCGCCGGCGTGCGCCTCGACGGCCTCGGCGATCCGGCCCAGCGCGGCCGACCGGGCGCCCGCCCCGGCCGCGAGCCAGCCGCGCTGGGCGGTCCGGGCCCGTCCGACGGCAGCCCGCACGGCCTCGGCGCCGGGCGCCTCGACGGCGACCACGAGGTCGGACGGGTCGGCGGGGTTGTACGAGGTGATGGTCACGACTACCAGCCCTTCAGAGCACGTTCAAGACAAAGCGTCAGAGCAGGAAGCCCGCCGGGAACGGGTCGTCCGGGTCGAGGAAGTACTGCGCGGTGCCGGTGACCCAGGCCCGCCCGGTGACGGTGGGCACCACGGCCTGCCGCCCGGCCACCTCGGTCTCCGCCACCAGCCGGCCGGTGAAGGTCGTCCCGATGAAGGAGTCGTTGCGGAAGTCCCGGTCCAGCGGCAGTTCGCCGCGCGCGTGCAGCTGCGCCATCCGGGCCGAGGTGCCGGTGCCGCAGGGCGAGCGGTCGAACCAGCCGGGGTGGATGGCCATCGCGTGCCGGGAGTGTTCGGCGGTGGAGCCGGGGGCGAGCAGCTGGACGTGGTGGCAGCTGTGGATGGACGGGTCCTCCGGGTGCACCGGCCGGTCGGGGCCCGCGTTGATCGCGGCCATCAGGGCGAGGCCGGCGTCCAGGATCTCCTGCTTGCGCTCGCGCTCGAACGGCAGCCCGAGCTCGGCGAGCGGCAGGATCGCGTAGAAGTTGCCGCCGTACGCGAGGTCGTAGCCGACGGTGCCGTAGCCGGGCACCTCGATCTTGCGGTCCAGCGCGACGGAGTACGAGGCGACGTTGCGGATGGTGACGGCCTTGGCGGCGCCTCCCTCGACCCGCACCTCGGCGATCACCAGTCCGGCGGGGGTGTCCAGCCGTACCGTCGTGACCGGCTCGACCACCGGCACCATCCCGGTCTCGACCAGGACGGTGGCCACACCGATGGTGCCGTGCCCGCACATCGGCAGCAGCCCGGAGACCTCGATGTAGAGCACGCCGAAGTCGGCGTCCGGCCGGGTGGGCGGCTGCAGGATCGCGCCGCTCATCGCGGCGTGCCCGCGCGGCTCGTACATCAGCAGGGTGCGGAAGTGGTCCAGGTGCTGCTGGAAGTGCACCCGGCGTTCGGCCATGGTGGCGCCGGGGATGACGCCGAAGCCTCCGGTGATCACCCGGGTCGGCATGCCCTCGGTGTGCGAGTCGACGGCGTGGAACACGTGACGGCTGCGCATTCCTCACAACTCCTCTGACGGTACGGTCGGTTGAGGCCGGCTGCCCCCACAGCCGGCCGGCCGGCAGGGACTGCCGACGGGAACCACAACTGGAACCACGACTTGAACTACGACTTGAACTACGACAGGCCCTCGGCCAACGCCTTCTCGGTGGCCGCGCGCACGGCCGCCTCGATCTCCGGCTCCAGCGGCCCGCGCGGCGGACGGACCGGGCCGCCGGGGCGCCCGGCGATGTCCATGGACAGCTTGATGGCCTGGACGAACTCGGTCTTGGAGTCCCAACGCAGCAGCGAGTGCAGCGACTTGTAGAGCGGCAGCGCCGTCTCCAGGTCGTGCCCGACGGCCGCACGGTAGAGCGCCACGGAGGCCTCCGGCAGCGCGTTCGGGTACCCGGCGATCCAGCCGACCGCACCGGCCAGCGCCAGCTCCAGCAGTACGTCGTCGGCACCGATCAGCAGGTCCAACCCGGGCGCCAGCTCGGCGAGTTCGTACGCCCTGCGGACGTCCCCGCTGAACTCCTTGACCGCCACGATCGAACCCTCGCCGTGCAGTTGGGCGAGCAGCGCGGGCACCAGGTCGACCTTGGTGTCGATCGGGTTGTTGTACGCGACGACGGGCAGGCCGGCCCGGGCGACCTCGGCGTAGTGGGCCCGCACCGAGGCCTGGTCGGCCCGGTAGGCGTTGGGCGGCAGCAGCAGGACGGAGCCGGCCCCGGCCTCGGCGGCCTGTTCGGCCCAGCGGCGGGATTCGGCGCTGCCGTAGGCGGCGACCCCGGGCATGACCCGGGAGCCGTCGCCGGCGGCCTCGACCGCCACCTCGACGATCCGGGCGCGCTCCTCGGCGGTGAGCGTCTGGTACTCGCCCAACGAGCCGTTGGGGACGACGCCGTCGCAACCGGACTCGATCAGCCAACGGACGTGCTCGGCATAGGCGTCGTAGTCGACGGAGAGGTCCGGGCGCAGCGGGATCGCGGTGGCGACCATGATGCCGCGCCAGGGGCGGGTGGTGTCGTGCGGGGTGATGGACACGTTGGGCTCCTTGGTGAGGTGTGACATTTTATAAACAGCGACAGGCCGGAGACAAGACTCCCCGCCCGACGCGTTCCGACGGATCGGGCGCGCGCCCCGCCGACCGGGACCGCACCCGACGCCCCGGCCTACTCCGCCGAACCGACCGGACCGGCCGAATCGGCAACACCGGCAACACCGGCCGACCCGGCCGCCAGTTGCGAGAGCGGCACCGGACAGGCCATCGGCCGCCGGTCCGCCCCCGGCGCCGCGGCACCGGACAGACAGGCCACGGCCGGACCGCACATCCGCCCCTGGCACCAGCCCATTCCCGCCCGGGTGAGCAGCTTGACGGTCCGGGGGTCGCCCGCGCCCAGCTCCTCCACCGCTTCCCGGATCCGCGCGACCGGCACCTCTTCGCAACGGCACACATCGGTGTCCGGCCGCAGCCACCCGGTCCAGCCGGGCCCGGGCCGGTGGGCCGCCGACATCAGCGCGGCGAACTCGCGCAGCCGCGACCGCCGGCGCAGCAGCGCCCGCCCGGGCAGCACCCCCGCGACCGCGTGCGCGGCCAGCTCCCCCTCGACGAGCGCGAGGTCCGCGCCGCCGACGCCGTTGGTCTCCCCCGCGGACCAAAGACCCGGGACGGAGGTGCGCAGCCGGGCGTCGACCCGCAGCGCGACACCGCCGTCCGGCCCGGCGAGGGTGTCCGCGCCGAGCTCGGTGGCCAGGTCGATCTGCGGCAGCAGCCCGTGGCCGACGGCGAGCGCGTCGCAGGCGATCCGCCGCTCGGTGCCGGGCAGCGGCCGCCAGTCGGCGTCCAGCCGGGCGACGGTGACGGCGGTGACCCGGTCCGACCCGTGCACCTCCACCACCGCGCTGCGCGGCCGCAGCCGTACCCGGTGCCGCAGCAGCGCGCCGCCGTGCCCGGCGCCCTCGACCAGCTTGGCGGGGACGGCCGCCAGCACGCCGGGGCGCCGGGCGTACCCGAGGTAGTCGCTCGCCTCGACCACCGCCGGGACGTCAGCCCCGGCGGCGACCAGCGAGGAGGCCGCGGCGAGCAGCAGCGGCCCGCTGCCGGCCACCACGATCCGCCGCCCGGGCAGCACCAGCCCGGCCTTGAGCATGGCCTGCGCGCCGCCCGCGGTGACCACCCCGGGCAGGGTCCAACCGGGGAACGGCAGTTGCCGCTCGTACGCCCCGGTGGCGAGCAGCACCGCCCCGGCCCGGAGGGTGGTCCGGTCCTCGGGCCGCGGTCCGCGGGTGATGTGCACCGCGAAGCCGTCCGCGGTCCGCTCCAGCGCCCAGACCTGGTGTCCGCCGCGGAAGTCGGCCCGCGGGTGGGCGGAGAGCCGCGCGGCCAGCCCGGCGTACACCGGCCAGCGGTGGTGCAGCCGGTCCGGACGGCGCGCGCCGAGCCCGGGCGCCGGGTGCCGGTAGTACTGCCCACCGGGTCGGTCCGCACCGTCCAGCAGGACGCAGCGCAGCCCGAGGTCGGCGGCGGTGACGGCGGCGGCCAGCCCGGCCGGCCCGGCCCCCACCACGGCGAGGTCGAAGGATCCGACGGCCTCCGGGGGCCGGGTCGGCTCAGACGGCGAGGTCGGCACGGCCGTGACCCTCCTGGGTGGTGACGACGGTGCCGGGCTCGGCGGGCAGCAGGCACAGGCGCTGGTTGGCCCGGCCGTCCACGGTGGCCAGGCAGTCGAAGCAGGAGCCGATCCCGCAGAACGCCCCGCGCGGGCGTCCGCCGGTCCGGGTGGTGCGCCAGGCGAGCACGCCGTCGGCCCAGAGCGCGGCCGCGATCGACTGCCCGGGCAGGGCGCGGACGGACCGCCCGTCGAACTCGATGTGGTGGCCGGGCCCGGGTTCGGCCCCGACCAGCCCGGCAGGGGTTCGGCGACGCGTCACCGGCTGCTCCATTCCGTCGTCTCCGTCGTCCAGCTCATCCGATCCATCGCGCGAGGGCCCTCCACCGGCGCCCCTCGCGCTGCCACCCGCACTCACACCCGCACCCGCACCGTCATTGCGCCGGGAACCGGTCCGGCCGGAACGGCGCGAGGTCCAGCTCCGGCCGTTTCCCGGTCAGCTGCTCGGCGATCAGCAGCCCGGTGGCGGGCGCCAGCCCGATCCCGGCCCCCTCGTGCCCGCAGGCCTGGTACAGCCCCGGCACCCGGGGGTCCTCCCCGATCGCGGGCAGGTGGTCCGGCAGGTACGGGCGGAAGCCCCGGTAGGTGCGCAGCACGGCGACCTCCGCGAGCACCGGGAACAGCCGCGCCGCCTCGGCGGCCAGCCGGCCGATCGCCTCCTGGGAGAGGGTCCGGTCGAAGCCGATCCGCTCCCGGCTGGCCCCGATCAGCACCGGCCCGCCCGGGGTGCCCTCGATCACCGAGGAGGTCTGCAGCCCGGCCGAGCCGCTGGCCACGTCGGCGACGTAGTCGGCGGAGTAGACCTTGTGCCGGACGACCCTCGGCAGCGGCTCGGTGACCAGCACGAAGCCGCGCCGGGGCAGCACCGGCAGGTGCACCCCGGCCAGCGCGGCCAGTTCGGCGCCCCAGGCGCCGGTGGCGTTCACCACGGCGGGGGCGGCCAGTCGGCGCCGGACGGTCCGCACGCCGCGCACCGCGCCGTCCGGGCCGCGCTCCAGGGCCGTCACCTCCTCGCCGGTGATCAGTTCAGCACCCATCCGGCGGGCCGCGCGCAGCAGGTGGGCGGCGGCGAGCGCGGGCTGCACCTGGGCGTCCTGCGGGTAGTGGTAGCCGCCCGCGAGCCCGGGGGCGAGGTGCGGCTCCAGCTCGTGCAGCCGCTCGGCCGGGACTTCCTCGGCGGTCACCCCGGCCGCGGCCTGCCCGGCGGCGAAGGCCCGCAGCGCCTGCTGGCCGGCCTCGGTCGAGGCGACCACCACGCCGCCCTTGGGCTCGTACTCCACGGCCGGGCCGAGCTGCTCGGCGAGTTCGTGCCAGAGCCGGGCGCTGAGCAGGGCGAGGTCGAGTTCGGGCCCGGGTTCCTTGTCGGAGACCAGCAGGTTGCCCTCGCCCGCCCCGGTGGTACCCCCGGCGACCGACCCGCGGTCGACGACGGCGACGGCGAGCCCGGCTCGGGCGGCGTAGTAGGCACAGGCGGCGCCGACGACTCCGGCGCCGACCACGACGACGTCCAGCGGAGGTGTCCAGGTCTTCAGCACGTCAGTAATATGTCACATGCCATCAACCCTGCCAAGAGCCGCGAGCCCAAGCACCAAGCGCCGGGCCCCCTCGGAACAGCAGGCGGCCCCGGCCCCCGCACGAAGCGAGGACCGGGGCCACCGGCTCGACCGCTCACCGGCCGAACCGTTCACCGACCGAACCACTCATGGACGGTGGCGGCGGCGCGGCTCGACCGCTCATCGGCTCAGGTGATGTCGTCCATCTGCTCCCGGCGCGCCCCCGGCACCGGCGCGGCGCCCGCCGCCGGCGCCGACGAGGCCTGGACCAGCTCCGCGCCCGCCACCGGCTGCACCGAGAGGTCCACGTGCGAGGCCTCCTCGTCGTCCAGGTCGGCGTCCGGGTTGTTCCGGCGCTTGCGCCGGTCGTTCATGATCGCGATGCCCACCGCGACGAAGTACAGCGCCCAGATCGGCGCGGCCAGTGTCAGCATGCTCACCGGGTCGGCACTCGGGGTCGCGAAGGCCGCGAACACCGTGATGCCCATGACCATGCCCCGCCACCAGCCGAGCAGCCGCTTGCCACTGACCATCCCGACCTGGTTCATCATCACCAGCAGCAGCGGGAACTCGAAGGCCAGACCGAAGACCAGCACCATCCGGGTCGCGATGTCGAGGTAGTCCTCGGGCGGCAGGATCGGCGTGGTCTTGTCCGGGGTGAACGAGATCAGCACGTCGACCGTGGTCGGCAGCACCAGGATCGCCACACCCACACCGGCCAGGAACAGCGGCGCCCCGCAGAGCATGAAGACGACCGCGTACTTCTTCTCGTGCTTGTGCAGACCGGGCGCCACAAAGGCCCACACCTGGTACAGCCAGATCGGCACCGTGGCGACCACACCGGCCGTCAGCGAGACCTTCAGCATCCAGGTGAAACCGGCGGTCAGGCCGATGTTGGAGACCTGGGCGCACTTGCCGTGGTACTTCTCGGCGGTCTCCGCCGTGCAGCGCGGCAGCGGCTGCAGCAGGAAGTTCTCGATCTGCCGGTGGTAGAACGCCGCGATGACGGTGATCACCACGATCGCCAGGACCGACTTGACCACGCGGTTGCGCAGTTCCCGCAGGTGGTCGGCGAGGGCCATCCGCCCCTCAGGATCCTTGTCCGCCTTCGGCGCCTTGGAGAGCTTGCTCAACCCCGGTCCTCAACTCGTGCGTCGAGGCCCGCCGGTCGACGGGCCCCCGTGGTCACGTACGTCACACGCGTCACACGCGTCACGCGCGCCGCGCTCAGCGCGGCCGGTCGCCGTCGGGCGCGCCGGGCTCGGCCACCGGACGGGCCGTCGCCGAGGCGCCGGGAGCCGACTGGACGGTCCTGACCGTCGGCGCCGAGACCTCCGGCGGGGCCGCCGACCGGGCGGACGGCGCGCTCCCGTCCTGCTCACCGTCGGAGCGCATCGCCTTGGCCTCGCTCTTGAGGATCCGCATCGACTGCCCCAACGAACGTGCCAGCTCGGGCAGCCGCTTGGCCCCGAACAGCACGATGGCAACCACCACGACCACCACGATCGCGGTCATCGAGAAGCGCATGCGTCGACCACCTTCAGCATCCGCGGCCCGGCAGGCCGCCCGCGGCGGATGGTAACCGCTGCGAATGACGCCCCGACGACGGCCGCCCGAACAGGACAGCGGCCCCCGGTCGGCGGTTCAGGAGCCACTGAAGAGCGTAACCCGCCCCTACCTCCGGGCAGCAGCCCCCGTACCCGCCGATGCCCCGGCTGTGCTAACGGCTGACGGCCGCGCTAACGGCTGGGGACGGCCGCGGCCAGCTCCCCCGCCGCCTCGGCCAGCGCCCGGGAGGCCGCGTCCACGCCTTTGGCGAGCGCCCGCACGTCCAGCCAGAGCCGGATCGCGAGGACCCCGAGGACCAGCAGGCCCGCGGTGGCGAGCAGGACGGCGGCGACGAGCATCCAGGACATGCGCCCCACCCTATACGGGGGTCACCCCTCCACCGGGACGAGCCGCATGGTGCGCACCCCCGCCGCGGTGAGTGCCTCGACGATCTTCTCGCCGGCCGCCTTCCGGACCGCCGCCCCGCAGAGCGGGCAGCCGAAGCTGTAGTGCGCCTGCGCCGGGGTCCGGCCGAGGGTCAGCCGGAACTCCTCGGCCGGGAGCTCGACCTTCTCCCGGCACTGCGAGCAGTACACCTTGAATCTCGTCCCGGGCTCCACCGCTCAGACCCGCCCCTCCCCGTAGCCGGCCAGCGCCTCCCGCGCGGCCGAGCGCGCCTGCTCGGCCAGTTCGGGCGGCGAGACGATCCGGCCGTCCCGGCCCAGCCGCAGCGCCAGCGGACGCAGCTGGGAGGGGTCGGCACTGCGCAGGGTGATCCGCAGCCCACCGTCGGGCAGTTCCTCGGCCCGGTCGTGGGTGTAGTACTCGGCGACCCAGCGGCCGCCGGAGGAGACCTCGACCACCACCTCCGGGTCGTCCGCAGCGGGGTTGACCAACCCGCCGCTCAGGTCGCGCGGCTCGCGCCGGGGCGGGTCGGCGGGGACGTCCAGGACGCGGATCTCGGCGACCCGGTCCAGCCGGAACATCCGGTGGTCCTCCGATGTCCGGCACCAGGCTTCCAGGTACGTGTGGCCCTCGGTGAGCAGCCGGATCGGGTCGACCTCGCGCTCGGTCATCCCGCCGCGCCCGTGCGAGTAGTAGCGCAGCCAGAGCCGACGGCCCTCGCTGAGCGCGCGGTCGATGTCGGCGAAGACGTGGCTCTCGGCCTCGAAGGTCACGCCGACCCGGGCGCTGCCCTCGGCGCTCTCCCCCGCGGCGTTCTCGATCTTGGCGACGGCCCGGGTGAGGGCCTCGCGGTCCCCGGCCCGCAGTCCGGGCAGCCCGGCCACCGCCCGGGCGGCGACCAGCAGCGCGGTGGCCTCGTCGGCGGCCAGCCGCAGCGGCTGGGCCACGTCGTCGACGTTGTGCCACCAGATCCGCTCGCCGTCGGTGTCGATGTCGAGCAGGTCACCGCCGCGGAAGCTGGTACCGCACATCGGCAGCACGTTGAGGTCGGCGATCAGCTCGCGCTCGCTGATCCCGAACGCCCGCGCCACTTCGGCGACCTCGGCCCCGGGCCGCTCGCGCAGGTAGGTGACCAGCGACAGCATCCGTCGCGTCTGGTCGATCGCATTGCTCATGCCCGAACGTCCTCCGTGTCCAGCCCCGCGACCGCCCGCAGCCGGTCGACCACATCAGCCCGCAGCTCCTCCGGCCCGAGCACCAGCACGTCGGGCCCGAACTCGGCGAGGTCGGCGCCCAGCCCGTTGCCGTACGGGATCTCCAGCTCGTCCCAGACCTCGTCCACCCGGGTGGTGCCGAGCGCCTTGGTACGCAGCGGGAAGCCCGCGCCGCGGCGGACCCGGACGGTCGCGGTGGCGGTGGCCCCCTCGCCGGCGAACTTGGCCACGGTGGCCCGGACGTCCACGTGCTCGGGCACGGTGCCCAGGAAGGCCCCGCTCCTGGCCTTGACCCGGCCGGTGATCCGGCTGAGCCGGAACACCCGGGCGTCGCCGCGGTCCCGGTCGTACCCGGCCAGGTACCAGTGCCCGCGCCAGCACTCCAGCGCCCACGGCTCGACACTGCGCTGCTCGACGGCCGAGGCCCCGGCCTTGCGGTACTCGAAGGTGACCGGACGGCGGTCCCGGGCGGCGGTGAGCAGCGGCTCGAACGCGGCCTCCCGGGCGGGGATGCGCGGCTCCAGGGCGGTGCGGCCCTCGGCCTCGCCGAACGGCACCCCGGCCGCGCGCAGTTTCTGCAGCGCGCCGCTGGCCGCGCCGGACATCTTGGCCTGCTGCCAGACCCGGGCGGCCAGGGTCAGCGCGGCGGCCTCCTCGGCGTCCAGCGCGATCTCCGGCAGCCGGTTGCGGTCCGCCCGGGCGAGGTAGCCGAGCTCGCCGTCCAGCGCGCTCTCGTCGACGTCGATCACCAGGCCGAGCTCGCGCAGGTCGTCCTTGTCCCGCTCGAACATCCGGTTGAAGGCGTCCTCGCTGCTGTTCTGCCAGGCTTCGCGGTAGGCCTCGATGGATTCCCGCAGCTCCTTCTTGGAGAGCGGACGTCTGGTGTTCATCAGGCACAGGGCGAGATTCATCAGCCGCTCTGCCTTGGCGATCGCCATCGCTGACCCTTCCGGTGTGCCGCGCCGCGCGCGGGGTTCGCCAACCGGGCGATGCTCACCCGGCGGGACCGACCGTACCGGTAGCGGTACGCACTGCAAAAGCCGCGTCCCGCGACTGGTCCCCGCAGCGTGCCCTCCGGGCCCGGAGACGCCCTCGGGCCGGGCCCCCGAAGGGGTCCGGCCCGAGGTCACAGCAGGCTCAGACGGCCAGCAGGTCGACCACGAAGATCAGGGTCGAACCCGCCGGGATGGCCGGGGTCGGCGACTGGTCGCCGTACGCCAGGTGCGAGGGGATGGTCAGCTCGCGACGGCCGCCGACCTTCATGCCGACGACACCCTGGTCCCAGCCCTTGATGACCCGGCCGCCGCCCAGCGGGAAGCGGAACTCGTTGGGGCTCCGGTTCCAGCTCGCGTCGAACTCCTCGCCGGTCTCGAAGGTCACGCCGACGTAGCGGACGCTGACGTTCTGACCCCGCTTGGCCTCCTCGCCGTCACCGACGACGATGTCGCGGATCTGCAGCTCGGTCGGGGCGTCGCCGATCGGGAAGTCGATCTCGGGCTTCTCGTTCAGGTTCACAGCCATGGTCCCTCTTCTCACGTTCGCAATTCCCTACACGACCAAGCGGCGGGCGCCCGCACCCGGCCCGTCCAGGCCTCAGCCCGGACGGACCACAGTACGGTCACCCGCCGCCCGTCGGGACGCGGCCACGCGGCCGCCCCCGAAGGTCACACACGGTCCATTGTCCCCGAAAAGTGGATCAGCCCTGACCGGCGTCGAGGATGTCCACCACGAAGACCAGGGTCGAGCCGGGCGGGATGTCGCCCTGGCCCTTGTCGCCGTATCCCAGCGAGGCCGGGATCACCAGCTCGACCCGGCTGCCGACGGTCTGACCCGTCAGCCCCTGGTCCCAGCCCTGGATGACCTGGCCGCCGCCGACCGGGAAGGAGAACGCCTGGCCCTTGCTGAGCGAGGAGTCGAAGATCTTGCCGTCCTTGGCGAGCGCGCCGGTGT
This sequence comes from Kitasatospora sp. NPDC096128, assembly GCF_040303105.1. Lineage (NCBI taxonomy): Bacteria > Bacillati > Actinomycetota > Actinomycetes > Kitasatosporales > Streptomycetaceae > Kitasatospora > Kitasatospora sp. NPDC096128. The sequence goes on along the minus strand of NZ_JBEOSP010000022.1, from coordinate 43,350 downwards.
ACTGGACGACGACCTTCTCGCCCTTCTCCACCACCGGACCGGTGCCCTTGATCAGGACGTGGGTCTTCAGTTCGGTCGGGTCCTTGGCGCCGGCCACCGGGGTGATGTCGGCCGGCTTCTTGCCGTTGTCCTTGACCTGCGGGAAGTCCGCCGGCGGCGGGGTGACGGTGCCGCTGACCACCGCGTCGGGCGCATTGGTGTTGCGGATGTCGATCACGAAGATCAGGTTGTCCTTGGCGCCGATCGACATGTCCGGCTTGCCCTGGTCGCCGAAACCGGCCGCCGGCGGGGCCACCACCAGCAGTCGGCTGCCGGCCTTCTTGCCGATCACGGCCTGGTCCAGCGCGGGGATCAGCGCGTCGGTGCCGGCCTGGAAGATCTGCGGCTTGCCCTTGTCGTCGTACGAGCTCGGGATGTCCTTGCCGGTGTTCCAGTCCTTGGCGGTGTAGTCCACCGAGGTCCAGTTGTTCTTGTCGACCTTGGGGCCGCTGCCCTCGGACAGCACCTTCACCACGAAGGAGCCGTCGGAGGCCTCGCCCGGCACCTGGATGTCGGCCTTCTTGCCGAAGTCACCGGTGACGGTCGGCAGCACCTTGGCGCTGTCCTTGATCGGCGGCACCGGGGCGGCGGTCGGCGTGGGCGGCGCGGACTTCGTCGTGTCCGGCTGGGCCGCCGCGGCGGTGTCCTTCGACGAGTCCTTGTTCACCAGGTACAGCGTGATGCCGCTGCCGACCAGCAGCACGGCCAGCACCGTGCCGAGGATCACGCCCAGCTTGCCGACACCGGGCGGGTTCTCGTCGTACCCGGCCTCCGAGCTGTCGGCCTTGCGCACATTGCTGGCGAAGATCTGCGGGGCGTCCTCGTCCTCCGACTTGGTCCCGGTCACGCGCGGCTTCTCGCCGGGCTGCGCCCAGCCCGCCTGCTGCGCGAGGATCGCCGGGGGCACGACGATCGACTCGCGGTCCGCCGCGATCTGCCCGCCGGGGCGAGAGGCGGTCGGGTCACCCGCAGAACCGTCGTTCGCCGCGGTGCCGGCCCCGCCCGGGCTCGGCGTCTTCTCAGTCATGACTCCCCATCCATCTCGCCACGAGGTCTTCCAGGTCTGCGCCCGGCGTGGTGAGCGCCGGCCTGCCGCCGTACCCGTCCGCCCCGGACCTCGGCGCCGGGCGGCGCCTGCCACAGTGCGAGGGCAGTATGACAGCTCAGGATGAGGGCGGACGCTTCGTTGTACGAGCGTCCGCCCAAGCGTACGGAATCCTCCCGGCGACTTCCTAGAGCGCCCGCTAGACCGCTTCCAGAATGTCGATCACGAAGACCAGCGTGGAGTTCGGCGGCACCGAGCCCTGCGCCTGGTCCTTGTACCCCAGTGCCGGCGGCACCACCAGCAGCACCCGGCTGCCCACGTTCTGCCCCACCAGTCCCTTGTCCCAGCCCTCGATCACGCTGCCGGTGCCGATCTGCACGGCCTGGGCGCCGCCATGGGTCCAGGAGGTGTCGAACTGCTGCCCGTTGCTCCACAGCACCCCGGTGTACTGCACGATCAGGGTCTGCCCGGACTTGACCTGCTTGCCCTCGCCCTTGATCAGCACCGCCTGCTGGAGGTCGGTCGGGGCGGCCTGCCCGGCCGGGACGGTGATCCCCGCCGCCGCCTTGCCGTTGTCCTTGACCTGCGGCAGCGTCGCGGCCGGCTCGGTCATGTTCCCGGTCAGCGTGGAGTCCTGCGGCAGCGCCTCCACGATGTCCAGCACGAACACCACGGTGTCGCCCTTGTTGACGCCCAGCTGGGTCGAGCCCTGCTCGCCGAAGGCGGCCGCCGGCGGGGCCACCACCAGCAGCCGGGTGCCGACCTTCTTGTCGATCACGCTCTGGTCCAGCGCCGGCACCAGCTGCCCGCTGCCGGCCTGGTAGAGCTGCGGCTTGCCGTTGTCGTCGTAGGAGCTGGGCAGGTCCTTGCCGGTGGTCCAGTCCTTCGCCGTGTAGTTGACCGTCACCCAGTCGCCCTTGTTGACCGTCGACCGCTCGCCGTCGGTCACCGTGTTCACCACGAACTGGCCGCTGGGCTGCTGGCCCTCGGGGATGGTGATGGTGGCCTTGCTGCCGAAACCGCCGCCCGAAAGGGTGGGCATCGGGGAGGCCTCGCCCACCGGCGCCGGCACCGTCGGGGCGGCGCTCGCGGTGGACGGCGTCGCCGGTCCGGCTGCCTTGGTGGAGCTGCTGCAGGCGACCGCGAGCAGCAACGGCAGGGTGAGAAGCAAACCGGCGGTGCGACGCACGGGGGTCCTAACTGTCGGTCGAAGTCGGCTCTCCTGACTCGACGGACAGCGTATGCCCGGCACGCCTCCGGCCCCGGTAGACACCACCGGGGCCGGTCAACGCCTGGGGCTCAGCAGTCGATCATCTGCCGGCGGTCACATGCCGGCGATCAGCTTCTCCACCCGCTCGTCCACCGAACGGAACGGGTCCTTGCACAGCACGGTGCGCTGCGCCTGGTCGTTCAGCTTGAGGTGCACCCAGTCCACCGTGAAGTCCCGGCGCTGCTCCTGCGCCCGGCGGATGAAGTCCCCCCGCAGCCGGGCCCGGGTGGTCTGCGGCGGGATCGACTTCGCCTCGAAGGTCTTGAGGTCGGTGGTCACCCGCTTCGCCTGGCCCTTGCCCTGGAGCAGGTAGAACAGCCCGCGCCGACGGTGGATGTCGTGGTACGCGAGGTCGATCTGGGCCACCCGCGGGTTGGACATGCTCATCTCGTGCTTCTCGCGGTAGCGCTCGATGAGCTTGTACTTCATGATCCAGTCGATCTCGGTGGCCACCGTGTCCAGCCGCTCGCTGCGCACCGCCTCCAGGGTGCGGCCCCAGAGGTCGAGCACCTGGGCGATGGTGCCGGTGTTGATGCCCTTGCGGTCGGCGAACTCCAGGGCCTTGGTGTAGTACTCCTCCTGGATGTCCAGCGCGCTGGCCTCGCGGCCGTTGGCCAGGCGCACCTGGTGGGTGCCGGTGAGGTCGTGGCTGACCTCGCGGATCGCCCGGATCGGGTTCTCCAGGGTGAGGTCGCGCATCACCACGCCTGCCTCGATCAGCCGCAGCACCAGGTCGGTGGAGCCCACCTTGAGCAGGGTGGTGGTCTCGGACATGTTGGAGTCGCCGACGATCACGTGCAGCCGGCGGTAGCGCTCGGCGTCCGCGTGCGGCTCGTCCCTGGTGTTGATGATCGGGCGGGAGCGGGTGGTGGCGGAGCTGACGCCCTCCCAGATGTGCTCGGCCCGCTGGCTGACGCAGTACACCGCGCCGCGCGGGGTCTGCAGCACCTTGCCCGCGCCGCAGATCAGCTGCCGGGTCACCAGGAAGGGGATGAGCACGTCGGCCAGCCGGGAGAACTCGCCGTGCCGGGCCACCAGGTAGTTCTCGTGGCAGCCGTAGGAGTTGCCGGCCGAGTCGGTGTTGTTCTTGAAGAGGTAGACGTCCCCCGCGATGCCCTCCTCGTGCAGCCGCCGTTCGGCGTCCACCAGGAGTCCTTCGAGGATGCGCTCGCCCGCCTTGTCGTGGGTGACCAGCTCGGTCACGTCGTCGCACTCGGGGGTGGCGTACTCGGGGTGGGAGCCGACGTCGAGGTAGAGCCGGGCACCGTTGCGCAGGAAGACATTGCTGCTGCGGCCCCAGGAGACGACCCGGCGGAACAGGTACCGCGCAACCTCGTCCGGCGACAGCCGCCGCTGCCCGCGGAACGTGCAGGTCACGCCGTACTCGTTCTCCAGCCCGAAAATCCGGCGGTCCATGAGCACCTTCTTTCGAGGAATCCACCAACCTCAGCCAGTGGCCGAATCGAATCCTGAAACTGGCGTCGCAGAGCGACACAGCGCAGTAGCCTGATCACCTGCCGTCAGGCGGCGGGCAGGGCTTGTCCGGGGCCAGCCGTCAGGTCGGCTTGAAGCTCCACGGCGCCAGCCGTTGGGGAGGAGTCACGAGCACTCCCATCTGGTTGGAGTTCTCTCGACCTCCGCGAGGTCGCGCAGGCCACCGCAGGGGGTCGGAGTCCCGTAGGACGGCGGGCAGCGCCGTCCTACGGGACTCCTCCGTACTACCCGTCCGACGGCGCGCCGCCCGCCGGGTTCTCGTCGTCGTCCGCCTCGGCGGACTGGTCCCCGTCGAGCAGCCGGCCGAGCTGGTTGCCCAGGATCCGCTTGAACTTGCGCTGCTGGAACCGCTGGCGGTCGAGGACCGCGACCTCCAGCTGCTCCGGGGTGAGGGCGCGCGGGCTGCCCCCGTTGGGGTCGCGGGCGAGCGAGTCGACCGCGACCTTCACCGCCTCGGTGAGGCTCAGGCCGACGCGGTGGCGCTGGCCCAGGTAGTTGCCGATCGAGTCGGCGTTGCCGCCGACCACGACGTAGTTCTTCTCGTCGACGACCGAGCCGTCCGGCGTGAGCCGGTAGATCTGGTCGTCGTCGCCGGTGCGGCCGACCTCGGCCACGACCAGCTCGACCTCGTACGGCTTCTCGCCGACCGAGGAGAAGATGGTGCCCAGGGTCTGGGCGTAGACGTTGGCCAGGCCGCGGGCGGTGACGTCGGCCCGGTCGTAGGAGTAGCCGCGCAGGTCGGCGTAGCGGACGCCGCCGATGCGCAGGTTCTCGAACTCGTTGTAGCGGCCGACCGCCGCGAAGGCGATCTTGTCGTAGATCTCGGAGACCTTGTGGAGCGCCCTGGAGGTGTTCTCCGCGACGAAGACGATGCCGTCGGCGTAGGTGAGCACGACCACGCTGCGGCCGCGAGCGATGCCCTTGCGGGCGTACTCCGCGCGGTCCGCCATGGCCTGCTGGGGCGAGACGTAGAACGGTGTCGACACCGGCGGTCGTCCCTTTCCTGTGAGGTGGTGGCTAGAGCAGCGGGGCCTGCGGGCCGTTGGGGTGGACGAGCCGCTCGTCGGTGATCGAGACGGCGATCGCGGCGACCTCCGCGTCGGTGAGGCGGCGGAAGCCGTCCTCGGTGATCAGCGAGACGAGCGGGAAGATCTTGCGGGTGAGGTCGGGGCCGCCGGTGGCGGAGTCGTCGTCCGCCGCGTCGTAGAGCGCCTGGACGACCAGGGTCGAGGCCTGATCGGCCGTCAGGCCCTCACGGTAGAGCTTCTTCATCGAGCCGCGGGCGAAGACCGAGCCCGAGCCGGTGGCGGCGAAGCCGCGCTCCTCCGAACGCCCACCGGTGACGTCGTAGTTGAAGATCCGGCCGCGGCCGAGGTCCAGGTCGTAGCCGGCGAAGATCGGCACCACCGCGAGGCCCTGCATCGCCATGCCGAGGTTGCCCCGGATCATGGTGGTCAGCCGGTTCGCCTTGCCCTCCAGGGAGAGCACCGCGCCCTCGATCTTCTCGTAGTGCTCCAGCTCCAGCTGGAACAGCCGGACCATCTCGATCGCGAGGCCGGCGGTGCCGGCGATGCCGACCGCGCTGTACTCGTCGGCCGGGAACACCTTCTCCATGTCGCGCTGGGCGATGACGTTGCCCATGGTCGCCCGGCGGTCACCGGCGATCACCACGCCGCCGTCGAAGACCGCGGCCACGATCGTGGTCCCGTGCGGCGCCTCGACGACCACGCCCTCGGGGAGCCCCCGCAGGCCGGGGATCAGCTCGGGCTTGTGCTCGGCGAGGAAGTCGAGGAACGAGGACGACCCCGGGGTCAGGAAGGCAGCCGGTAGACGCCCGGTGCCACGAGTGTTGGCTTCCACACGATTCCTTCCAGGTAGCTTGAAGCGCGCATTGCCCGCACCCTACCCGCCGACGATCAACGCCCACGCGCGGAGGGGCCGGTGCCGGGACGGCCGGGCGGACGGCGCCGCCCGACCGTCCCGAACGGTCGCGACCGTGAATTCCCGATTACCGGGTGCGGGCTACTGCCCGCCCTTCTGCACGAATCCCCGGACGAAATCCTCGGCGTTCGACTCGAGCACTTCGTCGATTTCGTCGAGCACCGCGTCGACGTCGTCGCTGAGCTTTTCCTGGCGTTCCTTGAGGTCCTCGGAATTCTGGCTTTCCGCGACCTGCTCCTCGACCTCCTCGGAGGAGCGGTTTGCCCGCTGCTGGCCGCCGCCGGTGTCCTTGCTCGCCATTTCCCTCACCCCGCTCGAATCGTCTGGCACGGTTTGGTCGGTCGGTCGTTGCCCGTTGGCACCGACCCTATACACAAGGTGCGACTGCCGCTCCCGGTTTGGCGGTGGCGCTTCCTGTCCAACACCCGCTGCCACCCCGGATGATTCCCATTCCGCGGCCGTTCACCCGTGGTGATCGAAAAGTTACCCGCCGGACAGGACGCGCAGCAGGTCCTCCGCCGTGCGGCAGCGGTCCAGCAGCTCCTTGACGTGGTTGCGGGTGCCGCGCAGCGGCTCCAGGGTGGGCACCCGCTGCAACGAGTCCCGCCCCGGCAGGTCGAAGATGACCGAGTCCCAGGAGGCCGCCGCGACGTGCTCCGCGTACTGCTCCAGGCAGCGCCCGCGGAAGTACGCCCGGGTGTCCTCCGGGGGCTTGGAGACGGCCCGCTCGACCTCCGCCTCGGTCAGCAGCCGCTCGAACCTGCCGCGGGCCACCAGGCGGTTGTAGAGGCCCTTCTCGGGCCGTACGTCGCTGTACTGGAGGTCGACCAGGTGCAGCCGCGGATTGTCCCAGTCCAGGGCGTCCCGGGTGCGGTAGCCCTCCAGGATCTCCCGCTTGGCGACCCAGTCCAGCTGCTTGGAGAGCGACATCGGGTCGCGCTCCAGCCGCCCCAGGACGTCCTCCCAGCGGGCCAGCACGTCCGTGGTCTGCTCGTCGGCGTCGGTGCCGAAGCGGTCCTCGACGTACTTGCGGGCCAGTTCGAAGTACTCGAGCTGGAGTTGGACCGCGGTGAGCTTGCGCCCGTTGCGCAGGGTGATCAGGTGCTTGAGGGTCGGGTCGTGGGAGACCCGGTGCAGGGTGCGCACCGGCTGGTCGACGGCGAGGTCGGAGGCGATGAAGGAGTCCTCGATCATCGACAGGACCAGCGAGGTGGTGCCCAGTTTGAGGTAGGTGGAGATCTCGGAGAGGTTGGCGTCCCCGATGATCACGTGCAGCCGGCGGTACTTCTCGGCGTCGGCGTGCGGTTCGTCCCTGGTGTTGATGATCGGGCGCTTGAGGGTGGTCTCCAGGCCGACCTCGACCTCGAAGTAGTCCGCCCGCTGGCTGATCTGGAAGCCGTTCGAGGAACCGTCCTGGCCGATGCCGACCCGGCCGGCGCCGGTGACCACCTGGCGGGAGACGAAGAACGGGGTGAGGTGGCGGACGATGTCGGCGAACGGCGTCGCCCGCTTCATCAGGTAGTTCTCGTGGGTGCCGTAGGAGGCGCCCTTGTTGTCGGTGTTGTTCTTGTACAGGTGGATGGTCTGCCCGTTGGGCAGTTCCAGCGCGCGCTGCGCCGCGGCCGCCATGATCCGCTCGCCGGCCTTGTCCCAGAGCACGGCGTCGCGCGGGTTGGTCACCTCGGGCGAGCTGTACTCGGGGTGCGCGTGGTCCACGTAGAACCGGGCCCCGTTGGTCAGGATGACGTTGGCGAGACCGATGTCCTCGTCGGTCAGCTGGCTGGCGTCCGCCACCTCGCGCGCGAGGTCGAAGCCCCGCGCGTCGCGCAGCGGGTTCTCCTCCTCGAAGTCCCAGCGGGCCCGCCGTGCCCGGTGCATCGCCGCCGCGTACGCGTTGACGATCTGGGACGAGGTGAGCATGGCGTTGGCGTTGGGGTGCCCGGGCACGGAGATCCCGTACTCGGTCTCGATGCCCATCACGCGCCGTACGGTCATGCGGCCCTCCTTGCCCGGTGCCCCGCCCCCGACGGGCGGAACACGCTGACGTACCGCTGAACAACACCGCGCCGGCGGTCTGCCCGCGGACGGTGGGTCGAGCCTAGAACCCGGCGCCGACCGGCGGGCCCCGAGACGCGCCGTCCGGCTGCGGGGCCGCGAGGCGCCACAGCCGGACGGGGTGCGTACAGCTCCGGGGACCGTCGCCGGCCCGGATGAACGGCGTGCTTACAGGTACTGCCCCGTGTTGGCGACAGTGTCGATCGAGCGGCCGGACTCGGCGCCCTGCTTGCCGGTGACCAGCGTGCGGATGAAGACGATCCGCTCGCCCTTCTTGCCGGAGATGCGGGCCCAGTCGTCCGGGTTGGTGGTGTTGGGCAGGTCCTCGTTCTCCTTGAACTCGTCCACGCAGGCGGCGAGCAGGTGGGAGACGCGCAGACCGCGCTGACCGTGGTCGAGGAAGTCCTTGATGGCCATCTTCTTCGCCCGGTCCACGATGTTCTGGATCATGGCCCCGGAGTTGAAGTCCTTGAAGTACAGGACCTCCTTGTCACCGTTGGCGTAGGTGACCTCCAGGAAGCGGTTCTCCTCGGTCTCCGAGTACATCCGCTCCACGACCGACTGGATCATCGCCGCCACCGTGGCCCCGACGGAGCTGTCGTGCTCCTTGAGGTCGTCCGGGTGGAACGGCAGCGAGTCCTTGAGGTACTTGGAGAAGATGTCCTTCGCGGCCTCGGCGTCCGGGCGCTCGATCTTGATCTTGACGTCCAGGCGGCCGGGCCGCAGGATCGCCGGGTCGATCATGTCCTCGCGGTTCGAGGCGCCGATGACGATGACGTTCTCCAGGCCCTCCACGCCGTCGATCTCGGCGAGCAGCTGCGGGACGATGGTGTTCTCCACGTCCGAGCTGACACCGGAACCGCGGGTGCGGAACAGGGACTCCATCTCGTCGAAGAAGACGATGACGGGCGTGCCCTCGCTCGCCTTCTCCCGGGCCCGCTGGAAGACCAGGCGGATCTGCCGCTCGGTCTCGCCCACGTACTTGTTGAGCAGCTCCGGGCCCTTGATGTTGAGGAAGTAGCTCTTCCCCTGGGGGCGGCCGGTCACCTCGGCGACCTTCTTGGCCAGCGAGTTGGCGACCGCCTTGGCGATCAGCGTCTTGCCGCAACCGGGCGGGCCGTAGAGCAGCACGCCCTTGGGCGGGCGCAGCTCGTACTCCTTGAAGAGGTCGGCGTGCAGGTACGGCAGCTCGACCGCGTCGCGGATCTGCTCGATCTGGTTGCTGAGGCCGCCGATCTGGCGGTAGTCGATGTCCGGGACTTCCTCGAGGACCAGTTCCTCGACCTCGGACTTCGGCACCACCTCGTACACGTAGCCGGAGCGGGGCTCCAGCAACAGGGCGTCCCCCGCCCGGACGGTGATGTCCCGCAGCGGTTCCGCGAGGCGCACCACCCGCTCCTCGTCGGTGTGGCCGATGACCAGGGCGCGCTCGCCGTCCTCGAGGACCTCCTTGAGGGTGACGATCTCGCCGATGCGCTCGAAGGCCATCGCGTCCACGATGTTGAGGGCCTCGTTGAGCATCACTTCCTGGCCGCGCCGCAGTTCGTCGAGGGCGACGTTCGGGCTGACGTTGACGCGGAGCTTACGACCGCCGGTGAAGATGTCGGCGGTACCGTCCTCGTTCGCCTCGAGGAAGGTGCCGAATCCGGCCGGGGGCTGTGCCAGCCGGTCCACTTCCTCCTTGAGGGCCACGATCTGGTCGCGGGCCTCGCGCAGGGTGGAGGCGAGTCGTTCGTTCTGGGCGGTCACACCGGCCAGGTTGGTCTGGAGCTCGACGATCCGCTCTTCGAGGATCCTCGAATTGCGCGGCGAGTCGGCGAGCTTGCGGCGCAGTGCGGCGATTTCCTGCTCAAGGTACGAGACCTGAGCGGCCTCGTCGGAACCACGAGCGGGCCTGCCGGTGCTGCGGTTGTAGTCGTCATCGTGGGCTGCCACGGTCCTCACCTCCTCCGGGGAGCTGGACGCTTCCAGACCCTACCTGGGACCAGGGGTCCGTAAACCCCTAGATCAAGAAAGATGGAACGGGCGTGTCCGATCTTCGCCCCAGCGTGCTTCCCCTCTGCTAAGGGGATACCCACCGCGCACCACCCAAAGCGGGCCAGATGTATCGTCGAGCGAAGTGATATCCGATCGCGACCGCGGTGCTGGGTCCGATCGTTGTACGAATGGCGGGATTGCTCCAGGAATAGGGGCGACCCGGGACAGAAACGGCAGGGGACCATGTCGGTGACCGAGCAGACCGCGGCGGCGGCCGAAGCGCTGGAGGTGTGGATCGATCAGGATCTGTGCACCGGCGACGGCATCTGCGTCCAGTACGCCCCGGAGGTCTTCGAGCTGGACATCGACGGACTCGCGTACGTGAAGGGCGAGGACGACGAACTGCGCCAGCAGCCCGGGGAGACCGCCCCGGTGCCGCTGACGCTCCTTCAGGACGTGGTGGACTCGGCGAAGGAGTGCCCCGGCGACTGCATCCACGTGCGCCGGGTCGCCGACCGGGTCGAGGTCTACGGACCGGACGCCGAATAGGAGTTCAGGACGGCGGCCGGTTCAGGACGCGCCGGTCGGGGCGGCGGACTGGGAGCGTTCCCAGCCGCCGCCCCGGTGCGTCCAGGTGAGGTCGAGCGAGAGGTCGGGGCGGAAGCGCGGCACCTCGTCGCTCGAATACCCCTGCGCGCGGCCGGTGATGGCGCCGTCGGAGCGCACCGAGAGCCGGCTCAGGGTGAGGTTCTCGCGCTCGGTCAGCAGGGTGGCGACCACCACCGGGCGCTCGCCCGGGCCGAAGCCGAGCAGGTAGACGGAGTCCGGCGGGTTGCCGGTATCGGTGGCGCACTGCACGGCGACGACCGTGCCCGGGCGGCCGTCGCCCAGTTCGGCCGGCACGCTGAGCACCGTCCTGACCGGGAACGGGCCGCAGTCCATGGGCAGTTGGGCCTTGGCCGGATCGGGGGCGGCGCTCGCCGCGAGGGCCTTGGGGGTGCCGCCGCGGGCGGGCAGCGGGGTGCCGGTCGCCGGGGAGGCGGCGAGGGCGGCGGCCACCACCGCGCCGCAGCCGGCCAGGGCGAGGGCCCAGTGCCAGGGTGCGGTGCGCGCGTGACCGGGCCTGGTGCGGCCCTGCGGTGTCTGCTGTCCGGCCGTCGCCGTCGTCCCGACCGCGGTCTCCACCAGGCGTCCCCTCCAGAGCTCCAGGAGCTGGTCTGCGTGTGAGCGAGCATCGTCCCACACGGAACCCGCGGGCCGGCGGCCGGGGAGCCGAAGGACGCGGCGGTGCCGAAAGCGACGAGTGACGAGCGAAGAACGTCGGCGCCGGGTCGGAGCGCCCGGAGGCGAGCCGGCCGAAGAACGAAGGGGTGGTGCGAGCGTGACGCTCGCACCACCCCCGGTGTTCGGGCCGGGCTCAGCCCAGGTCGGGCTGCTCGGAGTCGGTGTCGCGGGCCGCCTTGCGGGCCGCGGCGCGCTCCTGGAGGGACGGCTCGGGCGTCCCGTTGTCGTAGTCCTCGCCGTAGGCGCCCTTGGCCGGGCGGCGGCGGCGCAGCGGCGGCTCGACGCCGTCCGCCAGGCGGCGGGCGGTGAGCAGGAAGCCGGTGTGGCCGATCATCCGGTGGTCCGGGCGGACGGCCAGGCCCTCCAGGTGCCAGGTGCGGACCATGGTCTCCCAGGCCTGCGGCTCGGTGAAGGTGCCGTGCTCGCGCAGCGCCTCGACGGTCTTGGACATCTGCGTGGTGGTGGCCACGTAGCAGCAGATGAGGCCGCCGGGGACGAGCGCCTTGGAGGCGACGTCCAGGCACTCCCAGGGCGCCAGCATGTCCAGGATGACGCGGTCGACGTCGGTCTCGACCAGGTTGTCCTGGAGGTCGCCGACGGTCAGCTTCCACGCCGGGTGCGGGCCGCCGAAGTAGCGCTCGACGTTGCCCTGCGCGATGTCCGCGAAGTCCTGGCGGCGCTCGTAGGAGGCCAGCATGCCCTGCTCGCCGACGGCGCGCAGCAGGTACATGCTGAGCGCGCCCGAGCCGACACCCGCCTCGATCACCCGGGCACCGGCGAAGATGTCGGCCATCGCCAGGATCTGCCCCGCGTCCTTGGGGTAGATCACGGCGGCGCCGCGGGGCATGGACAGGACGTAGTCGGGGAGCAGGGGGCGCAGCGCGAGGTACGGGACGTTCCCCGTGGTGCGCACGACCGTGCCTTCAGGAGCGCCGATCAGCTCGTCGTGCGGGAACGCACCCTTGTGGGTGTGGAACTGGTTCCCGGCCTGGAGCGTGAACGTGTAGTGGCGACCCTTGGGGTCGGTCAGCTGGACCTGGTCCCCGACCTGGAAGGGCCCGCGTCGGCGGGCGGCACCGGTCGGTTCGGACATGCGGCCAATCCTAAGGGAAGCGGGCCGTCCCGCCTCACCAGGGGCTGCTCAGCGGGCCGCTCACCGTCCGGAGACGGCCGCGGTGAGGCGCTGCTCGATGTCGCTGAGCGCGGCCACGCCGTAGACCCGGCCGTCCGCCTCGACCACCAGGTACTCCCCCGCCGGGGTGGCCTGGACGGCCCGCAGCAGGTCCTCGCCGCCGAGGTCGGCGTCCAGCCGCAGCCCGGGTTCGAGGTCGCGGGCGAGCGGGCCGACGGCCACCCAGGGGCGCCGGTGCTCCGGTACGGCCCGTACCGCGGACTCGCGGACGATGGCGATCGGGTCGCCCCGCCCGTCCACCACCACGACGGCGCCGGCCTGGGCCTCGCGGGCGCGCCGCATCGCCTCGCCGAGCGGGGTGTCGGCGGTGACCTCGACGGTGCGCCGGGCGAGCTCGCGCAGCCGCAGGGCGGGCAGCGCCTCCTTGAGCCGGGCGTTGCGCAGGCTCCCGGTGGCGCCGTTCCAGATGATCGCGGCCAGCACGGCGGCCAGCACCGCGTCCACCAGGGTGTCGGTGGTGGTGCGCTCGGCCCCGCGGGAGGCGCTGACCAGCGGCAGGCCGAACAGCACCGCGACGGCCAGCGCCCGGCCGATCCAGGCGGCCGCCACGGTGCCGGTCATCGCCTTGCCGGTGATCGCCCAGACCACGGCGCGCAGCATCCGGCCGCCGTCCAGGGGCAGCCCGGGCAGCAGGTTGAAGGCGGCGACCACCAGGTTGGAGACCATCAGGCCGGTCAGCAGCACCCCGGGGACGCTGGACAGTTCGACGGCCCGCAGCGCGAGGTAGAAGACGCCGCCGAGCACCAGCGACAGCAGCGGGCCGACGAAGGCCAGCCAGAACTCGCGCCAGGGACTCTCGGCCTCGTTCTCGATCTCGGAGACCCCACCGAAGAACTGCAGCTGGATCCGCCGAACCCCGAGCCGGTAGCGCAGCGCGACCAGGGTGTGGGCGAGTTCGTGCACCAGGACGGAGGCGTAGAAGGCCACCGCGAAGAAGAAGGCGAGCAGGTAGCGCTCGCCGCTGCCGAGTTCGGGCAGCACGTCGCCGAGCTGCCCGCCGAACACCCAGGTGATCAGGGCGGCGATGACGAACCAGGACGGGGTGACGTAGATGGGCACGCCGAAGGGGCGCCCCATCAGGAGGCCGCCGCCGCGCTCCGGCGGACGCCCGCTCGGGCGTCCGCCGTCCTGCGGTGGCTGGTCGGAGGTCTGCTGCCCCCTGGTGTCGCTCACCGTGATCCCTTCGGTCGTCCGCCCGTCGTGTCTCCCCGGTGCGCCCACGCTACGTGATCGCGGCCACTTGGCGGCGCGCGCCCCTCTGTCAGGCTTCATACCCACTGGGCCGCTCCCGGACCGGCCCCGGGCGGGCTTCGGGCGGACTTCGGCCGGACTCCGGGGAAAGCCGCCGCGGCAGCACGGTGGCAGCGGGATGACAGGAAAGGGCAATAGGGTCGTAGCCATGCAGCAGACCGACACCAGCAGCGTCGCCGGGGCCCCGGCGCGCCCGGCGGCGCCCCCGACCGGGCTGTCCCCGTCCCGAGCGGGGGACTTCCTCACCTGTCCCCTGCTGTACCGACTGCGGGTGATCGACCGGCTGCCGGAGCCGCCGAGCTCGGCGGCGACCCGGGGCACCCTGGTGCACGCGGTGCTGGAGCGGCTGTTCGACAGCCCGGCGGCCGAGCGGACGCCGGAGCGGGCGCTGGGCCTGCTGCGCCCGCAGTGGGAGCGGCTGCTGGGCGAGCGCCCGGAGCTGGGCACGCTCTTCCCCGACGACCCGGACGGCGCGGCGCTGACCCGCTGGCTGGCGGACGCCGAGAAGCTGGTCGGCCAGTGGTTCCGGCTGGAGGACCCGACCCGGCTGCACCCGGTGGAGCGGGAGCTGTACGTGGAGACGGCCCTGGAGTCGGGGCTGCTGCTGCGCGGCTACATCGACCGGGTGGACGTCGCCCCGACCGGCGAGGTCCGGCTGGTGGACTACAAGACCGGCCGGGCGCCCTCGCGGGACTTCGAGGGCAAGGCGATGTTCCAGATGAAGTTCTACGCACTGGTGGTGTGGCGCTGGAAGGGCGTGATCCCCAAGCGCCTCCAGCTGGTGTACCTGGGCGGCGGCGGGGACGTGGTCAGCTACGACCCGGACGAGGCCGACCTGCTCGCGGTGGAGCGCAAGCTGCAGGCGCTGTGGGAGCGGATCGCCGAGGCGGTGGCCACCGGGGACTTCCCGGCGACCCGCAACCGGCTCTGCGACTGGTGCGACCACCAGGCCAGCTGCCCGGAGTTCGGCGGCACCCCGCCGCCGTACCCGCTGCCCGTGCCGGCCTGTACGTCGGATGAGAGCGATCCCACGGGGGATCCGATGAGCGAGGAGTCCTAGGTGACGATCCGAGTGCTGCTGGTCGACGACCAGCCGCTGCTGCGCACCGGTTTCCGGATGATCCTGGAGGCCGAGTCCGACCTCGTGGTGGTCGGTGAGGCCGGCGACGGCCAGCAGGCGCTGGACCAGGTCCGGGCGCTGCAGCCCGACGTGGTACTGATGGACATCCGGATGCCGCGGATGGACGGCGTCGAGGCGACCCGCCGGATCGCCGGTCCGGGGCGGGACGGTCCGGCCAAGGTGCTGGTGCTGACCACCTTCGACCTGGACGAGTACGTGGTGGAGGCGTTGCGCGCGGGTGCCAGCGGCTTCCTGCTGAAGGACGTCCCGGCGGAGGAGCTGGTGCAGGCGATCCGGGTGGTCGCGGACGGCGCGGCAATGCTGGCGCCGAGCATCACCCGCCGACTGCTGGACATGTACGCCACCAAGCTGCCGTCCGGCGAGGAGGCGCCGCCGCAGGCGCTGAGCGCGCTGACCGAGCGGGAGTTGGAGGTACTCAAGCTGGTGGCGCGCGGGCTGTCGAACGCGGAGATCGCGGCCGAGCTGTTCGTCAGCGAGACGACCGTGAAGACCCACGTCGGCCATGTGCTGACCAAGCTCCAGCTGCGCGACCGGGTGCAGGCGGCGGTGTACGCCTACGAGAGCGGCCTGGTGCGGCCGGGCGCGCTGTAGTCGGCGGCCCGGCGGCGGGCGGCGACACGACGGCGGCCCGCCCGCTCCCCCGGTGGTACGAGGGGGAGCGGGCGGGCCGCCGTGCGTGGCGGGCTACTTGCCGCTGCGGCTGATCTCCCAGAAGCGGAAGAAGCCGGTGGTGTCGACGGTGGACTCGACGCCGGTGATGTCCGGGCGGGCCGCGTAGAAGGACTTGTTCTGGTACAGCGGGACCAGCGGCACCGACTCGGCGACGAGCTGCTGGATCTGCGCGTAGCCGGCCGAGGCGGCGCTGCGGTCGGCCTGCTTGAGGCCGTCCGGGATCAGCTTCTGGCTGATCCGCGGGTCGTCCCAGCCGGTGTGGTAGATGCCGCCGTCGACCAGCAGCGGGGCGATGTAGTTGTCCGGGTCCGGGTAGTCGGCGAACCAACCGACGATGTACGCCTGGTACTTGCCCTCGGTCCAGCCCTTCTTGTAGGTGTCCCAGTCGGACTCCTGCTGGACCGTCACCTGGAAGAGGCCGCCGGTCTCCAGCTGCTTCTTGATGGTCTCGGCCTCGCCGTTGCCGGCCCGCGAGCGGGACCAGGTGAGGGTGAGCTTGACCGGGGTCTGGACCTTGTTGTCGGTCAGGGCCTTCTTGGCCTTGGCCACGTCCTGGTCGCCCCAGCGGTCGAAGAAGGCGGTGGTGTGGCCGGTGACGCCGGCCGGGACCATCGCGTACAGCGGCTGGACGGTGCGGGCGAAGACGTCGCGGGCGAGCGCCTTGCGGTCGAGCAGCGCGGCGGCGGCCTGGCGGACGCCGACGTTGCTCAGGACCGGGTCCTTGGTGTTGAAGACCAGCGAGCGGGTGTCGTTGCTGTCGCCCTCGACCACCTGGAGGTCGGTCTTGCCGCCCTGCTGGTCGGAGCGGATCTGGGCGGCGGTGTTGGGCTCCAGGCTGTTGTCGGTGACGTCGACGTCGCCCTTGTCCAGCGCGGCCTTGAGGTCGGCGGGCTTGTCGAAGTACCGGACGGTGAACTTGTCGTTCCGCAGCTTGGCGTCGCCGCCGTACTTGTCGTTGGGGACCAGCACGACCTTGCCCACCTGCTTCTCGCCGGCCATCTCGACCGAGTCGAGGCGGTAGGGGCCGGAGCCGACGACCTTGTCGTTGGCGAGCGCCTTGTCGGCCGGGTAGACCTGGTGGTCGACGATGGCGCCGGCCGGGGAGGCCAGCTTGGCCGGCAGGGTGGCGTCGGGGGTCGACAGGTGGAAGACCACCTCGCTGTCGCCCTTGGCCTCGACGCTCTTGATCGAGGCGAGCAGGCCGGCCGGGCCGTTCGGGTCGTTGATCTTCTTGGTCCGCTGGATCGAGAACACCACGTCCTCGGCGGTCAGCGGGTGGCCGTTGGAGAACTTCAGGCCGGGCCGCAGGGTGCAGCGGTACTCGGTGGCCTCGCCGCCGGAGAAGTCGCAGGACTTCGCCGCGTCCGGGGTGGGCGTGCTGGCGGCGGCCGGGAAGGTCAGCAGCGACTGGAAGCTGTTGCGCAGCACCAGCCAGGAGCCGGAGTCGTAGACGGCCGCGGGGTCCAGCACGCCGGTCAGCTGGACGGTTCCCATGGTGATCGACTTGCCGCCGCTGCCCCCCTTGACGGCGTCGGTGACCGATCCGCAACCGGCCACCGTCACGGCGACCAGACCGGCGCAGCCGAGTGCTGCCAGGCGTTCAGCTGAAGTCTTCACAGGGAGCGTCCTTCGGGGGTGTCGCGAACCCGAGTAGCGTGCCATATCGAACACGCACGACCGATACCCGTGCAGATGACGTTTGGGACACGGTCGTTGGGGGCATCACGGCGCGCCCGACGAGTTGTCAGCCAATGCCCGTTTTCTCCCCGTCCGACCGCCGGCGGAGGCCCCGCCCGGGCGCTTACCGGCCGGTAGGGGCGAAAGGCAATGAGATGACAATCACATCCACGAGGCGGCTCTCGGTCCCGCTCCGTTAGACCCGCGAGGCGACCAGGGATCGCAGCAGTTCGAGATCGACCTGCTCCAGCGAGGACAGCACCAGCCGTCCGGGGGCCTCCTCGATCGGCGCCACCGAGGGCACCGCGATCACCGGGCAACCCGCCGCCTCGCCCGCCCGCACCCCGGTCGGGGTGTCCTCGACCACCACGCAGCGGGCCGGCTCCGCGCCCAACCGGCGGGCCGCCTCCAGGTACGGGTCCGGGAAGGGCTTGGTGCGCGGCACCTCGTCCCCGCCGATGGTGAAGGCGAAGCGCTCGGCGCCCAGCGAGCGCAGCACGATGTCGATCACGTGCCGGTGCGAGGCGGACACCAGTGCGGCCGGAACCCCGTGCGCGGCAAGGGTGTTGAGCAGCCGCTCGGCACCCGGCATCAGCGGCACCCCGCCGGCCAGCAGGTCGACGAAGCGCTGGTTGACCAGCACGCCCAGGTCGGCCGGAGCGATGTCCACCCCGGTGCGGGCGACCAGGTAGTCCATCACCCGGGTCATCGGGCCGCCGACGACGTGCGCCCGGTCCTGCTCGTCCAGCCGGTGGCCCAGCTCGGCGAAGAGCGTGACCTCGGCCTGCCACCAGAAGTCCTCGGTGTCCACCAGCGTCCCGTCCATGTCCAGCAGCACCGCCTGCAGGCCTCGGTCGTACCCGTGGTCGAGCGCCTGGACGGCGGTGGAACTGGTGGTCATGGCGGGTCCTTCCGGCTGCGCCCAGGACGTTCCCGGGGATGGCACGGGCCGACCCGCTGGTGAGCGGACCGGCCCGTTCAGGATCATCCAGCTTACGCCCGCTTCGCCCGGAAAGAGCGAACGGAGAAGGGCGTCAGGGTTACCGCGCGTTGAAGTACTTCGCCTCGGGGTGGTGGATCACGATCGCGTCGGTGGACTGCTCCGGGTGGAGCTGGAACTCCTCGGAGAGCACCACGCCGATCCGCTCCGGCTTGAGCAGCTCGGCGATCTTGGCGCGGTCCTCCAGCTCGGGGCAGGCCCCGTAGCCGAGCGAGAAGCGGGCGCCCCGGTACTTGAGCGCGAACATGTCCTTGACGTCCTGCGGGTCCTCGCCGGAGAAGCCCAGCTCGAAGCGGACCCGGGCGTGCCAGAACTCGGCCAGCGCCTCGGCCAGTTGAACCGAGAGGCCGTGCAGCTCCAGGTAGTCGCGGTAGGAGTTCCCGGCGAACAGCTCGTTGGCCGCCTCCGAGATCCGGTTGCCCATGGTGACCACCTGGAGGCCGACCACGTCCCGCTCGCCGGACTCCTCCGGGCGGAAGAAGTCCGCCAGGCAGAGCCGGCGGCCACGCCGCTGGCGGGGGAAGGTGAAGCGGGTCCGCTCGGTGCCGTCCTCGTGGAAGACGATCAGGTCGTCGCCCTTGGAGTTGGCCGGGTAGTAGCCGTAGACCACGGCCGCCTCCAGCCAGCCCTCGGTCTGCAGCCGGTCCAGCCAGGCCCGCAGCCGCGGCCGGCCCTCGGTCTCCACCAGTTCCTCGTAGGACGGGCCTTCGCCGCTGCGCGCGGCCTTGAGGCCCCACTGGCCCTTGAACAGAGCGTCCTCGTCCAGCCAGGAGGCGTAGTCGGCGAACGGGATGCCCTTGACGATCCGGTCGCCCCAGAACGGCGGGCTGGGCAGCGCGTTGTCCAGCGCGACGTCCGAGCGGATCTGGCCGAGGTTGACCTCGGGCTCCGGCTCCGCCACCTCGACCCTGGCGTGCCGGCGCTGCTTGAGCTCCGGCAGGGTCGCGCCGGGCACGCCGCGCTTGACCGCGATCAGCGCGTCCATCAGCCGCAGGCCCTCGAAGGCGTCCCGGGCGTAGCGGACCTCGCCCTCGTAGATCTCGTGCAGGTCCTGCTCGACGTAGGCGCGGGTCAGGGCGGCGCCGCCGAGGATCACCGGGAAGCTGGCGGCCAGCTTGCGCTGGTTCAGCTCCTCCAGGTTCTCCTTCATGATCACGGTGGACTTCACCAGCAGGCCGGACATCCCGATCACGTCCGCCTTGTGCTCCTGCGCGGCGTCCAGGATCGCCGAGACCGGCTGCTTGATGCCCAGGTTGACCACGTTGTAGCCGTTGTTGGACAGGATGATGTCGACCAGGTTCTTGCCGATGTCGTGGACGTCGCCCTTGACGGTGGCCAGCACGATGGTGCCCTTGCCCTCGCTGTCGGACTTCTCCATGTGCGGCTCCAGGTGGGCCACCGCGGTCTTCATCACCTCGGCGGACTGGAGCACGAACGGCAGCTGCATCTGGCCGGAGCCGAACAGCTCGCCGACCACCTTCATGCCGGACAGCAGGGTGTCGTTGATGATCTCCAGCGCCGGGCGCGCGGCCAGGGCCTCGTCCAGGTCGGCCTCCAGGCCGTTGCGCTCGCCGTCGATGATCCGGCGCTGCAGCCGCTCGTCCAGCGGGAGCGCGGCCAGCTCCTGCGCCTTGGAGGCCTTGACCGAGGCGGTGGACACGCCCTCGAACAGCTCCAGCAGGCGCTGCAGCGGGTCGTAGCCGTCCCGGCGGCGGTCGTACACGAGGTCCAGCGCGGCCTCGCGCTGGTCCTCGGGGATCCGGGAGATCGGCAGGATCTTGGAGGCGTGCACGATCGCCGAGTCCAGGCCGGCCTCCACGCACTCGTGCAGGAACACCGAGTTGAGCACCACGCGGGCGGCCGGGTTGAGGCCGAAGGAGATGTTCGACAGGCCGAGGGTGGTCTGCACCTTCGGGTGGCGGCGCTTGAGTTCGCGGATCGCCTCGATGGTCTCGATGCCGTCCCGGCGGGACTCCTCCTGACCGGTGGCCAGGGTGAAGGTGAGGCAGTCGACCAGGATCGAGCCCTCGTCGATGCCGTAGTCGGCGGTGAGTTCGGCGATCAGCCGCTCGGCGATCTCGACCTTCAGCTCGGCGGTGCGGGCCTGGCCCTGCTCGTCGATGGTCAGCGCGATCAGGCCGGCGCCGTGCTCGCGGGCCAGCGAGGCGATCTGCCCGAAGCGCGAGTCGGGGGCGTTGCCGTCCTCGTAGTTGACCGAGTTGAGCACCGCGCGGCCGCCGAGCGCCTCCAGGCCGGCCCGCAGCACGGGCGGCTCGGTGGAGTCCAGCACGATCGGCAGGGTGGAGGCGGTGGCCAGCCGGCCCGCGATCTCCTTCATGTCGGCGACGCCGTCGCGGCCGACGTAGTCGACGCACAGGTCCAGCAGGTGGGAGCCGTCCCGGATCTGGTCCCGGGCGATCTCCACGCAGGCCTGCCAGTCGCCCGCCAGCATCGACTCGCGGAACTTCTTCGAGCCGTTGGCGTTGGTGCGCTCGCCGATCGCCAGGTACGAGGTGTCCTGGCGGAACGGCACCGCCTGGTACAGCGAGGAGGCCGCGGGCTCCGGCTGCGGCTCGCGCCGCACGATCGGACGGCCCTGGACCCGCTCGACCACCTGGCGCAGGTGCTCGGGCGTGGTGCCGCAGCAGCCGCCGACCAGCGAGAGGCCGTACTCCCGGGTGAACACGTCGTGCGCCTCGGCCAGTTCGGCCGGGGAGAGCGGGTAGTGGGCGCCGTCCTTGCCGAGCACCGGCAGGCCCGCGTTCGGCATGCAGGACAGGCCGATCCTCGCGTTCTTGGCCAGGTAGCGCAGGTGCTCGCTCATCTCGGCCGGGCCGGTGGCGCAGTTGAGGCCGATGTAGTCGACGCCGAGCGGCTCCAGCGCGGTGAGCGCGGCGCCGATCTCGGAGCCGAGCAGCATGGTGCCGGTGGTCTCCACCGTGACCTGCACCAGCACCGGGAGGTCCAGCCCGGCCTCGGCCAGCGCGCGCTTGGAGCCGAGGATCGCGGCCTTGGTCTGCAGCAGGTCCTGGCTGGTCTCGACCAGCAGCGCGTCGGCGCCGCCCGCGATCAGGCCGGCCGCGTTCTGCTGGAAGCCGTCGCGCAGCGTCTCGTACGGGGCGTGGCCGAGGGTCGGCAGCTTGGTGCCGGGGCCGATCGAGCCGAGCACCCAGCGGGTGCGGCCGTCGGCGGCGTGGGCGTCGGCCACCTCGCGGGCGATCCGGGCGCCGGCCTCGGACAGCTCGAAGATGCGCTCGGCGATCTCGTACTCGCCCAGGGCGGAGAAGTTGGCACCGAAGGTGTTGGTCTCGACGCAGTCCACGCCCACCGCGAAGTAGGCCTCGTGCACGGAGCGGACGATGTCCGGCCGGGTGATGTTGAGGACCTCGTTGCAGCCTTCGAGGTTCTGGAAGTCCTCCAGCGTCGGGTCCTGCGCCTGGAGCATGGTGCCCATCGCACCGTCGGCCACCACCACCCGGGTGGCGAGCGCTTCACGCAGCGCGTTCGCGCGGCTCTGCTGAGTGATGGACGGGTCGGCTGCAGTGGCCATGGGGCGTCTCCCTGGTGCGACGGCTGTCGGCTTTGCGGGCCCGCTTGCTCGGGCCCACACGTGGCCAGGGTATCCGGCCCGCGGCCCGGCCTGCCGTGCATTCCGTATCCTGAGCGCTCGACCGCAAGGGGGGAGCAACCGCGTGGCCCGATTCGGGACCGGCGCGCGGCGGATCGGGCGGGCCACGACGGCTCCGTTCCGGGCGCTGCGCGACCGCTGGAGGCGCTGGTCCTGGTGGCGCCGGGCCCTGCTCGCGCTGGTGCTGGCGGCGGCCGTGCCGGTCGCCGCGCTGGGCTCCGTGTTCATCGCGATCCGACTGCACTACTCGGGTGAACCGTCCGCCGAGGCCCGCACCCGGGGCCGGGACGCCGTCTGGCTCGGCCACGCCTGGGTGGACGGCCGCAAGACCGACGCCGACATCGCCGCGCTGGCCCGGCAGCTGGCCGGCACCGGCGTGCGCGACCTGTACGTGCACACCGGCCCGCTGGAGCACGACGGCTCGCTGCCGCCGTCCGTCCACCCGCGGGCCCGCTGGTTCACCGAGGCCGCCCACCGGGCGCTGCCGGGGGTGCGGCTGCAGGGCTGGCTGGGCGACGAGGTGAAGCCGGAGCGGGACGCCCTGGACCTCGACGACGCGCCCACCCGGGACCGGGTCACCGCCGCGGCCGGCCAGGTGCTGGACCAGGGCTTCGACGGCGTGCACTTCGACATGGAGCCGATCCGCCCGGGCAGCGCCGGCTGGCTGACCCTGCTCGACCAGGTCCGCCCGGTGACGGCCGCCCGCGGTGCGAAGCTGTCGGTCGCGGCCCCGCAGATCGACCCGGTGCCCGGCCTGCACACGGCCGGCATCCTGCTCACCGGCCACGGCAAGTGGTGGGACCAGGAGTACTTCCGCGCGACCGCCCGCCGGGTCGACCAGATCGCGGTGATGACCTATGACACCTCGATGCCGACCCAACCGCTGTACGGCGGCTACGTCGCGCAGCAGACCGAGCTGGCGCTGGAGGCCACCCCGACGGACGTCGACCTGCTGATCGGGCTGCCGTTCTTCTGGGACGACAAGCCCGGCCACCACGGCGACGCCGAGACCGTCCCGGCGGCCGTCCGCGGCGTCCGGCTGGGCCTGGGCCGGCAGGACCTGGGCCGGGCCGACTTCGGGGTCGCGCTGTACGTGGACTTCGCCGCGACGCCGGAGAACTGGGCAGCGTACCGGCAGGGCTGGGTGGACGCCTCCTAGCGGCCCCCAGCGCCTTCCGCGGCGCTCAGGCCGCCATCCGGTGGGCCAGGGCGCCCAGGTAGCGGTGCACGGTGGCGTCCTCGCCGGCCAGGTAGTGGGCGACGGCCCGGTACAGCGGCTTGCGGACCTCGCCGTGCTCGGTGACGGTCAGCGAGCAGCCGGGCCCGGCCGGGGTGAGCCGGTACGTCCAGGTGCCGCCGTAGGGCAGGTCCGGGTCGGCGATGCCGGTCACCAGACGGTGCGGGGCCTCGCTGGCCACCACCTCGTAGGTGGTGTGCCCGTGCCGGTCGTACTCGCGCCACCGCGGGCGGCCGCCGGCCCCGGCGGGCAGCCGCTCGACGTGGGTGAGGCCCGGGCGCCAGGCCGGGTACAGGTCGATGTCGGTCAGCACCTCCCAGACCGCGCCGGGCGGCTGGGCGAGTTCCAGCCCGCCCTCGGTGACGTGCTCGACCGGCAGCCGGCGCCCGGCCCGGTCCGCCGCCAGCAGCGCGGCCCCGGCCAGCGCCGCCGCACCCGCACCCGCGCCGATCCACAGCCGTCGGTTCATCGGTCGGCCCCTTCCGCCCGGCCCCCGCCCCCCATCATCACGCCGCCGCACCCGGCCCGCCCCCTGACCCCGCGTGGCCGGTCAGGCACCGTGCGTCCACCCCGGGCGGCCTGACACCGC
Organism: Kitasatospora sp. NPDC096128; assembly: GCF_040303105.1. Lineage (NCBI taxonomy): Bacteria > Bacillati > Actinomycetota > Actinomycetes > Kitasatosporales > Streptomycetaceae > Kitasatospora > Kitasatospora sp. NPDC096128. Next base: position 19,858 of record NZ_JBEOSP010000022.1, on the reverse strand, counting down.
GTCAGCCGTCGCGGGCCGGATATCCGCTGGATCACGGCAGCCCGCTCCCCCAGACTGTCCCGGTGCCCGGCCGCCATGCGCATCAAAGCCCGTAGGCTGGGCAGGTAGGGACCATGGAGCGAGCCGTTCCATGGGAGACGAGAGGTTCGACAGGCGGGTGCCGGCCCGTCGTTGCCCCGGCAGGCCAGCCGAGGCGGTGCCGGTCCGACCGCCGACCGGAGGGAGACGCTGGGTGATCGAGTTGGAAGATGTTCCCGAGTTGATCGACCCGGTGATGGTCTGCGCCTTCGAGGGGTGGAACGACGCGGGCGACGCCGCCTCCGCGGCCCTGGCGCACCTGGACGACACCTGGGGCGGCAAGGTGTTCGCCGCCCTGGACGCCGAGGACTACTACGACTTCCAGGTCAACCGTCCGACGGTCTGGCTGGACGGCGGCGTCCGCCGGATCACCTGGCCGACCACCAGGCTCTCGGTGGTCCGGGTGACCGAGCCGGTGACCAGGGACGTCGTGCTGGTCCGCGGGATCGAGCCCAGCATGCGCTGGCGCTCGTTCTGCAACGAGCTGCTCGCCTTCGCCCACGAGCTGGGCGTCGAGCTGGTGGTGATCCTGGGCGCACTGCTCGGCGACACCCCGCACAGCCGCCCGGTGCCGGTCAGCGGGGTCACCTCGGACCCGGACCTGGCCCGTCGGCTGGACTTGGAGGAGAGCCGCTACGAGGGCCCGACCGGGATCGTCGGGGTGCTGCAGGAGGCCTGCACCCACGCCGGGGTGCCGGCCGTGACGCTGTGGGCCGCGGTGCCGCACTACGTCGCCCAGCCGCCCAACCCCAAGGCCACGCTGGCGCTGCTCAACAAGCTGGAGGACCTGCTGGACCTGCGCATCCCGCCGGGCGAGCTCGGCGAGGACGCCCGGGCCTGGCAGTTGGGCGTGGACCAGCTGGCCGCCGAGGACAGCGAGGTGGCCGAGTACGTCCAGCAGCTGGAGGAGGCGCAGGACACCGCGGAACTGCCGGAGGCCTCCGGGGACGCGATCGCGCGCGAGTTCGAGCGCTACCTGCGCCGCCGGGAGAACGTCGGCCCGACCGGCGAGAAGCCGGTGTCCGGGCACGCGACGGCCGAGCGGCCGGCCGAGCCGGAGGGACCGGGCACGACCCGGGAGACCCAGGAGGGGGCCGAGGAGGAGTAGGGCCTGCCCTGGTCCCCACCGGCCCCGCCCCGGTCCGCGCGGACCATGGAACGCCGAAGGGGCGCCGGGACTCGAAGTCCCGGCGCCCCTTCGGCGTTGCTGTGCTCGACCAGGCCTACAGCGCGACGCCGAGCAGGGCGTCCACGGTGCGGGACACCAGGCCGGGCGCGCCGGTGTCGGTGCCGCCCGCGGTCTCCTGCCGGCCGACCCAGCGGTCGACGGCGGCCAGCGCGGCGGGCGCGTCCAGGTCGTCCGCCAGCGCCGTGCGGACCTCGGCGAGCAGCTGCTCGGCGGCCGGGCCGTCCGGCCGGGAGACGGCGGCCCGCCAGCGGGCGAGGCGCTCGACGGCCTCGTCCAGGACGGCCTTGGTCCACTCCCAGTCCGCGCGGTAGTGGTGCGAGAGCAGCGCCAGGCGGATCGCCGCCGGGTCGACGCCCTCGCGGCGCAGGGCCGAGACGAAGACCAGGTTGCCGCGGGACTTGGACATCTTCTGGCCGTCCAGCCCGACCATGCCGGCGTGCACGTACGCCTTGGCGTACGGGTGGGAGCCGGTGGCGGTCTGGGCGTGCGAGGCGCCCATCTCGTGGTGCGGGAAGGACAGGTCGCTGCCGCCGCCCTGGATGTCGAAGGTCATGCCCAGGTACTGCAGGGCGATGGCGACGCACTCGATGTGCCAGCCGGGGCGGCCGTGGCCGAGCTCGGTGTCCCAGGCGGGCTCGCCCGGGCGGGCGGCCAACCAGAGCAGGGCGTCCAGCGGGTTGCGCTTGCCGGGGCGGTCCGGGTCGCCGCCGCGCTCGGCGAAGACCGGGCGCATGGCCTCGCGGCTGAGGCCGGAGACCTCGCCGAAGTGCGGGTCGGCGTCGACCGAGTAGTAGATGTCCTCGTCCACCTTGTAGGCGGCGCCGGAGGCCAGCAGCTTCTGGACGATCGGGACGATCCACGGGATCGACTCGACGGCGCCGACGTAGTGGGCCGGCGGGAGCAGCCGCAGGGCGGTCATGTCCTCGCGGAACAGGGCCGTCTCGCGCTCGGCGAGGGCCACCCAGTCCTGGCCGGTCTCGACGGCGCGCTGCAGCAGCGGGTCGTCCACGTCGGTCACGTTCTGGATGTAGAGGACGTCGTGGCCGGCGTCCTTCCAGACCCGCTGCACCAGGTCGAAGGCGTTGTAGGTGGCGGCGTGGCCCATGTGGGTCGCGTCGTAGGGAGTGATGCCGCAGACGTAGATCCGGGCGGGGCCGTCCTGCGGCACCACCTCGCGGACCGCACCCGCTGCGGTGTCGAAGATACGGAGGGGAAGCCCCTGACCAGGCAGGGCGGGAACCTCGGAGGCGGGCCAGGCATGCATGGGATCGACTTTAACCTTGAGAACATTTGAAAGCCTAACCAGTAACAAAGATCGACTGGATTCGCTTCCTGTCGTTGCCCGACCGCTTCCTGACTGATAGAGCGCATTCCGTTCCGGGCTTATGGCTCGATCCATTCGGATACGGACACGGGTGAGCGCCCGGTCGACCCTGCCGCCGACCGGGCGCCCGGCCCCCCGGGATCGCGGCCGGAGCCGCTACGACCGCTGCCAGAGGGCCGGCACGTTCGGCGGCTCCCAGCCCGCCATGGCGGTGTGCGCCTGGAGACAGACGTAGGAGGCGCCGGAGTAGCTGACGCGGTCGCCCGCGTTGTACGCCCGACCGGCCGTCCAACTGCCGCCCGGCGGCGTGGTGGGCCCGCCGGTCGGGGTGGCGGTGGGCGTGGGCGTCGGGCTCGGGGTGCCCGGGGTCTGGGGCACGTCCAGGACGAAGTCGTAAGTGGCGGTCTCGCCGGGCCCGTTCTGCTGGACGTTCATCAACAGCCGGGCGTCGTAGATGGTGTCGGTGTTGTTGCGCGGCTCGCCCGGGAAGTAGAGCTGGGTGGTCAGGATCGGGCGGCCGGGGGCCTGGAGCTTGACGTGCAGGTGCCGGGTGCGGCCCGGGTAGAGGCCGGGGACGATGGTGTCCAGCCGGTACGCGCCGTTGGCGTCGGTGAACTGGTGGCCGCGGAAGGTGTAGCCGACGTTGTCGTAGTTCCCGCCGTCGTCGGCCTGCCAGAAGTCCAGCAGCACACCGGAGACGGGCCGGCAGGCGCGGCCGAAGACGTATCCGCTGACGGTCAGCCGGGTGCCCGGGCCGTCGTCCGCCATCGAGCTGCGCAGCGGGGAGTCGGGCTTGAAGTACGGCCCCTCGGTCTGCTCGATGGTGGGGTCGTCTCCGTCGTGGCACTCGGGGGTCAGGCCGGGGGCGCGGCCGGTGCCGGCCTGCTCCCTGGCCAGGGCGACCCCGCCGCCGACCAGCAGCGGCGCGACTCCGAGCGCGGCGGCGGCCTTCAGGACGGTCTTGCGGCTGATCATGCCGTCGGACGGGGGCATGCGCCGTCTCCTTCCGGTGGATCCTTCACTGGGGGTGGGGGTGGGGGTGGGGGTGGCCCTTGCCATGGTGGGGGCATGACAAGGGCCGAACCGGCCGCCGTCCGCGCGCTGGCCCGACCGCCGGTGGCCAGCAGTTACGTTACGGACCGTCCGGAGCGACGGCGATGGACATGATCCGGGGATCGTGGTGATTTCCGTCGACCCGGGCGCGGAACTCCCCCGGGGTCATCCCGGTCTCCCGGCGGAAGAAGCGACAGAAGTACGCCGGATCCGCGAAGCCCGCCTCCTTGGCGACCTGACGGATCGTCAAATCCGTGCAGGCGAGCAGCCGTTTGGCCTCCAGGGTCTGCTGCCGACGGATCAGTCCACCCGGAGTGCGGCCGGTCGCCTGCTTGACCAGGGTCTGCAAGTGCCCCGGGGAGACGCCGAGTTCCTGGGCGGTGGAGGCGACCGAGTGCCGCACGCCGCCCGGCTTGGCGATCAACCGGGTGAAGGCGGCGGCCAGTTCGGCCGGCCGGGTGGGCACCGCCGGCCGGTCGTCCGGGGTGCAGGCGCGCAGCGCCCGGACGATCAGGATGTGCAGGCTGGCCCGCAGCACGCCCTGGTAGCCGGGCGCCCTGGCCAGGTACTCCTGCTCCATGTCGGCGAGCAACCCGGCGATGGCACCGGCCTGTTCGCCGAGCCCGATGGCGGGGCGGGTGGCCAGGGCGCGCAGCGCGGCGAGGTCTTGCGGGTGGCCCAGCAGGAAGTCCTCGTTGAACAGGACGACCCGGCCGGCGAGCCCTTCCGGGTCCGCCCAGTGGTGCACCTGGCCGGGTGTGATCACGCACAACTGCGGTGGCGCCAGCGGCCGGTGGACCAGGTCCAGGACATGGGCGCCGTGGCCGCCGGTGACCAGGACGATCTCGTGGAAGGAGTGGCGGTGGGGGAAGTTGGCCCGGGAGAGCGGGCCGATCGCGTCGAAACTGCCGATCGCGAAGGGCAGTACGTGGGGAAGTGGGACCTGCAGGCGGTGCAACGGCAGGTCCGGCGCGGTTCGGGGGGTGGGGGTGGTCCGTCGCACGTCCATCGGAGCAGTGTGCGACCTGTTCCGGCGACAGGTCCAGACCACCGGCCGCCGCCCCGTCCGGGACCGCCCCGGCGGAACGCCGGCTACACCGGCGGCCAGGGGATCGCGGGCCAGTCCTGCGACGGCAGCGGGTGCTTGCCCGAACCGCGCAGCCCGGCCACCCGGGCGCGGGTGGCGTCCAGTTCGGCGGCGGTCAGGTGCGGGGCCAGCCGCTCGGCCAGCGCCCCCTCCAGCTGGTCGGCCAGCCCGGCCAGCACCTCCAGCGCCTCGGCGGGCAGCGGGTCGCCCGCCCAACCCCAGAGCAGGGTGCGCAGTTTGCCCTCGGTGTTGAACGTGACGCCGTGGTCGATGCCGTACACCCGGCCGTCGGCGGCCGGGATCAGGTGGCCGCCCTTGCGGTCCGCGTTGTTGAGCACCGCGTCCAGCACGGCGAGGCGGCGCAGCCGCCGGTCGTCGTGGTGGACCAGCAGCGCGGTGCGGCCGCCCTCGACCTCGGCCCGGACGATCGGCAGCCAGCCCTCCTCCGGGCCCGCCGGGTCCTGGAGCGCCAGCAGCGGCTCGGCCTCCGGGTCCGGCTCGACCCACAGCTGCACCATGCCCGGCCCGTGCGGCCCCTCGCGCAGCACGGTCGGCGGGATCAGCCCCCAGCCGGTCGCCGCGGACACCTCGTACGCAGCGACCTCGCGCCCGGCCAGCGTGCCGTCCGGGAAGTCCCACAGCGGGCGCTCCCCGGCCACCGGCTTGTAGACGGCCTGGGCGCTCAGCCCGTCGTGCTCGACGCTGCAGTACAGCGCGGCGTTGGAGGCCTCGGTGAGGCGGCCGTGCACGGTCAGCCCGCCCCGGCGCAGCAGGGCGAGGGCGGTGGGCACGTCGGCGGCGAGGGCGGCGGCCGCGGCCGGGTCGGCCTGCGGCGGGGTCTCGGTGTTCAGCGCCGGTAGCCGTTCGCGCGCGGGCACAGGTGGCCCTCCGGGTCCAGCGGCAGGTTGCAGAAGGGGCAGGGCTTGCGGCCGGCCGCGACCAGGTCCAGCGCGCGCTTGGCGAACACCCGGGCCATCGCGCCGGAGAGCCGCACCCGCAGCATGTCCGGGCCGTTCTCGTCGTCCTGGAAGACCGGCTCCTCGCCGTCCTCCTCCTCGTCCACCTCCACCAGCGCCTGCGCCTCGACCACCAGGCAGGCGTCCACGCTGTCCCACGCCAGGGCCATGGTGCCGACCCGGAACTCCTGCTCCAGCGGGAGGTCCAGCGGGGCGGTGTCGAGCAGGTCCTTGGGCGCGGCGGCCGGGATGGCGGCGTCGCCCCCGCTGCGCCGCAGCGCCTCGTCCAGGACCTCCTCGATCCGCTCGGCGAGGGCGGCGACCTGGTTCTTCTCCAGCAGCACGCTGGTGATCCGGCCCCGGGCGCTGGCCTGCAGGTAGAACGCCCGGGCGCCGGGCTGGCCGACGGTGCCGGCCACGAACCGTTCGGGCTGGTCGTAGAAGAAGACCTGACGGGGCACGCTCTAGCTCCGGATCGTGTCGGTCGGTGCGGATCCGCCATGGGGGATCGCGGGGTTGTCCAGCTGGGCGGGTGGTCGAACTGCGGGGCACTCACCAGTCACCCTACGACCTCCGGGCCCCGGTCGGGGAGCCGAGCCGGTGGCCGCGGAGGGGGTGGCACCCGCGGGCCCGGGCGGTGTCGCGCGCCGTCCGGGCGGGGTGTGCGGGGCGGCCCGGGGGTGTCGGGCGGGGCGTGCCCGGCGGAGGGCGCCGCTCAGGCCGTGCCGCCGACCACCGCATCGCCGGCCGGGGTGGCCGGGGCGGCGGACGGCTTGGGCGCCAGCGAGGAGAGGTCGCCGGTGTCGCCCATTCTGAGCACGAAGGGCCGGTGCGGGGTGTAGCGGATGGCGGTGACCGAGCAGGGCTCGACGCTGATCCGCTGGAAGTGGTCCAGGTGCAGGCCGAGCGCGTCGGCCACCACCGCCTTGATCACGTCCCCGTGCGAGCAGGCCAGCCAGACCGCGTCCTCGCCGTGCTCGGCGGCGATCTTCGCGTTCCACTCCCGGACCGCGTCGACCGTACGGTGGCTCAGCTCGCGCAGCGACTCGCCGCCCGGGAAGGCCGCCCCGGCGGCGTGGTCCTGCACCGTGCGCCAGAGCGGTTCCTTGGCCAGCTCGGCCAGCGGGCGGCCGGTCCACTCGCCGTAGTGGCACTCCCCCAGCCGCTCGTCCTCGGCGGGCGCGCCCAGCTCGGGGCGGGCCGCGAGCAGCGGCTCCAGGGTCTGCCGACAGCGCTCCAGCGGACTGCTGACGGCGCGGGCCAGCGGGACCCCGGCCAGCCGCCCGGCCAGCGCGGCGGCCTGCGCGCGCCCGGTGTCGTCCAGGTCCACGCCGGGGGTCCAACCGGCCAGGATCCCGGCGGTGTTCGCGGTCGAGCGGCCGTGACGGACGAGCAGCAGGGTGGGCATGGGGCTTAGCCTACGGCCTCCGGACTCCGCCGTGGAGTGCGGTTCGGCGACCGGTGGCCGGGGCTGCTGCGCGGGGCTCGTACGTGCGGCCCGTACGTGCGGCCCGTGCCCGGTTCCTGCGCAGGGTTCGGCGCGCGGAGCCCGCCGCCGGGGGCTCGCCTCCGCCTGCGGGCCCGGCTCCCGGCCCGGCGGGCGCCCCCGGGTGACAATGGCCCGCATGATCGTCCACTGCGCCGCGTACCGGGACGGCCGCCGGCTCGGGGCCTCCGAGGACCTGACCGACTCGCTCACCACCGCCCGCGAGGCCGGGCCCGGCGCCTTCGTCTGGATGGGCCTCTTCGAACCGACGACCGAGGAACTCGACCGGGTCGGCAAGGAGTTCGCGCTGCACCCGCTGGCCGTCGAGGACGCCGTCAGCGCCCACCAGCGCCCCAAGGTCGAGGCCTACCAGGGCTCGCTGTTCGTCGCCCTCAAGACCCTCGGCCACCACGCCGACACCCGCGCCGTCACCTGCGGCGAGGTGATGGTCTTCCTCGGCCCGGACTTCGTGATGACCGTCCGGCACGGCGAGGACACTCCGCTCAGCGGCCTGCGGGCCCGGCTCGAACAGCAACCCGAACTGCTGCGCTACGGGCCCAGCTCGGTGCTGCACTCGGTCTGCGACACGGTGGTGGACGGCTACGTCGCGGTGGCCACCGCGCTCCAGGTCGACCTGGACGAACTGGAGGCGGACGTCTTCGCCCCCGGCCGGGTCGGCCGCGACACCGCCGGGCGGATCTACGGCTGCAAGCGCCAGGTGATGACCGTCCGCCGGGCCGTCTCCCCGCTGCTGGAGCCGATGCTGCGGCTGGAGCGCGGCGTCCCCTTCGTCCAGCCGGAGACCGCCCCCTACCTGCGGGACGTCGCCGACCACCTGGCCCGGGTGAACGACCAGGTGGACGGCATGGACCGACTGCTGTCCGACATCCTCGGCGCCAACCTGGCGCAGGTGAGCGTGCAGCAGAACAACGACATGCGGAAGATCTCGGCCTGGGCGGCGCTGGCCGCCGTACCGACCATGATCGCGGGCGTGTACGGGATGAACTTCGACGACATGCCCGAACTCCACGAGCCCTGGGGGTACCCGGCGGTGCTGTCGCTGATGGCGCTGGTCTGCGTGGTGCTGCACCGGGTGTTCAAACGGCACGACTGGCTGTAGTGCCGCTCGGCCCCCTCCGGCGGATCAGGCGAGTCCGGCCCGCTCCAGCGCCTCGACGCCGGTGCGCAGCGACTGGATCCGGTCGTCCAGGGTGAAGCCGGACGGGGCCAGGGTCAGCGTGGTGACGCCGGCGTCGGCGTAGGCCTGCATCCGGTCGGCGATCCGGGCGGTGTCGCCGATCAGCGAGGTGGCGTCGATCAGGTCGTGCGGGACGGCGGCCGCGGCGCCCGCGTAGTCCTTGGCCAGGTACTTCTCCTGGATCTCGTCGGCCGCCTGCTCGTAACCCATGCGCCGGGTCAGCTGGTTGTAGAAGTTCTTCTCCTTGCTGCCCATGCCGCCGATGTAGAGCGCGGCGTAGGAGCGCAGGCCGTCGACCCCGGCCTTGATGTCCTCGCCGACCGCGATGTTCACGGTCGGGCAGAGGTCGAAGCCGTCCAGCGTCTTCCCCGCCTTGGCCCGGCCGGCCGTGAGCGCGTCGAGGGACAGCGCGGAGTGCTCGGGCGAGAAGAAGATGCCGAGCCAGCCGTCGGCGATCTCGCCGGTCAGCTCCAGGTTCTTCGGGCCGATCGCGGCGATGTACAGCGGGATCTGCTCGCGCACCGGGTGGACGGTCAGCTTGATCGGCTTGCCCGGCCCGCCGGGCAGCGGCAGGGTCCAGTGCGCGCCCTCGTGCACCAGGCGCTCGCGGGACATCGCCTTGCGGATGATCTCCACGTACTCGCGGGTGCGGGCGAGCGGCTTGTCGAACTTCACGCCGTACCAGCCCTCGGAGACCTGCGGGCCGGAGACGCCGAGGCCGAGCCGGAAGCGGCCGCCGGAGAGGGTGTCCAGGGTCGCCGCGGTCATCGCGGTCATCGCCGGGGTGCGGGCCGGGATCTGGAAGATGGCCGAACCGACGTCGATCCGCTCGGTCTTCGCGGCGACGAAGCTCAGCACCGTCGCGGCGTCCGAGCCGTACGCCTCCGCCGCCCAGCAGACCGAGTAGCCGAGCCGGTCCGCCTCCTGGGCCACGGCGATGTTGTCGGCGTCCATGCCGAGTCCCCAGTAGCCGAGGTTGATGCCGAGTCGCATGTGCCGAACCTTCCAGTCGGGTGGGCCCGGTGGCCAGTCGGGCAGGCGTCGTGGCCGGTCGGGCGGGCGGGCCAGCACGTCGGGCGGGCCTGCTGGCGAGCGTAACCGCGTCCGCGCAGGTCATGCTACTGACGGGTAGTGGTGGTCTGGGTCACACCGGCCGCATTGATCGTTCTGCGGGTCTGCGCCCCTGCCCGGGGACCGGCCGCTACGCTCAGCCGACGTGGGGAGCGCACTCCCCACCTGCGCGTTCACCGGGGCTACCGGGGCTACCGGTACCACCGGCCAGTGGAGGGCCCGTCCGATGGAAAAGCGTCACCTCGGCCGTACCGGCCTGCAGGTCTCCCGCCTCGGTCTCGGCACCATGACCTGGGGCCGTGACACCGACGAGCACGAAGCCGCCGAGCAGCTCAAGGAGTTCGTCGACGCCGGCGGCAACCTGGTCGACACCGCCGACGTGTACGCCGACGGCGGCGCCGAGTACCTGATCTCCCGCCTCACCGACAACCTCGTCCCCCGCTCCGAACTCGTCATCGCCACCAAGGCGGGCAGCGTCCCGGAGTCCGCCCGCCGGTTCGACTGCTCCCGCGGCCACCTGCTCGCCGCCCTCGACGCCTCGCTGCACCGGCTCGGCACCGACTACGTCGACCTGTGGCAGGTGCACGCGTTCGACCCGGCGACCCCGGTCGAGGAGACCCTCAGCGCCCTCGACATCGCCGTCTCCTCCGGCCGCGCCCGCTACGCCGCGGTCTGCGACTTCAGCGGCTGGCAGCTCGCCAAGGCGGCCACCTGGCAGCGCGCCCACCACGACCGGATGCCGCTGGCCGCGGCCCAGTTGGAGTACTCGCTGCTCCAGCGCGGCATCGAGCGCGAGGCGCTGCCCGCCGCCCTCGACGCCGGGGTCGGGATCCTGGCCGGCTCGCCGCTCGGCCGCGGGGTGCTCACCGGCAAGTACCGGCACGCCGTCCCGCAGGACTCGCGCGGCGCCTCGCCCTACCTGTCCGGGTTCGTCCAGCCCTACCTGGGGGAACGCTCCCGGCGGATCGTCGACGCCGTCGCCACCGCCGCGGACGGGCTCGCCAGCAGCCCGCTCGCGGTCGCGCTGGCCTGGGTCCGGGACCGTCCCGGGGTGGCGAGCGCGCTGGTCGGGGCGCGCACGGTGGCACAGCTGCAGGCGGCACTGTCAGTGGAGGCGCTTACGCTTCCGGGTGAGATCCGCGGCGCGCTGGACGACATCTCGTCGCCGGTGCACCGCTACCCGGACCAGGGGTGGACGGAGCTGTAGGCCCGGGGTCGGGTGGTCGAGCGGAACGTGCAGTGCAGGACATGCGGTGCAGAACGTGCAGTGGAGTGAGCTTTGGAGCGGACGACGATGAGTGGCACGGGCAACGGCGCTCCGGAGGAGGCTGCGGCGGCGCCCGACAAGGCGGCGATCGCGGACATCGTGGCGCGGATCCGCCGGATCGAGCAGCAGGAGGCGAAGCCGGGAGCGCACCGGCTCGGGCCCTCCGCGCCGAAGGCCGCCGATCCGGCGGGGGCCGAGCCGGTGGAGTCGGAGTCGGCGCCCGAGGGCTCTGGACCCGGGGGGGCCCGACCCGACGCCGGTGAGGTGCCGACGGCTCCTCCGGCGGCCGCGCCGGCGACCCCGGCCGCCCCGCCGATGCGGACCGCCGCGCCGAGCGAGGACGTGCTCCAGGAGACCGTCGAGGTGCTGACCGCCGGTGGCGCCCCCGCCGACCTGGCCGCCGCCGCGGTGGCCGCCTTCGGCGACGGCGCCGCCGAGCGGCTGCGCACGGATCCGTGGGCGGTCCTCGGACTGCCCGGGGTGCGCCCCGAGCACGCGGACCACTTCGCCCGCGGGCTGCTCGGTGCCGAGGCCGGTCCGGACGACGCCCGCCGGGCCCAGGCCCTGGTGGTCTGGCTGCTGGAGCAGGCGGCGCTGCGCGGGCACTCCGCCCAGGAGCTGTCCGAGGTGGCCGCCGGGCTCGAACGGCTCCGGATGCCGGAGCCGGCCGCCGCGGTCCAGCACGCCGTCGCCGACGGGCGGGTGCTGCCCTTCCAGGAGGAGCTGAGCGGGCCCGAGGCGCAGACGGCCGGCGGCGACGAGGACGAGCCGCCGACCCGGACGCTGCTCGCGCTGGAGGGGCTGGCGATGGCGGAGGACAGCCTCGCCGAGAAGCTGCTCCAGCTGATGGCCACCTTCGTGCCGGGCGAGGACGTCGACGAGCAGGACACCGAAGAGCCGGACACCGAGGAGCCGTCGACGGAGGCGGAGTCGGGCACGGAGTCAGGCACGGAGTCGGGCACGGAGTCGGGCACGGAGTCGGGCACGGAGTCGGGCACGGAGGCTGAGGCGCCCGCCTTCGCCGGCCCCGCCGCCTGGGCGGCCGCCGCCGAAGCGGCGCCGTCCTCCTCCGCGACCGCCCTGATCCGGGCCGTCGCCGAGAGCGCCCTGGTGCTGCACACCGGCGGTGAGGCCGCCCGGGCCGAACCGGCCGCGCTGCTCGCCGCCGCGACGGGGCTCGGGCTGCGCGCCTGGGGCGCCACCTGGACCGACCAGGGCCGGGACTCCTTCGACGCCCTCGCCGCGGCCGAGACCCCGGTGGTGACCCTCGCCGAGCTGCTGTCCGGTACGGCCGGCCCCGGCCGCGCGGCCGACGGCACGCTCGCCCTGGACCTGCTGGTCGTGCTGGACGCGCCGCTGCTGGACGTCGAACTGGCCGCCACCGTCCTGGAGTCGCTCGCCGACGGCACCCGACTGGTGCTCAGCGGGGATCCCGGGCAGCTCTGGTCGGCCGGCCCCGGCCGGTTCTTCGCCGACCTGCTGGCCGCCAAGGCCTGCCCGGCCGTCGCCTCCCGCACCCCCGACTTCGGCCCGATCGGCGAGCTGGTCTCCGGCGTCGGCGTCGGCGAGCTGCAGCCGGTCGAGGCGCCGGAGAAGGAGGTGGTCATCCTTACCGCCAAGGACAGCGGCGAGGCCGTCCACCGCGCCGTGCAGCTGCTCACCGACTCCATCCCGCGCGCGCTCGGCATCCCCGCCGAGCAGGTGGTGCTGCTCACCCCCGGCCACGGCGGCCCGGCCGGCACCCGCGCCCTGAACGCCGCCGCGAAGGCCCGGCTGAACCCCGGCCCCGGCCGGTTCGGCGGGTTCGACCCGGGCGACCGGGTGGTGGAGTCCCCCGCCCCGGGGATCACCCGGCCGGCCCGGGTGCTGGACGGCGACGCCACCGGACTGCACCTGGAGTACCCGGACGGCTCCCGCCGGACCGTCCCGCCCGCGGAAGCCGGCCGGCTGCGGCACGGCTGGGCGCTGACCGTCCACCAGGCGCTGGGCCGCCGCTGGCCCGCCGCGGTGGTCGTGGTCCCGGAGGACGCCGGGCCGGCGCTCTCCCGGCAGTGGGTCTACACGGCGTTCGGGCGCGGCGAGCGGCACCTGTCGGTGGTCCACGCGGCGGGCCCGGCGCTCGCCCAGGCCGTCGCCGAGCGCCCGGCGCAGCCGCGCACCACCCGGCTGAGGGCGCTCCTCGCGGAGAACGCGGTCGTCGAGGACTGATCCGCCCGCCGGTCGGCCCGGTCCGACGGCGGATGTGCGAAGGGCGGGCCCGGATTCCCGGGCCCGCCCTTCGCACATCCGTCCGATGTCAGTCGTCCGGGTCCTCGTCGTCGTAGACCTCGCTCACGTCGAACCGGCAGATCAGCAGCTGCGGGTCGGCGTGCTCGAAGGGCTCCGGCAGCCACTCCCCCGGATCGGTCGGCTCGGTCGCCGCGACCCAGAGCGTCGAGTCCGCCTCCTCCAGGCCGAACTCCTCGCTGCGGGCGGCGATCTCGTCCGGCTCGTACTCGCCGAACAGCACGCCGATCGCGGCGTTCACGCCGCCGGCGCCGCCCGGGGTCAGCGACTCGTCCAGCCGTTCGGCCTGCGCGCGCAGCCGCTCGGGGTCGACCACGTGGTAGTCCCGGCGGATCAGCACGCTGATCGCCTCGGGCTGTTCCGGGCCGTGGTAGCCGCCCGGCCCCTCGTCACCCGGGATCTCGAAGGGGGTGACCTCGTCGTAGACCTCGTAGAGGAGTTGGTCGTAGGCGATGGCCGCCGTGGCGAGCTGCTCGTAGGCAGCCGTCACGGCGGGATCATCAGCTGCGTTGGGGCTTGACACCGCTTCCAGATGACGGTCGATGGCGGCCTTGACCGCCTCAGCGGCGGCGCGTACCTCGGCAATGGTGGGCTGCGCGGCATCAGACATGGTGCAGACGCTATCTCCCCGCGGCGCCGGTACGCACAGCGGTTGTCACCTACACCCGCGATTTCACCGCAACTTCCTCCCCGATGTCCGATTTAAAGTGTTCTGTCCACCGGCAGAACCGGCGCGGGGCGGGCGCAGAGGGCGCACAGCCGATCCGGCGGGGCCGTCCGGGTGCCGCGTCGCGCGCCGGTACCGGGGTATCCCCTCCACAGCAGCAACAGAACTGATGCACTGTCAGACGAGCGTCCGGGGCGGGAGCCGTCGAACCGCCGCACCGGAGCGGGAGGTCGGCCGGAAATACCCGGGCCGAGTGTCCTGGGCAGGCCGTAGGCTTGCGCGTAGGTGATCCTCAGGAGGAGCGTTTTGACCCCACCGAAGCCGGTCCGGCAGCCGGAGTACGAGTACCAGTCGCTGCGCATGCCGCGTGGCACCACGCGCAACGCGGCACGCCAACTGCTCACCGAGCACGCCGAGTACGGGCACTGGGAGCTCGACCGGCTGAGGTTGTTCCCCGACGGCAGCCGGACTGTCCGGTTGAAGCGGCGGATCATCCGGCAGGTCCGGAGCTGGTGACGGGCGGCGGCGCCTCGTCCCGAGTCGAACGCACGCCGGGCTTTCACGCACCCGCGGCCACCCGATCACCGGGCGGCCGCGGGTGCTTCTGTTCGTCGGCGGGTCGCTTCACCCACGGGGGCCGCTGAGCGGTCGGGGGGGCACAGCGGGTGGGTTCGGCCCGCGGGCTCAGCTCACGGACGCAACTCGTGTGCTCAGCTCGCGGGGTCGCGCGAGCCGACTCAGCGCGAGCCGACTCAGCGGGCGCCGACTCAGCGGGCGCCGGCGCGGGCGCGGCGGTAGAGCACGCCGCCGCCGATCAGCAGCGCGAGCCCGGCGGCGCCGAGCATCTCGACGTCACCGGCGCCGGTGTGGGCGAGCTCGCTGTTCGCGGCGACGTTCTGCGCGGCGGGAGCGGCCGGGGCGTTGGTGCGGGCGGCGGCCGGCACCGCCTGGGTGCCGCCGTTGCTCGACGGCTGGGCGACCGGGGCGCTCGGGGTGGCGCCGGCGGACGAGCCGCCGTTGCGCGGGTTGCCGGTGCCGGTGTCGCCACCGGTCGACGGCGGGGCGGAGGGGGTGTGACCCTCGGGGCAGTCGTCGGTCGGCTTCGGGGCGGCATGGGTCGCGGTGACGCAGTCGTTGCCGAAGGCCGGGTTGCCGACGCCGACCACGTTCACGGAATTGCCGCAGGCATTGACCGGGACGTGCACCGGAGCCTGGACGCTGTTGCCGGCGATCACGCCGGGCGAACCGGCCGCGGTCCCGCCGGCGGAGGCCCCCGAGGCGGAGGAGCCGCGGGTGGCACCCGCGGTGGAGCCCGCACTGTCACCGGAGTGGCCGCCCTGGCCCGGCCGCGGGGCGGCGTGGCGACCGCCGCTGACGTTGGCGCAGTGGTTGCCGAACGACGGGTTCAGCGCTCCGATCACATCGACCGTGTTGCCACAGGCGTTGATCGGCACCTCGACCGGCACCTGTACCGAGTTGCCCGAGGCGACACCCGGTGATCCCGCGGCTCCCCCCTGCGCCTCGGCGGCCGCGTAGGCGTAGCCGGCGGTCGAGGCCAGCACGCTGCCGGTGGCCACGGCAGTGAGGATCCCCTTCTTGGCTACATTCCTCATGTTTTCCCCTGACGTATTCGAGACGGCGTGGCGACCTTGGCATGAACCCATATGAAAGTCGGAATTTCCGTATATCCGGAAATCGCGCAAGGCCTTTGACTGCACAGGAGTTAACGAGAGGCAAACGGGGAGGTTGAGCCGAACGACGCAGCTTCACCCGATCGAGCGATCAGAGTGTTCGAATGTTGTCGAGCCCTCCGCCATGCCCCCGATCCGCCATGCCCCTGATCCGCCATGCCCCTGCATGGAGCACGGGCACGCGAAGGCCCCCGGTGCGGCGCGTCCGCCGCCCGGGGGCCGTACCGAGCCCGGCTCAACGGGCCTCAGCGGCCCGGAGACCGACTCAGACGTTGGCGCAGTGGTTGCCGAACGCCGGGTTCAGCACGCCGATCACGCTGACGGTGTTGCCGCACAGGTTCAGCGGCACGTGGACCGGGACCTGGATCTGGTTGCCCGAGACGACACCCGGGGAACCCGCGGCCACACCCTCGGCACCGGCACCGCCGTGAGCGGACGCGACACCGGCGGCGGCGAGCACCAGGCCACCGGTGGCGGCGGCGACAGCGGCGATCTTCTTGACCTTCATCATTCCTCCTGTATGGACAACGCAACCCGTTCGGCGGGCTGCACAGGGATGAACGACGCTGCGGCAAACGGGGTACGGAGTGGATTTCCCATTCACCCTCAACGGTGATGCTTCGCACAGACGACCGGCGCGGAATTACGGGAAGAATCGTTTCTGTTGATCGCTTTCCACCCGTCCCACAATCATGCGCTCCGACAATGCGGTCGGCCCGCCCCCGGCACTCCGGGAGCGGGCCGACCCAGTCGCCTGATCAGTGGGCCGAGGCGGTTCAGCAGGCGTCGATGAAGCGGTCCAGCACCCGGACGCCGAACTTCAGCCCGTCCACCGGCACCCGCTCGTCCACGCCGTGGAACATCCCGGCGAAGTCCAGCTCCGGCGGCAGCTGCAGCGGCGCGAAGCCGAAGCAGCGGATGCCGAGGTCCTGGAAGGACTTGGCGTCCGTCCCGCCCGACAGGCAGTACGGCACCGCGCGGGCGATCGGGTCCTCCGCGCGCAGCGCGGTCTGCATCGCCTCGACCAGCGCGCCGTCGAAGTCGGTCTCGATCGCCCGGTCCGAGTGCAGGCTCTCCCGCTTCACGCGCGGGCCGAGCACGCTGTCCAGCTCGGCGAGGAACTCCTCCTCGTAGCCGGGCAGAAAGCGCCCGTCCACGTGCGCGGTGGCCTGACCGGGGATCACGTTCACCTTGTAGCCGGCGCCGAGCATGGTCGGCTGGGCGGTGTTGCGGAACGTGGTGCCGATCATCTTGGCGATGCCGCCGAGCACCCGGACCACCTCGTCCATGTCCTCCGGGTCCAGCCGGTACCCGAGCACGTCCGACAGCTCGTCGAGGAAGGCCCGCACGCTGGGGGTGATCCGCAGCGGGAACTTGTGGCGGCCGAGCCGGGCGACGGCCTCGCACAGCTCGGTGATCGCGTTGTCGTCGTTCGCCATCGAGCCGTGGCCGGCCCGGCCCTCGACCGTCAGGCGCATCCAGTGCATGCCCTTCTCGGCCGTCTCCACCAGGTAGAACCGGGCCTGGTCGTTGACGGTGAAGGAGAAGCCGCCGACCTCGCCGATGCCCTCGGTCACGCCCTCGAACAGCTCCGGGTGCTTGTCCACCAGGAAGCGGGCGCCGTACGTGCCGCCCGCCTCCTCGTCCGCGAGGAAGGCGAGCACCAGGTCGCGAGGGGGCTTGCGGCCGGTGCGCAGCCGGTCGCGGACGACCGCGAGGGTCATCGCGTCCATGTCCTTCATGTCGACCGCGCCGCGGCCCCAGACGCAGCCGTCGGCGATCTCGCCGCCGAAGGGGTCGTACGTCCAGTCCGCGGCGTTGGCCGGCACCACGTCGGTGTGGCCGTGGATCAGCAGGCCCGGGCGGGACCGGTCCTCGCCCTCGATCCGGACGACGGTCGAGGCCCGCCCCTTGGCCGACTCGAAGATCTGCGGCTCGATCCCGAACTCGGCGAGCTGCTCGGCCACGTACTCGGCCGCCTTGCGCTCGCCCGGGCCGGAGCCGTCCCCGTAGTTGCTGGTGTCGATCCGGATCAGATCGCGACAGATCTCGGCGACCTCCGACTCAGCCGTCACCTTCGGCGCCGCCGACTCGCTCCGCTCGCTCACGGTCACTCCTCGTCTTGGGCCCGCACCGACGCACCAGCGCGCCACCCCCGGGATCTGCTCCCGGGCCGTACGAGCACGTCCGCCCATCCTCCCCCAGCCCTCGATCCCGATCCACCCCCTGCACGCCCTCGAAACCCGCTGGTCACACCCCCGCCACAGGCCGCCCCTTGCCCCCGCCACCAGCCCGGCCGTCCGCTCCGGAGCCGTTTTGGGAGCCCAAGCCGATCTTTGCTACAGTTACATCTGTCAGCGCGACGGACGAGAGATCGGAAGCCGCGAGGACGACACCTGGTCCGGGTGGCGGAATGGCAGACGCGCTAGCTTGAGGTGCTAGTGCCCTTTATCGGGCGTGGGGGTTCAAGTCCCCCCTCGGACACCGACGAGAGAACCCCAGTTGATCTGGGGTTCTCTTTGTTTTCCGGGACTTCCGGGGCTTCCGGCGGCCGCAGTGGCCGCCCGTGACGCACCGCAGCGCTTCCGTCACGCCGAGGGGCGGGCGCGCAGTGCGGGGAAGAGGGTGTCGCGCACCTCGCGCCAGCGCTCGATGAAGTCGGCGCGGCCGTGCAGGTTGTGGGAGATGTGCTGGGCGCCGAAGAAGGCCGCGACGGCGACCCGGGCCGCGACGTCCGGATCCATGTGCGGGGCCAACTGGCCTTGGTCCCGGGCCTCGTGCATCAGGGTCGCGATCAGGTTGGTCCAGTCGACGTAGGGCAGCGGCAGTTCGACGTCGACGGCGCCGCGCTCGTTCTGCAGCCTGGTTCCGGCCTGCATGATCGGGTCGTCCAGGAACGCGACGCTGGCCGCGTTGAACATCTCGATCGCGGTGTCCAGCGGGGACAGCCCCTTGCCGCGGACCGCCTCCAGCGTCACCGGCCAGCGCGAGTACAGCTCGTCGACCACCGCGATGGCGAGGGCCTGCTTGTTGGGGAAGTGGAAGTAGACGGCGCCCTTGGTCATCGCGACCTCGTCCGCGACGTCCTTGATGCTGGTCTGCTGGTACCCGCGTTCGGCGAAGATCCGTGCCGCGCAGTGCAGGATCTGCTCCCGCGTCCGCTCGGCCCGCTCCTGGCGCAGCATCGGACCGGTCGCCCCCGGGAGCCGGGCCGCCGGGGCGGGCCACAGCGACTCCACGGCAGTGCCCTCGTTCTGGCTCACTGTTCGCTTTTCCTCTCTCACGCCCCGGCACACCCCGGCACCCCTGGCCGTACAGCTTCACCCAGGTGTTCTCGGGCCGGGGTCGACGGTCACCTGACGTGACCCTCGCCCGCGGACGGGGTGGCACCACCTTAGGGAACGGCGGACCGCCGGGGAGAACACACCCGTGCGTCCGCCTCCGCCGGCTTCACCGTGTTCGCCGGGTCGGCGGTCGCCCCAACCGGGCGGCGGCGAGCGGAAGATGGTGCTGATGGTCCATCAAGAGGCTGATTGGATAGGTGAGTTGTGAGGCGTGACCGGGGCCGTGGCCGTCGTCAGGCCCGGCGGGTGTCGCCGATGGCGCTCTCGATGCCCTGGACCATCCGCCAGAGCGGGGCCCGGCGGCTGGCGACCAGCACCACCACGTCATCGGCCGCCTCCTCGCCCTCCGGGGCGGCGTCGGCCGGGCGGTCGCTCCAGGTGGAGGTGACGAAGGCCATCGCCGCGTCCACCTCGGCCACCCAGTCGCTCTCGCCGCCCGAGCGCAGCCAGGTGCGCAGGGCGTGGTTGTGCGCGGCGACCACGGCGGCGGCGATCACATCGGCGCGCAGCGGGCCGTCCGGGCGGTCGGCGAAGCGGCCGCGCAGGTAGGCGGCGAGGGTGTGCTCGTAGCGCCAGACCACCGACAGCTCGTACGCGCGCAGACCGGGGACCTTGCGGGTGAGGCGGTAGCGCTGGACGGAGAAGGAGGGCTGCTCGGCGTACATCCGCAGGACCAGGCGGGCCGCCGCGCAGGCGTGCTTGACCGGGTCCTCCTCGCCGGTGCCGGACTCCAGGAACTCGGTCATCTCGGCGAGGCTGCGTTCGTGGTCGGGGAAGACCACGTCCTCCTTCGCCGGGAAGTAGCGGAAGAAGGAGCGCCGGCCGACGCCGGCGAGCGAGACGATGTCGTCGACCGTCGTCTGCTCGAAGCCGCGCTCCAGGAAGAGCTCGAAGGCCGCGGCCACCAGCGCCTCGCGCATGGCCGGCTTCGAGGGCCCGTCGTTCATGGGCAGGTCCTGCTCTTCCTTCTCGCTCATTCTCCGGAACTTAGCATCGGCACGACGGGCCGGCCCGGACGGCCGGTCGGCTGAACCGGCCGGCCGTCGGGGCCTGTCGGACCGTCCGTTACGGCAGGTTGCGGGCCATCACGATCCGCTGGACCTGGTTGGTGCCCTCGTAGATCTGGGTGATCTTCGCGTCCCGCATCATCCGCTCCACCGG